>JAPHQV010000045.1 GCA_026197075.1 Gammaproteobacteria bacterium | reverse complement strand
TCTTGCAATCCAGCAAAATCGTACGATTTTGCTGGATTGCAAGACCTGACCCCACCCCTGGAAAAGTTGCGGATTCTCTACAGTCGTTGTAAGTTCCGGCCTTGACAGGGACGCTGATTGCGCGGACAAGGACATCATGCGCATCGGGATTGGAAGCCCGCGGCATTTGACCTCTAATCTCATTACATCATCTCCCGTAAGGGGCCGTTAGCCAGGACGGTGATCGGCTCCTTGTCACTTATTTCTTGCCAGTAGCTCGCCGCAATCCAGGGAGGATGTATGGCGCGTCCATTGCGCATCGAGGTTCCGGGTGGACTCTATCATGTGACGTCCCGTGGTGATCGAAGAGAGGATATCTATCGTGACGAGCATGATTACAGGGGCTGGTTGCGTATCTTTGGGGAGGTGTGCAGCCGGTATTATTGGCGCTGCCATGCCTATTGTCTGATGACGAATCATTACCATGTCGTGGTGGAAACAGCGGAGGCGAATCTCTCGAAGGGAATGCGCTACTTGAATGGCGTGTATACACAAGCATTCAATCGCCGCCATGACCTGGTTGGCCATCTTTTCCAGGGCCGTTTCAAGGCGATTCTGGTGGAGCGTGACGAGTACCTGCTGGAGTTATCCCGTTACGTGGTATTAAACCCGGTGCGCGCGCGGATGTCGGAGACTCCGGAGGATTGGCCATGGAGTAGTCACCAGACCATGCTGAATGGGTGTCCGGCGCCCGCATGGCTCGAGACCGATTGGTTGTTGCGCCATTTCGGGGATCGGCGTGCGCGGGCGCGGACCAGGTATATCGAATTTGTCCGTGAGGGTATTGGTCAGCCCAGCATTTGGAATGAACTGCGCAATCAAATATATCTGGGTTCGGAGCAGTTCGTGGAGAAATTTAATCAGGAAGTTGGTGGCGGGTGCGGTGACCTGAAGGAAGTCCCTCGCTTGCAGCGACGTGGCTCACCGCAACCACTTCCAGAATATATCCACCGTTACCAGGACAGGCGGGAGGCGATGGCTATGGCCTATCTCTCCGGCGCCTACACCATGCAGGCCATCGCGGAGGCGTTTTCCGTGCACTATGCGACCGTCAGTCGTGCCGTTCGCTGGTACCGGGATCGGAACGATAGTGGGGGAGAAGGCGGTTTGCTGGATTGCAAGACCTGACCCCAATCCTTACTAGCGCTTCATGGAATCGAAGAATTCGTTGTTGGTCTTGGTGACCTTGAGGCGGTCGAGCAGGAATTCCATGGCCGCCAGCTCATCCATGGGGTGCAGCAGCTTGCGCAGGATCCAGATCTTCTGCAGCTCGTCGGGCTTGGTGAGCAGTTCCTCGCGGCGGGTACCGGAGCGGTTGATGTTGATGGAGGGGTAGACGCGTTTCTCGGCAATGCGGCGATCCAGGTGGATTTCCATATTGCCGGTTCCCTTGAACTCCTCGTAGATCACATCGTCCATGCGCGAGCCGGTGTCGATCAGGGCGGTGGCGATGATGGTCAGCGAACCCCCTTCCTCGATGTTGCGGGCCGCGCCGAAGAAGCGCTTGGGCCGGTGCAGGGCGTTGGCGTCGACGCCGCCGGTAAGCACCTTGCCGGAGGAAGGCACCACGGTGTTGTAGGCGCGCGCCAGGCGGGTGATGGAGTCGAGCAGGATGACCACGTCACGCTTGTGTTCCACCAGGCGCTTGGCCTTCTCGATGACCATTTCGGCCACCTGCACATGGCGGCTGGCCGGTTCGTCGAAGGTGGAGGACACCACTTCGCCGCGCACCGAGCGGGACATTTCCGTCACTTCCTCGGGGCGTTCGTCGATGAGCAGGACGATCAGGTAGCACTCGGGGTGGTTGGCGGCGATGCTCTGCGCCACGTTCTGCAGCAGCATGGTCTTGCCGGCCTTGGGCGGCGAGACGATCAGGCCGCGCTGGCCCTTGCCGATGGGCGCGCACAGGTCGATGACGCGTGGTGTGATGTCCTCGGTGCTGCCGTTGCCCAGTTCCAGCTGCATGCGTTCATTGGCGTGCAACGGGGTGAGGTTCTCGAACATGACCTTGTTCTTGGCATTCTCCGGCGCCTCGTAGTTGATCTCGCTGACCTTGAGCAGGGCAAAGTAGCGTTCCCCCTCCTTGGGCGGGCGGATCTTGCCGGAGACCGTGTCGCCGGTGCGCAGGCTGAAGCGCCGGATCTGGCTCGGCGAGACGTAGATGTCGTCGGGCCCGGCTAGGTAGGAACTGTCGGCGGAGCGCAGGAAACCGAAGCCGTCCTGCAGGATCTCCAGCACCCCGTCCCCGAAGATGTCCTCGCCGCTCTTGGCGTGGGATTTCAGGATCGAGAAGATGACATCCTGCTTGCGGGAGCGGGCCGTGCCCTCGATGCCCATGTCCTGGGCGATCTGGATGATCTCGGCGGCGGGTTTGGTCTTGAGTTCGGTCAGGTTCATATGGGTTATTGTCTTGTGTTACAGGTCGTTGACGGGGCGGGGTGCGCCGATGTCTCGGGGCAGGGTTGCCGGCTTGCGCATCGGGTCGTGATGATCGAGGCTGCCGGTTCGGTTTCGGGCGACCCATTGGGCGGGCCACCCTTGATATTGGTTGATCGTATCTGCTCTGCCTACAGGTTGCTGTCGATGAAGGCCGTCAGCTGGGACTTGGACAGGGCGCCCACCTTGGTGGCCTCCACGTTGCCGCCCTTGAACAGCATCAGGGTCGGAATACCGCGGATTCCGTACTTGGGCGGGGTCTGCGGATTGTCGTCGATGTTCAGCTTGGCGATCTTGATCTTGCCCTGATATTCGTCGGCAATCTCGTTGAGGATGGGGGCGATCATCTTGCAGGGGCCGCACCATTCGGCCCAGTAATCCACCAGCACGGGTTCGCTGGAACCAAGGACTTCCTGTTCAAAATTGTCATCGGTCACGTAGACAATGCGTTCACTCACTGTTTAAAGCCTCCTGCATGCAGGTATCTGACTGGGTTCGGGCCGAAGCGGCCAAGTATGGTGTTTATACATCGGGTCGGGAATATTGGTCTGGGTAATACCGCCCGATGAACGGCGTGGCCATTGGTGGAAATCCGGACACGGGATTCTGTTCGCTGCGGTCGGGGTTCCTGTGGCAGAGCCGGAAACGGATGGTGCGTTCGGGTACCGGGTTTGCTGAACGGGTCAGCGAGGGTGGCTGCGTCCGCGCTGATGCCATTGGAGCCTAAATCTTCACACATTTCAAGTCCAACGCAGCCGGTATTTCAGGTATGCTAGGCAGCCATGTCAAATGATCATTTGAGTGACGTACGTTTCCAGGACTTCGACCTGCCCCAGGAGCTGATGCAGGGCATTGAAGATGCGGGCTTTTCTGCCTGCACCCCGATCCAGGCGCAGGCCCTGCCCATCGCCCTCGCTGGCCATGATGTGGCGGGCCAGGCGCAGACCGGCACCGGCAAGACCGCCGCCTTCCTGGTGGCCCTCTATGCCCACCTGCTCAAGCACCCTGCCGACCCGGAACGCAAGCCCACCCAGGCGCGTGCCCTGGTGCTGGCACCGACCCGCGAACTGGCCATGCAGATCCACCGCGATGCGGAGATGCTCGGCCGGCATACGGGGCTGCGTCTCGGCCTGGCCTACGGTGGCACCGACTATGACAAGCAGCGCCAGCATCTGGCCGGGGGCGTGGATATCCTCATCGGCACACCAGGGCGCATCATCGATTTCTTCAAGCAGCATGTCTTCGACCTGCGTCTTGCCCAGGTCGTGGTCCTGGACGAGGCCGACCGCATGTTCGACCTGGGCTTCATCAAGGACATCCGCTTCCTGCTGCGCCGCTGCCCGAAGCCGGAACAGCGCCTCGGCCTGTTGTTCTCCGCCACCCTGTCTCACCGCGTGCAGGAGCTGGCCTACGAACACATGAACAATCCCCGCGGCATCACCGTGGAGGCCGAGCAGGTAACCGCCGACCGGGTGCGCCAGGTGCTCTATCACACCGCCAATGACGAAAAGATCCCGCTGCTACTAGGGCTGTTGCGGCACATGGACCCACGTCGCAGCATCGTGTTCGTCAACACCAAGCGCGACGCGGACCGGGTATGGGCCAGCCTGGAGGGCAATGGCATCAAGACCGCCGTGCTGTCCGGCGACGTGCCGCAGAAAAAACGCCAGTCGCTGCTGCGCCAGTTCCAGGAAGGCGAGCTACCGGTGCTGGTGGCCACCGACGTGGCGGCGCGCGGCCTGCACATCGACCATGTGAGCCACGTGTTCAACTACGACCTGCCCCAGGACGCGGAAGACTATGTGCACCGCATCGGCCGTACCGCCCGCATCGGCAGCGACGGCGACGCCATCAGCTTCGCCTGCGAGAAATACGTCTATTCCCTGCCCGAGATCGAGGCCTATATCGGCGACAAGATCCCGGTGGAGGCCGTGACCGAGGACCTGCTGGCCCGCGACCTGGCCCCACCCGTCAAGATCGACCGCCCGCCGCGCACTGGCCGCCCGGGGGATCGCGGTGGCCCGCGCCGTTCAGGCGGGGGCGGGGGAGGCCAGGGGCGCCGGCCGCCACGCCGGCCCTCGCATGGCGCTTCGTCCTGACGTGATACTGTAACCTTCGGAACCCAGACTGGCGGGCCGGCTTTGTCGGGCTGAGGCCCGGCAGGGTCATCCACAGACGACGCAGAACAGGCGGACTTCCGGCACCCATGAACATGATTCCACTGACCCTTCCTTCCCACGGTCTGCTGCAATGGTTGCAGGGCCCCGGTGTGGGGCGCCTGGTGCTGGCGGTGAACCTGTTGCTGGTGCTGGGCCTCGCCTGGTTGCTGGCGCAGCTGACCTGGCACCTGCTCCTGCCGGTGACGCCGGAGACGGTTGCCCTGCCGGCCGCCGGGGCAGTGACAAGCGCGCCGGCATCAACCCCGGATCGGGGGCGGGAGGTGGCACAGCTGCATTTGTTCGGTGAAGCGGCACAGGGTGGCCCGGCGGTGGAAGAGGTGCCACGGGATGCCCCCGACACCCGCCTGCGCCTGACCCTGCGCGGCTTGTTCGCCGCGCGCGATCCGGAGCAGGCGCTGGCGATCGTGGCCGAGCCCGGGGGGGAGGAAGAGGTCTACCGTATCGGCGATCCGCTGCCGGGTGGCGCGGAACTGCGGGAGATCCATGCGGACCGTATCATCCTGTCCCGGGCCGGTCGCTACGAGACCCTGCGGCTGCCCCAGGAGGAGGCCATCGACGGCGTGAGTCGCGAGCCCACCTCCAGGCCCGCCACTGGCGGTGCCACGTCCGAGGATCCGGGCGCGCTGTTGCAGCAGCATCGCGAGACCCTGCGCACCAACCCGCAGGCGCTCGTCAGCCTGGTGCGACCCCTGCCGGTGCAGGAGAATGGCCAACTGGTGGGTTTTCGGTTGCTGCCCGGCCAGGACCCGAACTTCCTGAACAAACTGGGCCTGCGCGCCGGGGACATCGTCACCGCCATCAACGGCCTGGCCCTGGATAACCCGGCCAATGGCCTACAGGCCTTGCAGGCCCTGCAGAATGAGACCAGCCTGAACCTGGAGATTCGCCGGGGGCAGCAGAACATGACGCTGAATTTCGATGTGCCGCAGTAGCGGGTGTCGGGCTGAAGCCCGACAACGATCTTTGGTTGGATGGATGCATACAAGCAGTAGAACAGCGGGGGGAGTGCCTGTGTTTGGGAAAACGACAATGTTGCGGATGCTGATCGGCGTGGTGTGGCTGGGGATCGCCGGCCTGGCCGGGGCGCAGACCGTGACCTTGAATCTGAAGAACGCCGACATCAATGCCCTGATCAGTACCGTCGCCGAGGTCACCGGCAAGAACTTCATCATCGACCCGCGCGTCAAGGGCAAGGTCACCGTGGTGTCCTCCCAGGCCATGGACAGCGAGGCGGTGTATGCCGTGTTCCTGTCCATCCTGCAGGTGCATGGTTTCGCCGCCGTGCCCAGTGGCGAGGTGATCAAGATCGTGCCCGATGTGAACGCCAAGCAGGACAGCATCCCCACCGTGGATGATCGCAGTGGTCGGGCCGGTGACGAGATGGTGACCCGGGTGGTGCAGGTGGACAACGTGGCGGCCGCCCAGCTGGTGCCCATCCTGCGTCCCCTGGTGCCCCAGCAAGGCCATTTGGCCGCCTATCCCGCCACCAATGTGCTGATCATTTCCGACCGCGCCGACAATGTCGACCGCCTGGTGCAGATCATCCAGCGCATCGACCTGGTGAGCGACGCCGAGATCGAACTCATCACCTTGCAGCATGCCTCCGCCGTGGAGGTGGTGCGTATCCTTACCGCGCTGAACCGTACCCGCGGCGGGGCCGCGGCCGCCGCCGCGGGCGGGGGCGGCGACCAGCCCACCCTGGTGGCCGACGAACGCACCAACAGCGTCATGCTCGGTGGTGAACGCTCGGACCGGCTGCGCCTGCGCGCCATCATCAGCCACCTGGACACGCCACTGGAGCGCGGTGGCAACACCCACGTGATCTACCTGCGCTATGCCAAGGCCGCCGAGCTGGTCAAGGTGCTGACCGGAGTCAGCACCAGCATCGAGGCCGATCAGAAGGGCCAGGCCCCCCAGGGGTCAGCCGGCAGCACGGTCAACATCCAGGCCGATGACAATTCCAATGCCATCGTCATCACCGCCCCGCCCGATGTGTTCCGCTCCCTGCAGGGGGTGATCCGCCAGCTCGACATCCGCCGTGCCCAGGTGCACATCGATGCCGTGATCGCCGAGATCACCCAGGGCAAGGACGCGGCCCTGGGCCTGCAGTGGCGTGGTACCAACGACCTGAGTGGTACCGGTGCCATCGGTGGCACCAGCTTCTCCGGTGCCGGTGCCACCATCGGCAATGTCGCGCGCAATCCCCTGTCTGTGGGTGATGGCCTGAGTCTTGGGTACTTCGAGGGAACGGCCAGTATCTTCGGCACCGAGTTCCTGAACATCGGCGTGTTGCTGCAGGCCCTGGCCGCGGACACCGCCACCAATATCCTCGCCACCCCCAGCCTGGTGACCCTGGATAACCAGGAGGCGGAGATCGTGGTGGCCCAGAACGTGCCCTTCGTGACCGGTTCCTTCACCAGTACCGGCACCGGGGAAGGCGTCAGCAATCCCTTCCAGACCATCCAGCGTCAGGACGTGGGCCTGACCCTGCGGGTGACGCCGCAGATCAACGAAGGCAACGCCATCCAGCTCAACCTGGAGCAGGAGATCTCCAATGTCAGCGAGGCGGTGGTGCCCGGCGCCTCGGACATCATCACCAACAAGCGCTCCATCAAGACCACGGTGCTGGTGGAGGATCGGCAGATGGTGGTGTTGGGTGGACTCATCGATGAGTCCCTGACGGAAAACGTGCAGAAGGTGCCGCTGCTCGGCGACATCCCGCTGATGGGCAACCTGTTCAAGTCGCGCAGCACCAAGAAGCAGAAACGCAACCTCATGGTGTTCATCCAGCCGGCCATCCTGCGCGATGCGGCGGTGTTCACCGAGACCAGCTCCGGCAAGTACAACTACATGCGCGGCCTGCAGACCCAGGCGCGTGACGGGGGCGTGAATCTGCTGCCGCGCGAAATGGCACCAGTACTGAACGAGTACCCGCAGGCGCCGGTGGCCCCCGCGGAGGACAACTACAAACAGGTGGAGGAATGAGCGAGCCCCTGCAGGAGGCCATGACGGCGGCACTGGAGGCGCCGGATCCGGTCGCCGGCCGTCCCGGCTTCCTGTTCGCGCGGCGTCATCAGCTGCTGGTGGCGGGGGAACCGGACGAGGCGGGCCCGGTGCGGGTGCTGTGCGGCCCCAAGGTGCGCGCCACCGGCCTGGTGGAACTGCGCCGCTTCCTGGGCCGCCCCCTGCAGCTGGAGCCGGTCAGCGCCGAGCAGTTCGATGCGCGCCTGGCCCTGGCCTATGAACAGGGTTCCTCCGAGGCCATGCAGATGATGGAAGGCATGGAGGAGGAGCTGGACCTGGCGCGTCTGGCGGAACAGCTCGGTGAACCGGAGGACCTGCTGGAAAGCGAGGACGACGCGCCCATCATCCGCCTCATCAATGCCCTGCTCACCGAGGCGGTGAAGGAGAACGCCTCCGATATCCACATCGAACCCTTCGAACACCGGCTGGTGGTGCGCTTTCGCGTCGACGGCGTGATGCGCGAGGTGTTGACGCCGCAGCGCCTCTTGGCACCCTTGCTGGTGTCGCGCATCAAGGTCATGGCCAAGCTCGACATCGCCGAGAAGCGCCTGCCCCAGGACGGACGTATCTCCCTGCGCGTGGCCGGTCGAGCCGTGGACGTGCGCGTTTCCACCCTGCCCTCCGGGCATGGCGAGCGGGTGGTCATGCGCCTGCTGGACAAGCAGGCCGGCCGTCTCGACCTCGAACACCTGGGCATGGCCAAGGCGGACCAGGACCTCATGGACCGGCTCATCGCGCGACCGCACGGCATCATCCTGGTCACCGGTCCCACCGGCTCCGGCAAGACCACCACCCTGTACGCGGCCCTGATGCGCATCAACAACAGCAAGCGCAACATCATGACCGTCGAGGATCCCATCGAGTATTACCTCGACGGTATCGGTCAGACCCAGGTCAACACCAAGGTGGACATGACCTTCGCGCGCGGCCTGCGCGCCATCCTGCGCCAGGACCCGGACGTGGTGATGGTGGGCGAGATCCGTGACCTGGAAACCGCCGAGATCGCCGTGCAGGCCAGTCTCACCGGCCACCTGGTATTCTCCACCCTGCATACCAACAGTGCCGTGGGTGCCGTCACCCGCCTGCGCGACATGGGCGTGGAACCCTTCCTGCTGTCCTCCAGCCTCATCGGCGTGCTGGCCCAGCGCCTGGTGCGGGTGCTGTGCCCCGACTGCAAGGAGCCCTATACCGCCGGCGAGGCGGAATGCACGGAACTGGGTGTCGACCCCGCCACACCGCCCACCCTGTATCGCGCCCGCGGCTGTGCGCACTGCAACGAACTGGGGTACCGCGGCCGTACCGGTATCTACGAGCTGATCGAGGTGGACGATCCCATGCGCACCATGATCCATGACGGTGCCGGTGAGCACCAACTGGAGCAGTATGCGCGCCGCTTCACCCCCGGCATGCGCCAGGACGGCAACCGTCGCGCCCTGGCCGGGGTGACCACACTGGAAGAAGTGGTGCGGGTCAGCCGCGAAGGTTGATATGGGTGCCTTCGAATTCACCGCGCTCGATGCCACTGGCCGCGACCAGAAGGGTGTGCTGGAGGGCGATACTCCGCGCCAGGTGCGCCAGCAGCTGCGCGACCGCGGCTGGACGCCGCTGGCGGTGCAGGAGGTGGCCCAGCGCGAAGCCCGTACCGCCGGCCGCCGCTTCCAGCTCAGGCGCGGCATCAGCGCTGCCGACCTCGCCCTGCTCACGCGCCAGCTGGCCACCCTGGTGCGTTCCGGCTTCCCCATCGAGGAATCCCTGCGCACCGTGGCGCGCCAGACCGAGAAACCGCGCCTGGGCGCACTGCTGACGGCGGTGCGCTCGCGGGTGGTGGAAGGCCATTCCCTGGCCTCGGGCCTGGCGGAATTTCCCCATGCCTTCCCGGAGCTGTACCGCACCACCGTGGAGGCGGGTGAGCAGTCCGGCCACCTGGAAGCGGTGCTGGACCGGCTGGCCGACTACACCGAGAGTCGCCAGGAATTGCAGCAGAAACTGCAACAGGCCATGGTCTATCCGGTGTTGCTCACCATCATGGCCTTGGGGATCACCGCCTTGTTGCTCACCTATGTGGTGCCCCAGGTGGTGCAGGTGTTCGACAACATGGGCCAGGAGCTGCCGCTGCTGACCCGCGCCCTGATCGGCTTGAGCGAGTTCATGCAGGCCTGGGGCCTGGCGGTGCTGGTGCTGCTGGTGGCCCTGGTGGCGGGCCTGCGCCACCTGCTCAAACAGCCGGGACCGCGCCGCGTCTACCATGGCCTGCTGCTGCGCACCCCGTTTGTCTCGCGCCTGGTGCGTGGCCTGAATACGGCGCGCTTTGCCCGCACCCTCAGTATTCTTACCGCCAGCGGCGTGCCGGTGCTGGAGTCCCTGCGCATCGCCGGTTCGGTGATGACCAATGTACCCATGCGCGAGGCCGTGGACGTGGCGGCGCGGCGCGTGCGCGAGGGCAGCAGCATCAGCGGTTCCCTGGAAAAGAGTGGCTATTTTCCGCCCATGACCCTGCATCTCATCGCCAGCGGCGAGACCAGCGGCAACCTGGAATCCATGCTGGAACGGGCCGCGCTGAACCAGGAACGCGAGATGCAGACCCTCATCGGCGGTATCATGTCCGCCATCGAACCCCTCATCCTGGTGGTCATGGGCCTGATCGTGCTGCTCATCGTCATGGCCATCCTGGTGCCCATCTTCGACTTCAACCAGCTCGTCGCCTGACATGGCGTTGTTGACACTTCGCTCCCTGCAGCGTCGGGAGTACCGGCTGTTCTTTTTCGGCCAGCTGGTATCCCTGCATGGCACCTGGATGCAGAACGTCGCCCAGGCCTGGCTGGTGTACCGGCTCACCGACTCCAGTTTCATGCTCGGCCTGGTGGCCTTCACCAGCCTGATCCCCGTGCTGCTGTTCGGCCTGCCGGGCGGTTGGCTGGCGGACCGGCTGCCGCGCCGCCGGCTGTTTCTCGCCACCCAGCTGCTCGCGCTGCTGCAGGCGCTGGTGCTGGCGGGGCTGACCTTCAGCGGGCAGATCAGCGTCTGGCATATCCTGCCCCTGGCCTTCCTGCTTGGCTGCGTGCATGCGGTCGAGATCCCGGCCCGTCATTCCCTGCTGCCCGGCCTGGTACCGCGCGAGGAACTGCATAACGCCGTGGCCCTCAATGCCAGCGTGTTCAACCTGGCGCGCTTCCTTGGCCCGGCCCTGGCCGGCTTGCTCATCGTGCGCTTCGGCGAGGCCTGGGTATTCCTGCTCAATGCCCTGACCTTCAGCGCCACGGTGCTGGCGGTGCTGGCGATGGGGCTGGAGTCCCGGGCCGGCAGGGACGCGGTACGGCCCCGGATCGGGATGCTGGACGGTTTCCACTATGCCTGGCGCGACCTGCGCCTGCGCCACGTCATCTTGCTGGTGGCGGCAGTCAGCCTGTGCGCCTCGCCCTATACCGTGCTGATGCCCGTGTTCGCGCGCGAGGTCTTTCACGGTGGGCCGGATGTGCTGGGCTACCTGCTGGGGGCCGCCGGCGCCGGCGCCCTCCTGGCCGCCCTGCGCCTGGCGGGGCGCCGTGACGGCGAGGGCATCCAGCGCTGGATCACCCTGGCGGCCACCGGTGCGGGCGTGGTGCTGATGGTGTTCTCCCAGTTGCACTGGTTTCCGGCCGCCCTGCTGGTGCTGGCGGTGGGAGGCTTTGCCGTCACCACCGTCATCGCCTCCACCAACACCTACCTGCAGCTGGCGGCACCCGATGCCTTGCGCGGACGCATCATGTCCCTGTTCTCCACTCTGTTCATCGGCGTGGCGCCACTGGGCAACCTGCTGGCCGGCAGCCTGGCGGAAGTGCTGGGGGTGCGCACGGCCCTGCTCCTGCTGGGCGGAGGCTGTCTGCTGGCGGGGCTGTGGTATCGCGGGCGGGAACGGGTGCCCTTGTCGGGCTGAAGCCCGACAATGGGTTGATCTCAATACCCCTGCGAGGCGCGTTCCAGGCCCACCGGGATGTCGGCGATGCGCTCCACGCCGGTTTCGATCCGGCCGTCGGCATGGAGCCGCAGCCAGCGGTAGCCGGGTGGCGTGTCGTCGATGACGAACTCCGTGCTGTCGGGTGCGAACTGGATGCAGGTACTGGGCGAGGCGATCAGTTGCACACCCTGGCGCTGCTGGTGAAAATCCTGATGCACATGCCCCCACAGCAGGCCGCGCACCTGGGGGTGGCGGTCCAGTACGGTGAACAGCGCGTCGGCATTGTCCACCGCCATGGTGTCCAGCCAGCGGCTGCCCACGGGCACCGGCTGGTGGTGCAGGCAGATCAGGGCATGGTGATCGGGATGGGCGGCGAGTTGGGCATCCAGGCGCTGCAGCTCGGCGTCGGCCAGGTGGCCACCCTCGCTACCGGGCACGGATGTATCCAGCAGGCAGAACTGCCAGTGCTCGCGCAGCACATGGTGTAGCGCCTGCACGGAAGGCTGTTGCAGTTGGGCGTAGAGCCTGGAGGCCGCGTCGTGATTACCCGGCAGGCTGTAGACAGGCACTCCGAGGTCGCTGAAATGACGCAGGAAACGGGCATAGGCCTGGATCGAGCCGTCATGCACCAGGTCGCCGGTGGTGAGGATCAGGTCCGGTGGCCAGTGCTGCCGCCGGGCCAGGTCCAGCACCGCTTGCAGGGACTGTTCCGTATTGACGCCGAGCAGCGCGCCGGTGGCGTCCGCGAACAGATGGGTGTCGGTGAACTGCAGCAGCTGTAGTGGTGTAGGATTCATGATGCCGGTGCCAGGGGCTTTGTTGATTCGAGTCTAGCGGAATGCCCGGCGTAAAATGTGCGCCAGGCCACAGTGTTGGGGTCAGGTCTTGCAATCCAACACAGAGTTCTTGTGTTG
>JAPHQV010000036.1 GCA_026197075.1 Gammaproteobacteria bacterium | reverse complement strand
GCGCGCCGAGTTGATATCGATGGAGATCAGCGCCTCGGTATGATCGATGACGATGGCGCCGCCGGACGGCAGCGTCACGGTACGCTGGAAGGCCGATTCGATCTGGCTTTCGATCTGGTAGCGGGAGAACAGGGGTACCGGGTCTTCGTAGCGCTTGAGCTTGTTCAGGCTCTGCGGCATGACCTGCTGCATGAACTGTTGCGCCTGGCCATGAACCTCCTCGTCATCCACCAGGATTTCATTGATATCGTTGCGCAGGTAATCGCGCAGTGCCCGAATGATGACGTTGCTTTCCTGGTAGATCAGGAAGGGGGCAGGGCGATCCTTGGCCGCCGCCTCGATGGAGTTCCAGAGCTGCAGCAGGTAATCCAGGTCCCACTGCAATTCCTCGGCACTGCGGCCCACGCCGGCGGTACGCACGATCAGGCCCATGTCCTCGGGGATTTCCAGGGAACTCATGGCATCCCGCAGTTCACTGCGGTCCTCGCCCTCGATGCGGCGCGACACGCCGCCGGCGCGGGGATTGTTGGGCATCAGCACCAGGTAGCGGCCGGCCAGGCTGATGAAGGTGGTGAGCGCCGCGCCCTTGTTGCCGCGCTCTTCCTTTTCCACCTGCACGACCACTTCCTGGCCTTCGCTCAGGGCATTCTTGATGCTCTGGCGACCGCCTTCACTGCCTTCCTTGTTGCGGAAATAACTACGCGCGACTTCCTTCAGGGGCAGGAAACCGTGGCGCTCGGCCCCGTAGTCGACGAAGGCCGCCTCCAGACTGGGTTCGATGCGGGTGATTTTACCCTTGTAGACGTTGGATTTTTTCTGACCGCGTGCGGATACCTCAATATCCAGATCGTAGAGTTTCTGGCCATCGACCATGGCCACGCGCAACTCTTCGCGTTGCGTGGCATTGATTAACATGCGTTTCATATTGGATTTCTCTCGTGCGCTCTGACCGACGCCGGCCCGCCGACTGCGGGGGCAAAACCTCCCGGTACCATGGCAGCACGGCCCCGGCGGCTAGCCGCGGGCAGCACAGCACCGCGAGCATCAGCAGCGCGGCATTCAGGTACAGATCAGGCATGGCGATCAACATAGGAGCGCTCTGGTTCGTCGTATGGGCTTTTGGGACCTGGTGCGCCGTGTCCGGGCTAGGGGAAATGGGCCGAAAGGGTGTCCGGTGAGGGGCGTTCGTCGCCACGATGAGACATCGCTGCGGTGACGCGGGGCCGGTAGCGCCTGTCGGCGTATGCTCCCGATAGAACGGAGTGCGGTACGCCAAATGCAAAAGCAGTTATGGCGGCTGAGGGGCTCGGGGGTTGGCCCGTCACGCCCGCATCACGCCTGGGCTACTGGCACTACTCATCCAATAGTCCGGAAAACACGCCGACTATAACAATACGATCCCGTATTATCAATCGCTTAGAATGGATTTATTGGATTTTCCCTGAGCCGTAAATCAAGACCTTAGCCAACAAGCCGTAACCTGTGGGCGGCGACCTGATATCATGCGCGCATGACGGAAACAGTCAAAAATTCGGTGCAGTGGCTCCAGGTAGGCCCGGAAGAGGCGGGGCAACGCATCGATAACTACTTGTTGCGTCAACTGAAAGGTGTCCCCAAGAGCCGTATCTACCGGCTCTTGCGCAAGGGCGAGGTCCGGGTCAACAAGGGTCGCATCAAACCGGAATACCGGATCCAGGACGGCGACGAGGTCCGGCTTCCCCCCATCCGCCAGGCGGAGCGGGATACCACCACTCCGGCGGCAGGCCTGATGCTCCGCATCGAGACCGCCATCCTCTTCGAGGACGAACGACTGCTGGTCCTCAACAAGCCTGCCGGCGTGGCGGTGCATGGAGGCAGCGGCGTGAGCCATGGTGTCATCGAGGCCTTGCGGGCGGCACGTCCCGATGCTCCCATGCTGGAGCTGGTGCACCGTCTGGATCGCGACACCTCCGGCTGCCTGGTCATTGCCAAGAAACGCAGCGCCCTGCGCAACCTGCATGAACTGTTGCGCGAGGGCGGCATGGACAAGCGCTACCTGGCGCTGGTGCAGGGAGACTGGCCGGGTGGCACCCGCACGGTGACGGCCCCCTTGTGCAAGAACCAGCTCAAGGGAGGCGAACGCATCGTGACCGTGGACGCCGCAGGCAAGGCGGCCCGTACCCTGTTCCGTCCCCTGACCCGCTATGGACGCGCCAGTCTGCTGGAGGTGGAACTGGACACGGGGCGTACCCACCAGATCCGTGTCCATGGCGCCCATATCGGGCACCCGCTGGCGGGCGATGACAAGTACGGCGATGCGGACTTCAACAAATCCCTGCGCGAGCTCGGCCTGCGCCGCTTGTTCCTGCATGCCGCGTCCCTGGGGTTCCGGGAACCGAACAGCGACCGCGAGGTCCATGTGAGCGCGCCGCTGCCCGATGAATTGCGAGTGGTACTGGATCGTCTGGAAGCCGAGTTGCCTGCGGATGCGGCACTGGGATCGAGGTAGTAGAGGTATATGAAATCATCACACAGGGAAGCACGCCTGCTGGTCTTCGACTGGGATGGTACCCTCATGGATTCCGAGGCCCAGATCGTAAGTTGTCTGCAGGCGGCCAGCCGTGACCTGGACCTGGAGTACCGCGACGAGGCCGCTTGCCGCGATATCATTGGACTGGGACTGCGCGAGGCCGTGAACCGCCTGTACCGGGATTCGGACGACGATTTTGTCGCACGCTATACCGAGCGTTACCGTCACCACTGGTTCGCCGCGGAGGATTCCCGTCTTTTTCCCGGCGCCCGGGAGACCCTCGAGCACCTCCATGCCGAGGGCTACCTCCTGGCGGTGGCCACCGGCAAGGGGCGTATGGGCCTGGACAAGGTACTGGAGGCCACCGGCCTGGGCGGACTGTTCGCCGCCACCCGTTGTGCCGATGAAACCTGCTCCAAACCCGATCCGCGCATGCTGCAGGAGCTGATGAGGGAATTGAAAACGACGCCCGGAGAAACCCTCATGGTGGGGGATACCGAGTATGATATGGCCATGGCGTGCAGCGCCGGGGCAGGACCGATCGCTGTCAGTTATGGTGTGCATGCCCCGGAACGCCTGCTGCGCTACGAACCCCTGACCTGCCTGGATACCATTGGCGAATTCAGACCCTGGTTGGTGGAACATCGCGGCCAGGATCCGGGGAAGACGGAAAGCCTTTCAGCAAAGCAGCTTGATCAACGACTTCCGGTTGAATCCTGAAGACACCTACTGATGACGGACACCTCAATGACTGACGAAAAAGACCCCGGCGCCCCATCGAACAAGCAGGACGCGGACTGGCAACAGGACCTCGTCAACCGCCTGGCCTTCGCCTCCATCAATGAGCAACGGCGTTCACGTCGTTGGAGCATCCTCTTCAAGACGCTGCTATTCGTCTACCTGTTTTCCCTGTTGTTCCTCTATCGCCCCGGTGCGTGGCAGACCGACGGCCTGGCCATGAAGAGCCATACGGCCCTGGTGGAACTGGATGGGATTATCGGCGCCGACACCATGGCCAGTGCCGACATGATCATCACGGGTCTACGCGACGCCTTCGAGGCAAGCCATGTGAAGGGCGTGATCCTGCGCATCAACAGCCCCGGCGGCAGCCCGGTGCAGGCCGGCTACATCAATGACGAGATCCGCCGGCTGCGTTCGGAATACCCCCAAATCCCGTTCTATGCCGTGGTTACCGATATCTGCGCCTCCGGCGGCTACTATGTGGCAGCCGCGGCCGATGAGATCTATGCCGACAAGGCCAGCATCGTGGGTTCCATCGGTGTGCGCATGGACAGTTTCGGTTTCGTCGGCGCCATGGAAAAGCTCGGTATCGAGCGCCGCCTGCTCACCGCCGGCGAACACAAGGGTTTCCTGGATCCCTTCCAGGAAACACGTGAAGAGGATGTCGCCCATATCCAGGGGCTGCTGAACAATATCCACACCCAATTCATCAACACCGTCCGGGAAGGACGCGGTGAGCGCCTGACGGATAATCCCGACATCTTCAGCGGCCTGGTATGGACTGGCGAGCAAAGCGTGACCCTGGGCCTGGTGGACGGTTTGGCCAGTGCCAGTCATGTGGCACGGGAATTCATCGGCGCCGAGGATATCGTCAACTACACGCCACGTCCGGATTTCCTGCAACGCTTCAGCGAGCGCTTCGGGGTGGCCATGGCCAAGGCGCTGGCAGAGGCTGGAATGACGCCGAACCTGCAATAGAGAAGCGTACAGGCCTGGCCTCGTCCCTCTCTGCCAATCCGCCTTATTCCCCGTACATGCCCTTTTTGCCGGAATGGCGTTCCATGCGCTGCCGACGCATTTCCTGCAGTTGCTCGCGTTGGGCCTCCGTCAGGATGCCACGCACCTGCTGGGCCGTTTCTGCACGACTCAGCATCATGGCGCTCATGCGAGCCGCCTGTTCATCGGCCAGCGCGCGCAGCTCATCCCGGGAAGCTCCGCGTTCGATCGCATCGCGCATGGCCTGGCGATGTTCACGCATTTCACCTTTCGCGCCCTGCATCTCCCCGCGGCGCGCCTCCACCAGTGCTTCGATCTGCTCACGTTGCGCATCGGTCACGTCATCCAACCGCTTCAGTATGCGCGCCGGGCCCTGGCGATCGCATCGGCCCTGAAACTTGCCTTCTTGATTACCATAGGCCATGGCGCCTCCGGTACCGGCAAGCAGTACTGCGGCAGAAATCATGGCGGCCATTCCCGTTTTGCGAATCTTCATGGCTATTCTCCTTCATGTGGTTCTGCCGGAACCAGCGCCCGGCAGGTGACTGAAGCATAGCGAGACCCTTCGAGAAGTTGGTTCAGGATGGGTGAAGTAATGCAAAGAAATGCAAAGCCGGAAACCTGGGCTTTCCATCACGCGACAAGCGGCGCAAAATCCGTCCATGCCAAGAGTGCTGCTCATCGACGACGATCAGACCCTCTGTGAACTGCTGGGGGAATACCTGGCGGGGGAGGGCTTTGATTTGCACAGCGCCCATGACGGCCGGGAAGGGGTTCGGCTCGCAGTCACCGGGCAATGGGATGCGGTCATCCTGGATGTCATGCTGCCGGGCATGAACGGCTTCGAGGTTCTGAAGCGCATAAAATTCACCAGCAAACTGCCGGTGTTGATGCTGACCGCACGCGGAGAGGATACCGACACAGTAGTCGGCCTGGAACTGGGCGCGGACGACTATGTGGCCAAGCCCGCCAGCCCACGGGTACTGGCTGCCCGGCTGCGGGCACTTCTGCGCCGCCAGGAACAGGACCGGGAGCACGACGAGCTGCTGCGGATCGGTGACCTGCTCATGGATTCAGGAAATCGTTCCGTGCAGGTGGATGGCAGGCCCGTGGAGTTGACCGGGGCCGAGTTCAACCTCTTGCAACTGCTGCTGGAACAGGCCGGCAGTATCGTGGGCCGGGATGTGCTGGCCGAGCAAGGTCTCGGCCGTCCCCTCCAGGGTTACGACCGTCGCATCGAGACCCATATGGCCCAGATCCGCCGCAAGCTCGGCCCCCTGTCCGATGGCAGTCCTCGCATCCACACGGTGCGTGGCACCGGCTACCAATACAGCAAAGGCTGATGGGCTCCCTGTTCAGCAAGATCTTCCTCGCCTTCTGGTTCAGCCTGATCCTGCTGGGTGTGGCACTGTTCAGCGCTGAGCGCCATTTGGGTGGCCGGGAACTCGAGACTCATCGCGAATGGCTCAAGGCCCATGCCGACACCGCCGCGGGCTTCTATGCCTCGGGTGGCATCGAAGCGGTGCAGGGCTGGCTGCGCGGTTTGCGGCATGCCGAGCGCCGCCCGGTATTCCTGCTCGATGACAAAGGCCGGCCACTGCTGCGCCAGCGTCCACACCGGGATTGGCGCAGCGACCTCCCCATGCAGGCCGGAGTACACAAGACAGGCCAGGGACGCTTTCTCATCCTGGTGGAGCTGCCAGACACCCGCCCGGCCTTGTTGCTGGGCACACGGGTGGACCTGGGGCGGCTGGCGGGACTGGACCCGGTCATTCGCATCGCCATTGCGCTGGCCATCAGCGGCCTGGTCAGCCTGTTGCTGGCGATCACCCTGAGCCGCCCGCTGCGCCGCCTGCGCCACGCCGCCCAGGCGCTGGCCGCCGGCGATCTCGAAGCACGTGTGAGGATACACGGGCGGGACGAGATCGGCGCCCTGGCGCGTGACTTCGATCTCATGGCAGATCGCCTGCGCAGCATGCTGAACAGCCAGCAACGCCTGTTACGTGACGTCTCCCATGAATTACGTTCGCCGTTGGCGCGCCTGCGCGTCGCACTGGAACTGGCGGAACGAGATCCCGCCCGGCCGGATACCCTGGCGCGCATCGGCAAGGAAGCCGATGAACTGGAACGGCTGGTGACCGATCTCTTGTCCCTGGCCCGGCTCGAATCCGGGCAAGTGAGCCTGCAACGTTCCCGTATCTGTTTGGCAGACCTGCTGCTTGGCGTGGTGAACGACGCGGACTTCGAGGCCCGGGCGCGGGAGCGGCGCGTGGAACTGCGGGTCATCGAGGATGGGCAGGTGGAGGGCGATGCGGTATTGCTGCGCTCGGCCATCGAGAACGTGGTGCGTAACGCCGTTCGTCATACCCCGGAGCAAACGACTGTAGAGGTCGAACTGCGATCCCGGGATGGCTGGGTGATGATCGAGGTGCGTGACCAGGGCGCGGGGGTTCCGGAAGCGGAACTCATGCGCATGTTCGAGCCGTTTACCCGTATTGCGGAGGCCCGGGATCGCCACACTGGCGGCTTCGGCCTGGGCCTGTCCATCACCGGCCAGGTAATGGCCGCCCATGGAGGCAGGGTGGAGGCCCGTAACCGGAAGGAGGGAGGACTTTCTGTCTGTCTTTTCCTGCCGACAGGCGCCTAGGGCAGTACCACTCCGGCCTTTGCCAGCAGACTGGTAAGGGTGATCAAAGGCAGGCCGATCAGGGACGTGGGGTCATCGCCCTCCATGGCCTTGAACAGGGTGATCCCCAGCCCTTCGGATTTGAAGCTGCCGGCGCAGTTATAGGGTTGTTCCCGTTGCAGATAGCGTTCGATGCGTGCCTCGTCCAGGGTACGAAAGCGCACCCGGAACGGCACCAGTCGCGTCTCCGCAATACCGTTTGCGGCGTTGTACAGGCACAGGCCGGTAAGAAAGCTGACCGTTCTGCCGGACAGTTTTTGCAACTGTGCCCGGGCCAGTTCATGGTCACCGGGCTTGCCCAGTACCTCGTCATCCACCACGGCCACCTGATCGGAACCGATCACCAGGGCACGCGGGAACTGCGCGGCCCCGGCCCGGGCCTTGGCCTCGGACAGCCGCTGCACCATCACCTCGGGTGTTTCGCCGGGCAGCTGTGATTCATCCACCGCGGGCGACACGATCTCGAAAGGAATGCAAAGGCGGGACAACAGCTCGCGTCGGAAAGGCGAGGTGGAAGCCAGCACGATCTGGGGTTGTGCCTGAATCATGGCCCGCAAGTGTAGCGAAGTCGCGTGGACAACCCAAGCCGCACCCCGGTTCAGGCTTCGATTTCGATCAGGGTTTCATCGGGATTCACACTGTCGCCCTTGCCCACGTGCACGGCGGCGACCCGCCCGCCAATCGGAGCCTGGATCTCCGTTTCCATTTTCATGGCCTCGGTGACCAGCACCGGATCCCCGGCCTTCACCTGGTCGTCGGGTTTGACCAGTACCTCGATGATGGTGCCGGGCATGGAGGTGGTGACATGGCCAGGCTGGGTGGCCTTGGGGCGCCGGCTGCCCTTTGGAGAGGAGACGGCCGGCCGTTCACCACCAGGGGCACGAGGTTCCACTTCCACCAGGGTTTCGATCAGGATTTCCTCGGGCACGCCATCCACGGTGAGATAGAAGGGCCGGGTCGCTTCAGTGTCATGGCCGGTACCCGTGACCTTGATATGGTAGGTCTCGCCATGCAGGGTAACGTTGAATTCCGTGGGTCGGCCGGCTAGTTGCTCACCAGCAGGACGGGCGGGTTCCAGCGGTTCCGGTTGCAGGTTCCCCGCCTTGCGCGCTTCGAGAAACTCCCGCCCGATTTCCGGGAACATGGCATAGGTGAGGATATCCTCCTCGTTGTCGGCGAAACCCGCGCCATCGTTGCGCAGGTTGTCCATTTCCGGCCGCAGCAGGTCCGCCGGGCGCACGTCGATGACGTCGGCATTGCCAATGGCCTGCTGGCGCACCATGGAATTGACCTCGCCCGGCGCCCGGCCATAACGCCCCTGCAGGTAGAGCTTCACTTCATTGGTGATGGTTTTGTAGCGAGTATCGGTCAGCACGTTGAGCACGGCCTGGGTGCCGACGATCTGGGAGGTGGGTGTGACCAGGGGCGGGTAGCCCAGGTCTTCCCGTACCCGGGGGATCTCGTCCAGCACCTCACTGATGCGGTTCAGCGCCCCCTGTTCCTTGAGTTGGCTGTAGAGGTTGGAAATCATGCCTCCAGGCACCTGGTAGACCGCCACCCGGGTGTCCAGCCCGGTGAGTTCGCTTTCGAACTGGTGGTATTTCTTCCGCACCTCGCGGAAGTAGAAGCCGATATCCTGCAGCGCCTTCAGGTCCAGACCGGTGTCGTACTCGGTGCCAGCCAGGGCCGCCACCATGCTTTCCGTGGGCGGGTGGCTGGCCCCACCGGAAAAGGACGAGATGGCGGTATCGATGTGGCGACAGCCGTTTTCGATCGCCTTGAGATGGCACATCTCGGCGGTGCCGGCGGTGGCATGCATGTGCAGGTGGATGGGCACCTGTACGGCGTCCACCAGTTCACGCACCAGTTCTCCCGCCACCATGGGGGTGAGCAGCCCGGCCATGTCCTTGATGGCGATGCTGTCGACACCCATGTCAGCCAGCGTGCGTGCCATGCTGACGAACCGGGGAATACCATGCACCGGGCTGGTGGTGTAGGAGATGGTCCCCTGGGCATGCTTGCCGGTCTTCTTGACCGCGGCGATGGATGCTTCCAGGTTACGGGTGTCATTGAGGGCGTCGAAGATGCGGAATACGTCCATGCCGTGGTCTGCAGCACGGGCTACGAAGGCCTGTACCACGTCATCGGAATAATGCCGATAACCCAGCAGGTTCTGTCCGCGCAGCAGCATCTGCAGTTGGGTGTTGGGCAGGGCCGTGCGCAGCTGGCGTAATCGTTCCCAAGGGTCTTCCTTGAGATAACGCAGGCAGGCGTCGAAAGTGGCACCACCCCAGACCTCCAGTGACCAGTAGCCGATGGCGTCCAGCTTCGCGCATACCGGCAGCATGTCCTCGGTACGCATGCGGGTGGCGATCAGCGACTGGTGGGCGTCGCGCAGGATGACATCAGTGACGTGGACCTTGGACATGGTATCGATACTCAGTGGCTTTTCTATTCACCGCAAAGGCGCAAAGGTCGCAAAGCAACCCCAATCACGATATATACCGCAGTCATGAACATCATGCCCGTCATGCTGTTCAGGCCAATATATGCTCGGGGCGGGGGCGAGAATCCCTTTGAAATGCGTATCACTTTGCGTCCTTTGCGCCTTTGCGCCTTTGCGGTGAATTATTCATTCAATGCCCGGCCTGGGCGGCGATGGCGGCACCGATGACGGCGGCCAGTTCCCGGGTTGGCCGGCTGGTGGCATAGTTCACCAGCTCCGGGTGATCCTCCACGAAACCGGTGTCGAAGCGACCCTCGATCACGTCCTCCACCTGCAGCAATTCCAGGTAGTAGGGGATGGTGGTCTTGACACCGTACACCCCCATATCGAGCAGGGCGCGGCGCGAGCGGCGCAGCACGTCGGGCCATTCCAGCGCCCAGACAATGAGCTTGGCACACATGGAATCATAGTAGGGTGGAATGGTATAGCCGGAATAGATGGCGGCATCCGTGCGTACGCCCGGGCCGCCAGGCGCGAAGTAACGGGTGATACGGCCGAAGCTGGGCAGAAAATCATTGCGCGGGTCTTCGGCATTGATGCGGAATTCTATGGCATAACCGCGCCGACCCACATCCTCCTGTCGATAGCGCAGAGGCAGGCCATCGGCAATGCGGAACTGCTCCTGGACGATGTCGATACCGGTAATGGCCTCGCTGATGGTGTGTTCCACCTGCAGGCGGGTATTCATTTCCATGAAATAGAAACTGCCGTCGCGATCCATGAGAAATTCCACCGTGCCGGCATTCTGGTACCCCACCGCCAGGGCGGCTTGCACGGCATAGGCACCCAGCCGCTGGCGCTGTTCTTCGTCCAGTTGCGGGGAGGGGGCGATCTCCACCAGCTTCTGGTGGCGACGCTGGATGGAACAGTCACGCTCGAACAGGTGGATGCAGCCACCATGATGGTCGGCGAGGATCTGGACCTCGATATGACGCGGCCGGTCGATGCACTTTTCCATGAAGATCGAGGCGCTGCCGAAGGCCTTGGTGGCCTCGGAGATCACCCGGTCGTAGTGGCGGCGCAGTTCACCGGCATCGTTGCAACGGCGGATGCCGCGCCCACCTCCGCCGGAGGTGGCCTTGAGCATCACCGGATAGCCGAACTCCCCGGCCAGCACCAATGCCTGCTCCAGGCTGTCGAGGTTGTCGTCGCAACCGGGCACCACGGGCACGCCGGCGGCCTGCATGGCGCGGCGTGCCTCGGTCTTGTCGCCCATGCGCCGGATCACATCGGCATCGGGCCCGATGAAGGTGACGCCGCGACGCCGGCAGATCTCCGCCAGCAGCGGGTTCTCCGACAGGAAGCCGTAGCCGGGATGCAGGGCATCACAACCAGTGGCCACGGCCAGGTTGACGATCCGATGGGCATTCAGGTAACCCGCCACCGATTCCGGGCCGATATTGTAGGCCTCGTCGGCTTTCTTGACATGCAGGGCGTGGCGATCGGCATCGGCGTAGATGGCCACCGAGGTGATACCGGCCTCGGCGCAGGCGCGCACCAGGCGCACCGCGATTTCCCCCCGGTTGGCGATCAGGATCTTCTTGATCACATTGAATCTTCCGTATTTTCTGGCCGTGGCGGGGCCCGTGGCTGGGGTCGAAGGGCCGTGCTGCCGGCACCACCTCACTTCTTACGCAAGTCCCTGACGACTGTCAACGCGGCCCCCTTGGGAGGAGGCCGGGAACACCGCGATTTTTCTATACTTTTCTTTGACACCACCAAGCCCGGCAGGCTAGAATTCGCGTCTTATGTTGAGTCGACTTCCGGAACGGATCGAGCCCCTGGCGATGGCCGAAGCGGGGCGGGAGTTCTCCGGCAGCCTCGATCTCGCCGGGCTGGCACGACTGGCGCCACTGTTGGCTTCCCGTCAGGGCGCGCTGACGGTGAGCCTGCTGCTGGACCGGGACGAGGCGGGCACCCGTTATCTGGCAGGCCGTGTAGCTGGACAACTGCAACTGGAGTGTCAACGCTGCCTGGGTGCCATGGAGTTCGCATTGGACAGCGATTTCCGCCTCGGACTCGTGCGAAGCGAGGAAGAAGCGGCAAGACTGCCGCCCGGTTATGAACCGCTGCTGGTGGGAACGGATCCCATGTCACTGGCGGATATCGTGGAAGACGAAGTACTGCTGGCGCTGCCCATCGTGGCCCTGCATCGGGAACCCCACCCTTGCGCGGCACAACAGCACCAGGAACCTCCGCCGGAGGGCGAGCAACGGGAGAACCCCTTTGCCGTGCTGGCACAATTGAAACGTGACAAGTAGTTTTTTTCAGGAGTTAGCCAAATGGCCGTTCAACAGAATCGTAAAACCCCCTCCAAGCGTGGCATGCGTCGTTCCCACGATGCCATCAAGGGCGCAACCCTGTCCGTGGAGCCGACCACCGGCGAGACCCATCTGCGCCACCACATCAGCCCGGACGGTTATTATCGTGGTCGCAAGGTTCTTACCAAGGACGTTGACTGATCCACGCGCAAACGGACAGGGGTCGCGGCGTGTATTACGTCGCGGCCCTTTGTCTTTACACGATCGTCAAAATCATTTTCTGATCTACCGGGTATCCGCAGTCTGATGAGTAGCCGCTATACGATCGCGCTCGATGTAATGGGTGGCGACCATGGGCCAGAGGTAGTGATACCCGCCGCCCTGAACAGCATCAAGGCCCGCGATGATCTGACCATCGTCCTGGTGGGGGATGAAGACGTGATTCGCGCCGCGCTCGGAGGTGTGGCGCCTTCAATCAGTCAGCGACTGATTATCCATCACGCCTCTCAGCGCGTGGAAATGGATGACCTGGCCTCGCACGCCCTGCGCAACAAGAAAGACTCCTCGATGCGAGTAGCCCTGGATCTGGTCAAGGATGGCAAGGCCGATGCCTGCGTCAGCGCCGGCAACACCGGGGCGCTCATGGCCACGGCGCGTTTCGTTCTCAAGACCATTGCCGGTATCGACCGGCCCGCCATCTGCACCAAGCTGCCTTCGCTCAAGGGCCAGACCTGGATGCTGGACCTGGGCGCCAATGTGGACTGCACCGCTGAACAACTCTGCCAGTTCGCCCTCATGGGATCGGTACTTGCCGGAGCGGTGGATGGCATTGATCATCCTCGCGTCGGCCTGCTCAATATCGGCGAAGAGGAAATCAAGGGCAACGAGCAGGTCAAGAAGGCGGCTCTCTGCCTCGAATCCAGCGGTCTGCACTATATCGGCTTCGTGGAAGGCGACGACATCTATAAAGGCGACGTAGACGTGGTGGTTTGCGACGGCTTCGTGGGCAACGTGGCATTGAAAACCAGTGAAGGTCTGGCCAAGATGATTTCCGAGTTCATAAAGCGTGAATTCACTCGCAACCTGCTCACCAAGCTGGCTGCTATCGTTGCGTTGCCGGTACTGCGCGCCTTCCGCCGTCGCATCGACCCTCGCCGCTACAACGGCGCCAGCCTGCTGGGCCTGCGCGGTATCGTGGTGAAGAGTCATGGCAGCGCCGATGCCCTGGCGTATGCGAATGCCATTGAATTTGCGATCCTGGAGGTGCAGCAGGCGGTACCGGAACGCATCAGTGAACAACTTAATGCCTTGATGGCTCAACAACAGGCGATGTGATGTACGCAAGGATTACCGGAACGGGCAGTTACCTGCCGGAAAAGGTACTGACCAACCACGATCTGGAAAAGATGGTGGAGACTTCCGATCAATGGATTCGGGAACGTACCGGTATCGAGAAACGACATATCGCCGCGCCCGGCGAGACCACCTGCGACCTGGCCGAAACAGCGGCGAGACGGGCCATGGAGGCGGCCGGCAAATCCGCCGCGGACATCGATCTCATCATCGTTGCCACCACCACGCCCGACCGGGTGTTCCCGAGCACCGCCTGTTTGCTCCAGCAGCGCCTGGACATCCATGGCTGTGCCGCCTTCGACGTGCAGGCCGTCTGTACCGGTTTCGTCTATGCACTGGGCATCGCCGACAAGTTCGTGCGTACCGGTAGTGCGCGCTGTGCCCTCGTGGTCGGCGCCGAGACGCTGTCGCGTATTACCGACTGGAACGATCGCTATACCTGCGTGTTGTTCGGTGATGGCGCCGGCGCGGTGGTCCTCGAAGCCAGCGACGAGCCCGGCATCCTGTCCAGCCACCTGCATGCCGACGGCCAGTATGAAAATCTGTTGACGGTCCCGGCCGGAGTTTCCCATGGACTGGACCTGGTAATGGAAGGCAAGGCCTTCATGCAGATGAAGGGCAACGAGGTGTTCAAGGTCGCCGTGAACACGCTCGGCCGCATCGTCGATGAGACCCTCGAGGCCAATCAACTCGACCAGTCGGATATCGACTGGCTGGTACCGCACCAGGCCAACATCCGCATCATCCAGGCCACGGCCAGGAAACTGCGCATGAACATGGATCACGTGGTGGTGACCGTGGACCAGCACGGCAACACCTCGGCGGCCTCCGTGCCCCTGGCCCTGGATACCGCGGTGCGCGATGGGCGCATCAAACGCGGGGAAACCCTGTTACTGGAGGCCTTCGGTGGTGGTTTCACCTGGGGCTCCGTACTGCTCAAATACTGACTGCACACATCCCATGACTGAAACCAATTCGCAACTCGCCATGGTGTTCCCCGGCCAAGGTTCGCAGGCCGTCGGCATGCTGGCCGAACTGGGTGACGGGCACGATATCCTTCTCGAGACCTTCCGCGAGGCCAGTGAAGTACTCGGCTACGACCTGTGGGCACTGTGCCAGCAGGGACCGGTCGAGGATCTCAACCAGACCGATCGGACCCAGCCGGCCATGCTGGCCGCCGGGGTGGCGGTATGGCGCGTCTGGTGTGCTCAGGGTGGTGTGCGCCCGGTGCTGATGGCCGGCCACAGCCTGGGGGAGTACAGCGCCCTGGTGTGCGCGGGTGCCCTGGACTTCGCCGAGGCCGTGGCCCTGGTGGCGGAACGGGGCCGACGCATGCAGGCGGCCGTACCGGCGGGTGTTGGCGCCATGGCCGCCATACTGGGCCTGGAGGACGCACAGGTGATCGAACTCTGTCGCCAGGCGGAGGAGGGCGAGGTGGTTGCCGCGGTCAACTTCAACTCCCCTGGTCAGGTGGTGATCGCCGGCAACCACGCCGCCGTGGAACGGGCCATGGCCCTGGCCAAGGCCGCGGGCGCCAAGCGGGCCCTGCTGCTGCCAGTGAGCGTGCCTTCCCATTGCAGCCTGATGCAGCCGGCCGCGGAAGCCTTCGCGGCATCGCTGGCCCGGGTCAGCCTGCGGGCACCGGAGATCCCGGTGCTGCACAATGTGGATGTGCAGGCGCATCACGATCCCGACGCCATACGTGCTGCGCTGGCCCAGCAGTTGTACAGCCCGGTGCGCTGGGTGGAAACAATACAGACCATGGGTCGGCAGGGAATCCAACATTGTCTCGAAATGGGGCCAGGCAAGGTTCTGACCGGGCTCAACAAGCGCATCGACAAGGCGATCGAGACCCTGCCGGTATACGACACGGCCAGCCTGGCGGCGGCCCTGGCGGTCTAGGCGCGGCATAGTCCTATTGGAGAACGAGATGTCACTGGAAAATGAAATCGCCCTGGTGAGCGGCGCCAGCCGCGGCATCGGCAAGGCCATCGCCCTGGAACTGGGGCAGGCCGGTGCCACCGTGGTCGGCACCGCCACTACCCCGGGCGGCGCCGAGGCCATTGGCGCCTACCTGCAGGAAGCCGGTATCAAGGGGGCCGGCATGGTGCTGGACGTGGCCGATGCCGCCTCGGTGGAAGCGGTGATCAAGGCCGTGGGCGAACAGTTCGGCTCCCCGACCATCCTGGTGAACAACGCCGGCATCACCCGCGACACCTTGCTGATGCGCATGAAGGACGAGGACTGGGATGCGGTGATCAACACCAACCTGAGTTCCATCTTCCGCCTCAGCAAGGCCTGTCTGCGCGGCATGATGAAGGCCAAACGGGGCCGCATCATCAGCATCGCCTCGGTGGTCGGTGCCACCGGCAATGCCGGCCAGGCCAATTACGCCGCCGCCAAGGCCGGCATCGTCGGCTTCAGCAAATCCCTGGCCCGGGAAGTGGGTTCACGCGGCATTACCGTGAACGTGGTGGCACCAGGCTTCATCGACACCGACATGACCCGCGCCCTGGGTGAGGAGCAGCGCAACCAGCTCATCGGCCAGATCCCGCTGGCGCGTCTCGGCGCCGCCGGGGACATCGCCCATGCCGTGACGTTCCTGGCCTCGGCGCAGGCCGCCTATATCACCGGGGAGACCCTGCACGTGAACGGTGGGATGCATATGGCCTGAGAAGTTGCCGGACCGAGCCTGTCCCGGCCCATGCCGAGATCGGCATGACGAATACTAGAAATTGCGTAATATATGCCTATTAATATATTGTTAAACAAGTATTATTTGTTACGATTTAATTGG
This sequence comes from Gammaproteobacteria bacterium, assembly GCA_026197075.1. Classification (GTDB taxonomy): domain Bacteria; phylum Pseudomonadota; class Gammaproteobacteria; order DSM-19610; family DSM-19610; genus JAIVHA01. The sequence continues at coordinate 62,066 of JAPHQV010000036.1, read as the reverse complement.
ATCTCGAGGTCCGGTTTCCGAGGCGAAATCCACAGCCGGTGATTACTGGCATGCACATACGCTTTTCACTACAATACCCGCCGCAGCTGCGGCTGTTTTCTGTTGCCTTGCGAGGAAAATTCAACAATGAGTACCATCGAAGAACGCGTCAAGAAAATCGTCGTCGAACAACTGGATGTCAAGGATGAGGAGGTCACCAACGCGGCTTCCTTCGTGGATGATCTTGGCGCTGATTCCCTGGATACCGTCGAGCTGGTGATGGCCTTGGAAGAGGAATTTGAGTGCGAGATTCCTGATGAAGAGGCCGAAAAGATCACCACGGTTCAGCAGGCGATCGACTACGTCGTCGCACACCAGGACTAGGTTGTGAAATTCGGGAAGGCCGCAAGTCCCACGCAGGTGGGCGCGGCCTTCTGTATTTGTGCGCCGCTCCCGGGCGGGCACGGTTTGTGAGGATGGAACATTGACGAAGCGGCGCGTAGTCATCACCGGTCTTGGTATCGTGGCTCCCGTGGGTCTCAACCTGAAGGAATGCTGGGACAATATTCTGGCGGGTCGCAGCGGGATCAGCCCCATCACCCATTTCGATGCCACCGACTTCCCGGTCCGGTTCGCTGGCACGGTGCGGGGTTTCGAGGTCACGGAGTACCTGTCATCCAAGGATGCCCGCAAAATGGATGGTTTCATCCATTACGGCATTGCCGCGGGCGTGCAGGCCATCCGTGACTCCGGCATCGAAGTCACCGAGACCAACGCGGAACGCATCGGCGTGGCCATCGGCTCCGGTATCGGCGGCCTGACCAGCATCGAGAACAGTCACGACGCCCTCAACAAGGGCGGCCCCCGCAAGATTTCGCCCTTTTTCGTTCCCAGCAGCATCATCAACATGATTTCCGGGAACCTGTCCATCATGTATGGCATGCAGGGGCCCAATATCGCCATCGTCACCGCCTGCACCACCGGCACCCACAACATCGGGGAGGCCGCGCGCATCATCGTCCATGGCGATGCCGATGTCATGATCGCCGGCGGTGCGGAGATGGCCAGCTCTCCTCTTGGCATGGGTGGTTTTGCTGCCGCCCGCGCTCTGTCCACCCGCAACGACGATCCGGAGACCGCCAGCCGTCCCTGGGACCTGGATCGCGACGGCTTCGTGCTCGGCGACGGTGCCGGCGTGCTGGTACTGGAGGAATACGAACACGCCAAGGCCCGTGGCGCCAACATCTACGCAGAGCTGGTAGGCTTCGGCATGAGCGGCGACGCCTATCACATGACCCTGCCCGCCGAAGGTGGCGCCGGCGCCGTACGCTGCATGCGCGCCGCCATGCGCGATGCCAACATCAATCCCGAGGATGTGCAGTACATCAATGCCCACGGCACTTCCACCCCGGCCGGCGACAAGGCCGAGGTGACGGGCATCAAGACCGTTTTCGGCGACCATGCCATGAAGGTGGCCGTGAACTCCACCAAGTCCATGACCGGGCACCTGCTGGGCGCCGCCGGGGGGATCGAGGCGGTGTTCGCCGCCCTGGCAATCCGCGACCAGGTGTCGCCTCCCACCATCAATCAATTCACCCCGGATCCCGAGTGCGACCTGGACTTCGTGCCTAACGAAGCCCGCCCCATGAACATCGAGGTGGCCATCTCCAATTCCTTTGGCTTCGGCGGCACCAACGGGACCCTGGTACTGCGCCGGGTCTGAGCGACCCGACCATGCCGGAAAATCAATGCCTGGTGCATCGGGAACGGCTTCCCGATGCACTCGATCTCCTGGCACTGCAGCGGGCTTTTCCGGCGCGTTATCCTCACCTGCTGGAAAGTACGGCACATAATGAGCAGGAGCATTTCGATATCCTGTTCGCCTTTCCGGGCGAGTCACTCGTCTTGCGTGATGGGCACTTGTCGCGCGACGATGCTCGGCTGATCACCCCGTTTCTCACTGCCCTCGATGCATGGTGGCAGACGGAACAGATACCGGAGCACACATCCACCTTGCCCTTCCAGGGAGGCTGGTTCCTCTACCTGGGTTATGAACTGGCCAGTGAGGTGGAGCCCAGCGTAGCCTTTCCACCCGCGCACCAGGCCTTGCCCACGGCCTTTGCCACCCGCTTTCCCGCCGCCCTGCTGCGTGACCGTCAAGACCAGTGCCTGTGGCTGGTGGCAGAGTCCGGTGCGGAGCAACAACTGGCCCAGATGCGGCAGGATGTGGAGACGGTGCGAGGGTGCACAGCCGCGGCACCGCCGGAACCGGAAATCGGCGCCATCGAGGAACAGGCGCCAGAGCAGTACCACGCGGCCGTGCAGCGGGCGCTACGCTATATCCGTGATGGTGACATCTTCCAGGCCAACCTGTCGCGCCGCTGGCAGACCCGGTTGCAGACGCCCATCGACAATGCCGACCTCTATGCCCGCCTGCGCGCGCGGAACCCAGGACCCTTCAATGGCCTGGCCACCTGGGAGGAGGGTGCCATCATCAGCTCCTCGCCCGAACGCCTGGTACGGGTGCGTGGCGGCGTGGTGGATACCCGTCCAATCGCCGGCACCCGCCCTCGTGGCGCGGCACAGGCGCAGGACCAGGCCCTGTCCGATGAACTGCTGGGGCATCCCAAGGAACGCGCCGAACACGTGATGCTCATCGACCTGGAGCGCAACGACCTGGGACGGGTGTGCGTGCCCGGTAGCGTGGAGGTGAATGAACTCATGGTGCTGGAAAGCTACGCCCATGTGCATCACATCGTCTCCAATGTGCGTGGCCGCCTGCGTGACGAGGTCACGCCCGGCCAGGTGATTCGCGCCCTGTTCCCGGGAGGTACCATCACCGGCTGTCCCAAGGTACGCTGTATGCAAATCATCGCGGAACTGGAGGGGGAAGGCCGTGGACCCTATACCGGCGCCATGGGGTATCTCAATCGGGACGGCAGCATGGATCTGAACATTCTTATTCGCACCCTGGTGCGCGAAGGCGACCGCCTCAGCCTGCGGGCTGGGGCCGGCATCGTGGCCGATTCCCTACCGGAACGGGAACTCGAGGAGACCCGTGCCAAGGCGCGTGGCCTGCTGCTGGCGCTGCGGGAGGACAAGGCGTGACCACGGCGGTGCACAACCTGGTCAACGGCGTCGAACAGGACCACATCGCCCTCGGCGACCGCGGCCTGCAGTTCGGCGACGGCCTGTTCGAAACCCTGTGCGTGCGGGCGGGACAGGCACGCTACTGGGAGCGCCACATGGCCCGCCTGCGTGCCGGCTGCGCACGCCTGGGACTGCCGCCCCCCGATGAACAGCGGCTGCATTTCGAGGTGGGGCGCCTGATCCGCCAGCAGCCTCATGGTGTGGTCAAGATCCTGCTCACCCGGGGCACGGGCGGACGCGGCTACAGTCCGCCCGCGGACGTGGAGGTGTGCCGCATCGTGCGTTACCTGCCGCGTCCGGTGATCCCGGCCGAAGGCCTGCGCCTGGCGCGCTGCACCACCACCCTGGGCCTCAATCCACGCCTGGCCGGCATCAAGCACCTCAACCGGTTGGAGCAGGTACTGGCCAGTCACGAATTGACGGAGCTGCACGCCGATGAAGGTCTGCTGGCCGACAGCGAGGGGATGGTAATCGAAGGCACGCGCAGCAACCTGTTCCTGGTACACCAGGGCGAACTCATTACGCCGGACCTGGGTCAATGCGGCGTGGCGGGTGTGTTGCGCTCCGTGGTACTCGATACCTGTAGCGCCGCGGACATTGCCTGCCATATTCGCGAGGTGACCTGGTCCGAACTGGAAGAGGCCGAGGAACTGTTCATGACCAACAGCCTGATGGGCATACAGCCGGTCATCCGGTTTGCCGACAGGACCCTGCCGGTGGGTGAACGTACTCGCCAGCTGCAGCAGCTGGTCATGCAGGCCCCGGAAGGGGAGGGCTGGCATCCATGAATCTGCGCACCTTTGGCATTGCCGGGATCCTGTTGCTGTTGGTGGCGTTGCTCGCCGCCGCGGCCTTGTGGCAGCAATACCAGGATTTTCGCGCCAGCCCGCTGGCGGTTCCGGAGGACGGCCTGGTACTCGATTTCCGACCCGGCAATTCCCTGCGTGGCCTGGCGCAGGAACTCGTAGAGCGGGAGGTGCTGGAGCATCCCTACTGGCTGCGCCTGCTGGGCCGGGACACGGGCCTCGCAGCCCGCCTGCAGGCCGGTGAATACCGCATCGCCCCCGGCACCAGCCCCGAGGACCTGTTGCGCCAGCTCGCGGCCGGGCGGGTGCTGCAGCATGAACTCACACTGGTGGAAGGCCATAACTTCCGTGAAATGATGGCGCGCGTCCGCGCCCATCCGGTACTGGAACAGACCCTGGCGGAGCTTGCGGACGACGCCGTCATGGAACGCATCGGTCACCCGGGGGAGCATCCCGAGGGAAGGTTCCTGCCCGATACCTATCACTTTCCCCGCGGCACCACGGATGAGGAATTCCTGCGTCGCGCCTATGCCGCCATGGAACGTGCCCTGAACCAGGCCTGGGAGAAGCGTGCCGAGGGCCTGCCACTGAAAACGCCCTATGAGGCCCTCATCCTCGCCTCCATCGTGGAGAAGGAGACGGGCCTGCCCGAGGAACGCGGCACCATCGCCGGGGTATTCGTGCGCCGCCTGCAAAAGGGCATGCGCCTGCAGACGGACCCCACGGTGGTATACGGTGTCGGCCCCGACTTCGATGGCCGCATCCGCTACGTGCACCTGCGTACCGACACGCCCTATAACACCTACACCCGCCATGGCCTGCCGCCCACGCCCATCGCCATGCCCGGCATCGAGGCCATCCAGGCCGCCCTGCATCCCGAACCCGGCGAGGCCCTGTATTTCGTCTCGCGCAATGACGGCAGCCACCATTTTTCCGCCACCCTGGCCGAGCACAACCGCGCCGTGGACAAATACCAGAGGAACCGCTGAACCATGACCCAGGGCCGCTTCATCACATTGGAAGGCAGCGAGGGCGTGGGCAAGACCAGCAATCTCGCGTTCATGGAACGACACCTGCGCGAGGCCGGCCGTGAAGTGGTGGTCACCCGCGAGCCGGGCGGCACCCCGGTGGGCGAGCAGATCCGCGCCCTGCTGCTGGACCCGGCCAACCAGGCCATGGTCTCCGACTGTGAGTTGCTGCTGATGTTCGCGGCCCGCGCCCAGCACCTCCAGGAGGTGATCCTGCCCGCCGTCGCGCGGGGTGCCTGGGTGCTGTGCGACCGCTTCACCGACGCCACCTATGCCTACCAGGGAGGCGGTCGGGGCATCGACCCCGCCCGCATTGCCGAGCTGGAAAGCTGGGTGCAGAGCGAACTGCGGCCCGACCTCACCCTGTTGCTCGACCTGCCGGTGGAAATCGGCCTGGCGCGCGCCGGGGAGCGGGGGGCACCGGACCGCTTCGAGCAGGAACAGCGCGCCTTCTTCGAGCGGGTGCGCCAGGCCTACCTGGACCAGGCCGCCGCCCAGCCAGGGCGCTACCGGGTCGTCGATGCCGGCCAGTCCCTGGAGGTGGTGCAGGCCGGCATCGCGGCGATCCTGGACGAGGCCCTGGCCTCATGAGCGGGCTCCATCCCTGGCTGCAGGGCCAGTGGCGGCAGCTGTGCCAGGCCCGCGAACAGGGCCGCATGCCCCATGCCCTGCTGCTGAGCGGCCCGCGCGGCGTGGGCAAGGGCGAGTTCGCCGAGGCCCTGGCCCGGGCCCTGCTGTGCCGCGTACCCGACCCGCAAGGCCAGGCCTGCGGACAATGCCCGTCCTGCCGGCAATGGGAAGCCGGCAGTTCGCCGGATTTCCTGCGCGTGGTGCCGGAGGAAGAGGGCAAGGCCATCAAGGTGGACCAGGTACGCGAGCTGTGCGCCGGGCTTACCCTCACCAGCCATGGGGGCGGCTACAAGGTGGCCCTGCTGCGGCCCGCCGAGCGCATGAACCTGAATGCCGCCAACAGCCTGCTCAAGACCCTGGAAGAACCCACCGCCAACACGGTATTGCTGTTGGTCACGGAGCGCCCGGCCCAGCTGCCCGCCACCATCCGCAGCCGTTGCCAGCTGCTGGTCTTTCCGGCACCGCCACGGGCCGAGGCCCTGGCGTGGCTGGCCGATCAGGCGGCCATCGACGCCCAACGCGCAGGCCTGTTGCTGGATCTTTCCGCAGGCGCCCCCCTTCAGGCCCTGGCCCTCGCGGCCGATGAGGTACTGGAGCAGCGGGCCGCCAAGCTGGCGCGGCTGGAAGCCGTGCAGACCGGACGGGAAGACCCGCTGCGGGTCGCCGCCGACTGGAGCCAGGAGGCCGACAGGGTCACCCTGGCCTGGATGCAGGAATGGATCGGCGATATGATCCGGATCACCCTGGGGGGTGATTCGGCACCGGTACGCAATGCCGATCTGCGTGATCGGCTTCAGGGCATGGCCGGGCGCAGCGGCCCGGCCATGCTCTTTGCCCAGCTCGATCGGGTGACCGCGGCGGCGCGCATGAGCGCCTCCGGCGTCAACCGCCAGCTGATGATGGAAGATCTGTTGCTGCCCTGGGCCCAGGGCGCGCAGGCATGAGGGGAACGGCAGTATGTTGAAAAAGGGTGCATCACCACGGCAGGGGATCCTGTCCCTGACCATCAAGGACAAATCCGCGCTCTACGCGGCCTACATGCCCTTCGTGAAGGGCGGCGGCCTGTTCATCCCCACCACCAAGCCCTACCACCTCGGTGACGAGGTATTCCTGCTGCTTTCACTCATGGATGAGGCGGAACGCATCCCGGTCGCCGGGCGCATTGTCTGGATCACGCCACGGGGTGCCCAGGGCAACCGCGCCGCCGGCATCGGCGTACAGTTCAGCGACCAGGACAACGGCACCGCCCGCAACAAGATCGAGACCTACCTGGCCGGTGCCTTGCACGCGGATCGGCCGACCCATACCATGTAGCCTTCGGTTACACTTTCTCCGATTCAGTCTGTTTTCGTCATTCCCGTGCAGGCGGGAATCCAGGGCTTTCCATGTTGGTCGACTCCCATTGCCATCTCGACATGCTGGACCTCACGGACACCGATGGTTCCCTGCAGCCCTACCTCGACGCAGCCAGAAACAACGGCATCGAGCACATGCTCTGCGTATCAGTGAACTTCGAGGACTGGCCACGCATGTGCGACAAGACGCGCGGGCATCCCGAGGTTTCCCTCTCCGTGGGCGTGCATCCCGATCATGCCGACTGCCATGAACCGACCGTAGCGGAACTGGTGGAACGCTCACGTGAAGCGGGTGTGGTCGCCATCGGCGAGACCGGCCTCGACTACTACCATGGCGAAGGTGACCTGGAATGGCAGCGGGAGCGCTTCCGCACCCACATCCGCGCCGCCCGGGAATGCGGAAAGCCGCTGATCGTGCATACCCGTGAGGCCCGGGAAGACACCCTGCGCATCCTGCGCGAGGAGCGGGCCGGGGAAGCGGGCGGTGTGCTGCATTGCTTCACCGAGGACTACGACATGGCGCGTCAGGCCATGGAGCTCGGCTTCTATATTTCCTTCTCCGGCATCGTCACCTTCAAGAATGCCCTGGAACTCAAGGAGGTGGCCCGCCAGGTTCCCCTGGAGCGCCTGCTGGTGGAAACCGACTCCCCCTACCTGGCACCGGTGCCGAAACGTGGCAAGCCCAACCAGCCGGCCTATGTACGTCATGTGGCCGAGTACCTGGCTGAACTGCGCGGGGAATCTTTCTCCGAGCTGGCGGCAGCAACCACCGAGAATTTTTATCGCTTGTTCCGTTCCGTATCCCGGGCCTAGCATCCGGCAGAAACAAAAAGGCCAGGAACCGGATTACCGGTTCCTGGCCTGCGGTGCCGCGATATAGCCTTAGAAGTTGTACAGCAGACCTACGGAGAAACCACTGATGGTTTCGCCAACCGTCGGGCTGATCTGTGCACCATGACCACCACCGGCCATGCTGAAGTCGGCGTTGTCGTCGTTGTCGGTACGGGCATAGGCCACATAGACCTTGGTGCTCTTGTCGAGGCTGTAGTCCACACCGATGGCCATCATGTTGGCGTCGGTATCGGTACCATCCGTATCCACCCAGTAGTACTGGCCCTTCAGGGCGGTCTTGCCCATCTTGTAGCGCAGACCCAGACCGTAGGTGTCCACATCACCACTGGCCTTCAGGTCGGCCCACTGGCCCAGACCGGTGACCCGGAAGTCGCCGAAGTCATAGTAGGCACCCAGACGCACGGCACTGAAGTCGTCGGATTCACGCTTTTCGTGCGCCAGACCCAGGTACATATCGTCGGAACGGTAGTTGACACCCAGGCTCAGGGCATCGGTATCGTCAGCCGGAGGATTGGTATTGCTGTTGTTGTTGGTGGAGTAGTGCAGATCGCCGGTCAGGCCGCTCATGCTGGGGGTACGATAGTGAACGCCGTTGCGGAAACGGGTGTCGAAATCCGCACCGAATTCCTTCAGGCGAGTGAGATTGCGGGCATCACCGATCTGATCGCCGAACAGGTCTGTCTTGCTGCGGACGCCTTTCAGCGGGGTATCGAAGTACCCGAGGCGCACCATGCCGAAATCACCCTTCAGTCCCACGAAGGAGTCACGCGAGGCCCAATCGGAGCCGGAACCGTTGTCGTAACGGATTTCCTGTTCCACCTGGAACAGGGCTGTCATACCGTTTTCCAGTTCCTTGTCGGCCTTGAAACCGATGCGGCTGGAGTTGCTGGACACGTTGGTGCCGCTTTCGGTGCCATCGTCGAGCTGGTCCACGGACACGTGGGCGCGACCATAAAGTTTCATTTCGGCCTGGCTGGCCAGGGGGGCGACAAGGGCCGCGGCCACCGCCACTGCGATGAGTTTCTTGTGCATAAACTGTCTCCAAATTTGACTGTATGAGATATCCGCATCGCCGTGTGGATCATCGGCGGCAGGGGTAGTCTAGGGAGACAGGATGACGGTTCTGTTAAGAACAGATTACGGTAATGTTACGAAACGACAGATCGTGGTAGAAATGCAACTGATGGACATCTTCCATCGATGAGTTCTCTTCCTGCATACACACACTACAAATTGCGCAAGGCCTCCAGGCCCTGTCGGCTTCCCGTGTGCCCAGGTTCTATGGAAAGCGCACGCTCATAGGCAAGCTTGGCTCTGCGCAGGAGATCCAGATTACGTGTTTCATGGCCTTCCTTGTGATACAGCAGTCCCTGCATATAGTGGGCATAGCCATTTCGGGGGTCAGCCAGCAGCGATTTTTCGAGTACCTGTAGTGCGCGGGCATTGTCATTGGCTTGGACGAGACGATGCGCCCAACGATTGTATTGCGTGGTGACGGTGTTGCGTATGACGTCTGAAAACTCCACAAGTGATTGCTCCCCAGAACGCTTGAAAGGAGAAATCTTCATCGTCGGCTCGCCGGAGCCGGGTATCAGCACATAGAACGAGGGATAGCCCTTGCCACCGTATTTCTTGAACAGCGCCTCGCCAGCGGAAGTTTCTTCCGGATTGATCTCTATCTTCTGTATGCCGGACAGTACATCCCGCACCTGACCATGGCGCAGGTAGCGCTCGTTGAGCTTGCGGCACCAGGGACACCAATCCGTATGGAAATACACCACCATCGGCTCCATGGCGCGTTCAGCGGAGGCGAGCGCCTGGGCATGGCCGCGCGCACCGTGGTGCCAGTCGGACCAGGATGCGGGCTGGCCAAGGGCGGGGCTGGACAGGGCCATGGCCAGGAGGAAGAGCAGGTGCCAACTGTGGATTTTTTGCATGGATCCCCCCATAGGATCTATCACTGCACGGATGATAGCCACTCGTGCTGTATGCAACATACTAATAAATCGATAAATATTCCAGCGTAAACCCCTGGATATTGATGACTGGTTCCGCGATTGTGGCGCAGTCTTACTTGCAAAATAATAGACTGGTCTATAGACTAGTTTATTAATATCCTATTCAGGGAGACTGGCATGTCCATTCATGAAGAGGTTGGCGCCTACGAAGCCAAAACGCATTTGCCCGCCTATCTGCGCAAGGTCGAGGCTGGAGCAAGATTCATCATCACCCAGCGTGGTCGACCAGTCGCTGAACTCATCCCGGTAGACAGTGACGCCCGAAGAGAAGCCGGTGTTGCAGCGCGGCAGATGCGTGAATTCATGTGCAAACATGCCCCGGTGAGCGGCGTCGAAGTCAAAAGCCTTTTGGAAGAGGGTAGGGATTGATGCGCTTCGTCCTGGATAATTCTGTCGTGATGAGGTGGTTGTTTGTAGATGGCAGCAGGGCCGATAAGGAGTATTCCATCGGTATACTTTCGCTATTGGAGGATATCGAAAATCAAGCCGTGACCCCGTCGATATGGCCGCTGGAGGTGGCAAACGTACTGGCACGAGGCGAGTCACAAGGTCTGCTGACCGAGGCCAGGAGCGCGGAATTCTCCGGTCTTCTGGAGCGCATGGCCATCCAGGTAGAAGTGGACACCTCCGCACATGCCGTGGGAAGTATTCAGCAACTGGCACGGCGTTTCAACCTGTCGTCTTATGATGCATCATATTTGGATCTGGCCCTGCGTAATGGAATTCCATTGGCGACCATTGACAAGGAATTGATGCGTGCTGCTGGAAAGACTGCTGTGAAGGTTGTGAGCGTATAATTACTACACATCTATGGCGAACACTACTAACTGGATTATGTGAATTTTCTGAAATGCAGCATAACCTATTTGTTCGTCATATCTTTCCTAACGAAAACAAAACAGCGAAAACCGACAACCCAAGCGAGAATGCTAACGAGAACATTCGCGTATAGCGAAGCGACGTACCACGCTCGATAACTCCGCTATATGGAAATCGAATGGGTAACCCTAACATGTATTCTATTATTATCTTCGTTCCGATAGAAAATAAAATGATTCCACCAGCTTTGGTTGTATATATTGCTTCTGATTGAATCAATACGAACACCCCATACACAAGTGAAGTGATAATCCATAAATAAACGGAAATCCGGCTTCTATCTATTGCAGCCATGATCTTGTAGAGTTAATTGCTGATAGCGTAGCAGCAGTCTTATTAAATCCAGATACCCCAAGAATACTTGGCGCAGATCGAAGAGCAAGCTCGCTGGGTGATGGTGCAGTATAAATTCCATATGCATCAATAGCGAGCGCTGCAGCCGCCAGAACAGGTGAAACCGGACCAGAAGTACAAATAGCTGATACCGTAGCTATCGTTCCAACAGTGTTTATTGCAGCATCTATATGCTTAGGATTATATGTGTATTGTGGATTAAAGCGATAATCTGCCTCTCTTTGGGTATTTGGCAGTTGGCTTGGCCTTAAGCCTGTTAGGCCAAGAACCATATTGGTTGTCCCAAACAATCCATAAGGGTCAAACGAATTTATAGGGTCACTTTCCACATAACCATAAAGATTAGAATCACCACCATCAAACCGTATCGGATCCTTGCTCGTCCACCGTCCGGTCTGTGGGTCATAATCCCGCGCCCCGAACCGCACCAAGCCGGTGTGGTTGTCGTAGATGCCTCCGGCGAACCCGAACGGCTGAAACCCAGGATTCGTGTCCAGCAAGACATTGCCCCATACATCATAATCCAGCCGTTGGACAACATCGCCCGTGGCGGTATCAATGACCAGGCGGGGACTGCCCAGGTGGTCTGAGAGGATGCGGTAGGTCTTACCTTCTTTGTCCATATAGGCCGGGATGTTGGGCTTGTCGGCATAGACGAAGCGGGCTATCACATTGCCGCTGCCGTCCAGCTCCGCCACCGGGTTCAACTGGTCCTGGTACAGGAACCCCTGCACCAGAATACCGTCGATCCGCTTTCCGATCCGGCGGTTGCGGCCATCGATAAGGTAATCGATCACCATGCCACCCGGTAGATCAACCTGGAGCAGGTTGCCGAGCTCATCATAGCCATAACTTGTGGTGAGGCCGGAATCGGTACGAGTCTTGAGCTCGCCATTTGCGGTATAGGTGTAGCTGGTGGCGCCGTATGTCAGCAGGCGATCCTGCTCATCATAGGTGGCCATCAGAGCGCCGTTCTCATGGGTGCGGTTGCCGTTGGGGTCATAGTCCCAGGTGGTGGATATATCATCGACCGTGGCCTCGATCAGGCGGCCGGCATCGTCATAGACATAGTCGGAAATCTTGGCCACGGCCTGGATTTCATCCACCTTGCGGGAAATCCGGCCTAGTTCGTCACGCTCAAACGAAAGGGCGAAGACGCCACCACCCAGTGTTCCGTTGATGTTGAGTGAAGCACTCACAAGTGCACCACTGGTCAGTTTCGGGTATTCCTGTTCGTTTATAATCTGATAAAGATTATCCCGTGATGCACCATAAAGATTGTCTCCATCACCGAATTCCAGTCCACGGTCCACTTTTGTAAGCGGGGATTCTGCCGCGCTTCCACCAGGAGGTACGCACACAAGACTGGGCATCTCTTCGCCAGAACCCGAGGAACCAAGTTGGACAAGGTCATGATGGCCGACGGCAACAAAACAAACGGTACCATCACCCGCGTGGGCAATATCTTTCACGTCTGCGTATCCATTGTCCTCAAGGTCATAGAATGGCTCAAGTCCAGCAGTTCCTACGCGGTAGATATCGGTTCCGTATGGAATCTCATAGCTATCGCCGGGCCAATACGCTAAAACGCCGGATGCGGACCCGGAAAGGATGGCAGGGTACCATCCATCATCATTGATGAATTGGAAGCTACCATCGCTAGTAAGGCGATATATGCCGCTTTCATCAGACACAATCACGTCATCTCCCGGGCCCACGGCGATGTCCGCCGGTGTGAGCGACTGGCCGAGAAGATCAGCAATCATGCTCTCCATTGCGCCATCACGCTTCCAGAGTATCCCGTTCCGTGCGAAAAATATCGATCGAGACCCGTCAGACGCGATTCCGAGCGCGCTCACGTCTATCAGCCAGTCTGGTTGTGACGCGGTTGACTCTCCGGAATAGAGCACTTTTGCCGCACCATCCGAGGTCATGAAGTAGACATCACCTACAGAGGAAACACCCATAATTCTGGCAACAAGCTCACCGGTCAGTGTACCAGTGTCCTCGTATGTGATGTAGTTGGTATCTGAGTAATAAAGCCCGTCGTCATATCCATAGGCACTCGTCTGAAGGCCATGGATTCCCGGCGTTTCGATTAATAAAGTACCGGAAAACTGATTGCCCGATATCCGCGTAAGCTCCATACCGTTAACCGTTATCCTCGCGGCGTTGTCGACCTCGGCTATGATATTCACGGAAGGATCATTCACCACCATGTTGTTCAATGTAACGGATATATTCGCGGGAACCCTGTATCCCACAAGATACTCATTGGTGGGTTCTCCAAACGCGTTATAGCGATACCTTGTCGTCGCGGCGTCTATACCAGTGGTTTGTGGTAACCCATTCAGTGGGTCACGACCCAGCAGCAATCTGCCAGCCTTTCTCAATAGCCCGTCCAGATCATAATCAAAAACAAAGGTATTACCCGCTATGGTAAGCTGATCAACTTGCAGATCCCTGTTATAGCTCCTGGCCACTTCACCATTGATCACACCGCTCCAGGTCTCCGCCAAGGGCAGGAAGCCATCCCATGTGTATTCAGTCACACCGCCATCCGGTGCGGTCAATCGATCCAGCTGGCCCGTAACTGGATGATAATCATATTGATACAGACCACGAGCCAGCATGAGTTTGTCCAGCCGCCCTCTATCGTAATTCAGCGTTACAACCCTGCTGTCCGGGCGCTCAATACGAGTCAAATTCTTGTCAAGATCATAGGTGTAACGGGTGACCATGCTAACGCCGAACAGATTCGGTGGGTCATAGGTCTCTTCCTGATTCAACGCCGTATACGTGAACAGGTGCGCATGCCGTCCGGGAGGGGTAATGGAGATCAGATTACCCGTTTGATTCCATTGAAACAGAGTCTCACGACCATCCGGACTTGTCTGGCTGATCAGCCTACCTGCCGCGTCGTACTCATACGCGGCGCGACGCCCAAAGATGTCCGTTACCCCGGCGAGCCAGTTCTTTTGGTGCCCAGAGGCATGGTAGTCCAGAATCATCGCCCGGTTTTCCACACTCGACTGCTGGCTGATCCGATAGATACGCCCTTGAGTGTCATATTCCATTTCAATTGGCGCCAAGCCGCCAATAGTGGCCTTTGCCGGAAGACTGAGCGCGTTGAGTTCGACAGACTGGACTCTGCCATCCGGGCTGGTCATACGCCAGGTGCGATCTGAAGCGGTGTATACCCGCGTGGATACCTTCCCATTGCGCTCATTCTGTTCTTCCAGGTATTCCGGAAACAGGGATCCTGCCACATTGTTTACGGTGCGAGTATTTCTTTCTTCGAACCACAATGCGCTGTTGAATTCTCTGCTGGGCAGTTTCACTGTCCGGTTCCCCTGGATTGGAGATGAAAACCCGAACACAGGGTCTTCAGTAGGCCAAGTGGTAATTATGGTTTCGTCTGGTACTCGGTATGTCGTCTGTGAACCTCCCGCCCAAGGCACTATCATGGTTTCCGTGCCATCCGGATGTGTGATCCGTTGCGTAACACGGTCACGTGAATACCACGATGAGCGTGTAACACTGTATTGAGTGCTATTGCCTTCTCCAGTGATCAGCTCAATCAGATTCGTGCGAGAATCTACCGTGCTGGGCACCAGGCTCCACCCACCACCAATAGCGTTTTCATTCAAAATGAGACGACCTGAAGTGTCGTAGGAGAACCGGTCATGGACTCCTCTTGGGTTGGTAAAAATCGTCAAAAGGCCATATGCCGAATACTCCAGCTCCCATTTTTCTCCCGCAGGGTTTTCAACCTGGGAAAGCCAGCCTTCGACATCGACTGCAAGTGTGGTCTGTTGCCCGCCGGGCGCGGAAATGCCCTTAGGGTCACCGTTTAATTCACGGAGTATTTCACTTCGATTTCCGGCACGATCCGTAATGTCAACCAGTCTTCCTGCGGAATCGTACCCGAAGATATAGATCTCATCGCCGGTGAGGGCATCCAGCGTACGCAGGTGTTTCCCATAATTGTCGAAGTGATACAACAGTCCACGATCTTCAGATGGAATCAGGTATTCATTATCACCAATCCCTGGAAGGACATCCTCGATCCGTAACAATCGACTCATGCCAGGAACCGTAGCGATGAGGTTGCCGTCCCCAGTAGGGGATATAAACGAATGACCATTTAAACGGAAGTCGATACTGCCACCTTCAAGGTAGCCATCCGTTCCACCACCAAGAACCGTACTCGTAATGTCATCCGGGCCGATATGCAGGATACGCTCGTTTGTGGATACATATACACTACCATCGTGCGCTATCACTACCCGTGAGGGGGAGGGAAGCATCGTGTCGACTGCCAGGACACCATCGAATTGAATTCCACCACCTGCCACGGTATGGATGGTTCCATCCTGGTCGACTTTGCGAAGACGGTTGTTTCCCGTATCCGCAATATATACCCTCCCTGCCATATCGACCGCCACACCTTGCGCGGCAGCGAGACGGGCCTCATAGGCCATGCCCCCATCACCGGAGTACCCCATGGATCCACCTGCGAAAGTGGTGATTATCCCATCCGTTCCGATGTGCCGAATACGGTGGTTTCCAGTATCGGCGATATACAATCCTTGGCCTGGGTGGTAAGCGATCCCACTCGGTGATGCAATCATGGCCAGCGTTGCCATTCCGTTTTCACCGGAGAAACCTGCCACCCCTGTTCCCGCCACGGTTTTTATGACTCCGCCACTATCCACGTGACGAATCCGATGATTACCGGCATCAGACACGTAAAAACCACCATTCCCATCAGCGGCTACCGCACGTGGAGTATTAAATTTCGCCAGTATCGCAGGGCCGCCATCACCGTGATAGCCCGGGGTCCCATCACCAGCGAGTACAGTGATTGTACCCTCAGATGCCAGGTGAAGAATCTGGTGAGAAATCTCATCCACCAACAGCCAGCCTCCATTATCCGCGACTGATATATCCTGGAATCTACCTGAATAAAGGGTTCTTGCTACATGGCCATGATTCTTGCTGTCGACTACTCCGCCGTTACCGAGATAGAGCTTCCGTGTATTTGGATCATAACTGTGATGCACATCCAGTGACCAGCCATTCAAGGGTTGCCCTGGTGTAGGCGCATCGAGATAGGTCTGCCATGTACGTGTAACCCGGATCGACTGGGAGCCTCGCATACCAAGAAAGCGGCTGGATCCACCCGTACCGGAAGAATTCGCACTCAGGCGGCCAAAGGCCTGGCCCCACGCCACTGATGAAGCATAATAGACGAGTGGATATTCATAATATGCCGTTATGGTCGCGAGGTGTCGCCCCGTCAGCTTCCGACCATAGGCATCCACTCCATCCCATTCAAAGCGACGCATCTCGGGTGAAAGGAAGGTGGCTTCGTGTTGCCTGCCCGCTATGTACACCTCGGCACCGGCCTTCTTGAGAGATGCTGGGGCGGTATCGTCGTATACCTGAATATCGACAGTATTCCCTCCGCCAGGAACACGGTCACTTCTATAGTGTAAGGTATAGGGTGTTCCCGTGATCCCGATTTCCTCGCCCAGGACCTGTGCCTGTACGTCGATGGTGCATCCGCTTACCTCGCACCTGTCGTCCGGTGGTGGATCGCGTCCATCGCGACTGTCTGGTGGTGTATTGGGTGGGGCAACCGCATCATCGGGCGGCCCATAGGGCCAGTTACAATCCCAAGGCGTGAAATGCCGAACCGGCACGCGCCAGAGACTTTTGCCTTCGGAGTAAAGCGTTGCCAGTTCACGCCGTTCTTCATCTGAAATCCCGAGTATGGCAAGGGCGGTGGCATCGGCGGGAGTTCCATCCCCGTCCACATCCAGGTCGGCCTTGCCTTCGGTGATCGACAGGATCTTGATGATGCGACCATTCTCGGATGCGATCCAGGCAGCCTCGTCACGATCATACCAGCCGGCTGGTACAATCTCGCCAACGGGAAATCCGAGGTAGTTATCGACATAGAATAGGACCACGCGATCGAAGCGAACCTCTTTGGCACCGGCATCAATCGCCTCGTCCACGGAAAGTTCGACGGCATAGGTATACCCGGAGTTGGGCGGCAGTTCCCCGGGCATGGCGGCGGGGCCATCCTCACCCACGGTGTACTCGGTGGCACGTACGTTTAGGTTCGTAAGCGGCTGGGTAGTGCCATCCGGCATCACCAGCTCGGCCTGTGTGCCTTGCGGGAACAGAATCGTGGCCTGGCGGGTACCATCGGCATCCGTGACCTGGCTCCCGCGCGCAGTCTGTATGGATGTTGTGGCATTCAGATCGATGGCGGTCACCTGGGAATCCAGGCCGATCATGACCACATCGGGCAGCCAGGCGTAGTCCCGCCAGGGTGTCCTGACCTGCCGTTGGACCGGAAGATAACCCTCCCGCTCATAGCGGATCGTGACCCAGCCACCGCCATTGACGGCCATGTCGAACATACCGTCGTCACGGCTTAGGGTATGCCCATACTCTTCCTTGTCCTTGACGGTGATTGTGACACCGGGCAGTGGCTGACCGCCCCGGGTTTGTACCCGCCCACGGATCACGGCCACTCGTTGCTCATCAATGGTCTCCGGCGCCATACCACGCTGAATCGGGTTGGAACCGGTGTAGAGGAAACGGGTGGCGTCATATATATTGGTGGCCACGGTCTGGTCGAGTGGCGGGGCGATACTGGATGGGTCCGGCGGGAGCTGGCCGGCATCACCGGAGGGCACCTCTGTTTCCCAGGCCTCACTCCGGTTGCCAGCCTGATCCTGCACGAGGATCGCCAGTTGGTGCCCTGTCTGGGCACCGATACTGACATCAAAACCGCCCTCGGGTGTGGCCGCGACATGGGTACTCTCAGCGGTATCGAGGTTGATGATTTCCACCGTGCTGTTGGCTTCAACCGCGCCCGGTTCACCGCTGACGGTGATCTGTCCCGATTCTGGCTCGCTTATCTGGATAAATTCACCGTCCGGGGCTTGCGGTGGGACGGTGTCGAGGTGTACTTCACGATATAGCCAGGACAGATTGCCGGCTCGATCAAAGGCAATCACCCAGATACCGTTGCTGCCTTCAACCAGTTCGATAACATGATTGAAATGCAGCTCCTCATCCAGCCCTACCTGGGCACCATTGATCCGCAAATCCGCCGTTTCACTCAGTTGCCCGGTAACGGCCAATGTGCTTTCGTTTACCCAGTCCACATGCTCCGGGTTGTCCAGATGGATTTGCGGTACTGTGATGTCCAGGGTGAAGGACACCGGGGCCGCCTCGATGGTCTTTCCCGCCACATCGCGGATGGAGGCCTCAAGTGTTATCCCGCCTTCCGGCATGGGGTTGTCTGGCACGCAAGTGGTGAATGCCAAGCCGGATTGGCAATCCATCACCAGCGACTCCCCGTTCATCAGCAGCGCCAGGCTTGCGGAATCAAACCCATATACCGGTGGATTGAGCTCGATCTGGATCTCCGGTCTGGGTTGGTTGATGTAGGTGCCTTCCGTGGGATTAGCGATGCGGATCCAGGGCAGGTGTGACTGCGCCTCCATCATGCCGATCAGGTTGCGCTCCCCATTGGACGCCGCCGCCTCGTACATCAGGTAGACCGGCCGGTCGCTCTCCAGGATGGCCCGTGCCTGGATATGCGTGCCGTTGTTCGGTGACCCGAAATAGGCCTTGCCCGGCACGAATCCATCGGCGGAGCAGATTTGCTCGGTAATGCTGGGCGGAACGCCATCCATGAGCGTGATCCGGGTGTCGGGTTCCGGACAGGCCACGGCCACATATTGGCTGTCCACGGGAATGGCATGACGCATTCCCAGGTGCGATCTACCCAGGAAGGCCGTGGCTTCCAACCCGTCACCATCGGCAATCTGGATGGCGGCGACTGGCTTGTCGGCACGGATATGCACGGCATTGCCCGTACCCTGGCCGCCGCTGCTGTCGATGTTCAATACACGTTTTTCGCTCGCTTGAAGACTGAAGCTATCGGTGGCCCCATTACTGGTATGGACTTCGACCAGGGTATCGCCCCGTGCCGCCGCGATGACCACCGTGTTGCTGTGTATGCCCCACAGGGAATGCGCCGCCGGCGGTACCGGGTATACATCGCGGGTATTATTGCCACTGTAGGCGGTATGCATCACCAGGATCGGACTGCTGGCATGTAAAACCGCCGCGCCTGTATTGTCATCGCCGGCCTCGTACTGCACTACCGATCCTTGGGGCAATTCGACAAGCTCGACCCTGTCCCCGAGCCGAATTTCCACCTGAGCATCCCCGTAGGGGCTGAGCAATGAATATACGTGTCGGTTCCGCTGATGCGGGATCACGAATTCCAATCCCGCGAACGTGCTGGGCACAGGCAGGTCCGTGCCCACGATATCGCTGCCCAGGACGAAGGGGCCAGTGCCTGTGATCATGGCGCCCGGTTGCAGATGATCTCCGGGCGGGATGCTGTTCATCCAATATTGGTACAGGGACAGGGAGTGACTCCCTGCCCGGATCTGATTGTCATCTGTCAGGCTCACCACATTGAGCGGCCCGGTCATGGCGCGGTCATCCAGAATGAAATAACGGTACTGATGGCCAAGCAGGTTGTGTTCGGCATCAAAAGACCGTGTTTCGTAATAAACATGAACAGGATGATCACTTTCGAGATAGGCACCGGCGGGAATATGGACGCCGCTCGTGGTTGAGCCGAAATAGGCCTTTCCGGGATACGCGCTGTCACCCGTTGTATGGCAGGCAAGCTCCTGGATATGCTCACCATCGTGATACAAATTCAGAATAGTGCCCTGATCCGTACAGGCCACCGCCAGATACTGGGCATCGACGGGAATTCCATGCCGTGTTCCCAGGTAGGACGTTTCAAGAAATGCTGTGGCTTCAATGCCATCACCATCGGCCACCTGGATGGCTGCTACCGGCTTGTCGGCGACGATACGCAGGGCACTGCCAGTACCCTGGGCACCGCTACTTCCCGTGCCGATGTTGCGTTTTTCACCCGCATTCAGCTGATATTGCGCACTATCACCATTACTGGCATAGACCCACACCGTGGTGGCATCCTCCAACGCCGCGAGCACGGCCGTATTGGAGCGAATGCCCCAGAGATTGCGCACAGCGGGAGGTACCGGATAAACATCACGTGGTGTTGCGCCGCTATAGGCCGCATGCTCCATCAGGATCGGTCGATCCGAGCGCAGGATACCTGCAATACTGTTATTGCCACCGGCATCAAAGGTCACCACTTCTCCTGCAGGAAGTGTCAATATCTGGGGATCACTGCCGAGTCGGATTTCGACCTGAGCATCCCCATGGGGGCTGAGCAGGTAGTAGAGATGATGATCCCGATGATGTGGAATCACGAATTCCATTCCTGCGAACAGGCCGGGCACTGGAAGATCCACACCCTTCACGTCACTACGTAGCGTGAAAGGCCCGCTTCCGGTGATTTTTGTCCCGGGAATCAGCCTTGCATCCCCGTTCAGGATGCCGGTTTCATTACGGTCCAATCGGAGTTCAACGCCATTCACGTGTATCCGGTTGCCGTCCGAGAGGCTCAGCACATGAATGGGGCCACCCTGAAGATTCGGGTTCAGTATGTAGTACTGGAAAGAGGAGGGAGTTGCGATGGATTGACCTAGCGCGCCACCCAACAGAAGCACCAGGCACAATAGCCAAACCGGGAGGATGGTGAATCCTTTCCAGACAAACCTGCTGCTCGTGGTGGTTGCCCACCGTGCCCGTTGTCCCATGCTATACCCTCCCTGGCAGCACTGGTTTTTGTACGTAGGTTTCCTATGCCCGCATCTTGGCGACACCGGCGCGGAGCTCAATCAAATGCCCGCTCAAGGAAACAGGTAGCGTGGGAACACAAGGTGGGAGTGGGGGTGACACGAAACAATCCCTGTCCGCGTTGCGAAAACATCCCTTGCGTGAAAAATAGGCCACTCGAATCGGGATTGTCAAGTTAAGAGCCTGCCATCGAACATGACTGCCATGCTGACCTGTCCTATCTGCCATGGCAGTAAATGTCAGGAGAGTCAGGGTCCGGGCACGATCACATCCCAACAAGATTTGCATGAATGAATTATACATATTAACTTTTATAACAAATAGATACATTAATTATTTAATGTTTTATAGTAATTCTTTATTACCCTGGCACGAATACTGCGATTGAAATTTAAAATCCCATTCCGGGACAGATGGAGAGTATCCCCATGGCACGCATCATCATCATCGGCGCCAGCACCGGCGGGTTGCCCACCGCCTACGAACTGCGGGAGGCCCTGGGCACGGGGCACCGTATCACCGTGGTTTCGAACACGGACCATTTCAGCTTCATACCCTCCAATCCCTGGGTGGCCGTGGGCTGGCGTTCCCGGGCCGATGTGAGCTTTCCCCTGGAACCCTATCTGCGCAAGAAGCAGATCGAGTTCACCTCCGTGGGCGCATCGGAAATACGACCAGACGACAACGAGGTCGTCCTGGGTGACGGCACCACGCTGCATTATGACTACCTGGTGATCGCCACCGGTCCCAAGCTGGCCTTCGACGAGGTGCAGGGCATGGGACCCGGCGGTTTCAGCCAGTCCATCTGCACCCTGGACCATGCCGAGCATGCCCACCAGGCCTGGCAGCGTTTCCTCCAGGATCCAGGTCCCATCGTGGTCGGAGCCGCTCCCATGGCTTCCTGCTTCGGGCCGGCCTACGAATATGCCTTCATCCTCGATGCGGAGTTGCGGCGACGCAAGCTGCGCCACAAGGTACCCATGACCTTCGTCACCTCGGAGCCCTATATCGGCCATCTTGGCCTGGGCGGGGTAGGCGATTCCCGCGGCATGCTGGAATCGGAGCTGCGCGACAAGCATATCAAATGGATCACCAATGCCCGTATCGACAGCATCGAGGAAAGCCGGATGCAGGTCAGCGAGCAGCAGGCCGACGGCGAGACCCTGCAGAAACATGAATTGCCGTTCCACTATTCCATGATTCTGCCGGCCTTCAAGGGCGTGGACGCGATCGCGGCAGTGGGCGAGGACCTGGTGAACCCGCGTGGCTTCGTCAAGGTGGATGCTTTCCAGCGAAATCCGAAATGGAACAACATCTATTCGGTCGGGGTCTGCATCGCCATTCCACCGGTGGAAGCCACGCCAGTACCCACTGGCGCGCCCAAGACCGGCTACATGATCGAGTCCATGGTCAAGGCCACGGTGGCCAATATCCAGGCCGATATCGAGGGACGGGAGGTGAGTGCCACCGCCACCTGGAATGCCATCTGCCTGGCGGACATGGGGGATACGGGAATCGCCTTCGTGGCCATGCCGCAGATCCCGCCGCGCAACACCCAGTGGATGAAGAAGGGGAAATGGGTACACCTGGCCAAGGTGGCCTTCGAGAAGTACTTCATTCGCAAGATGAAAAAAGGCACCTCGGAACCCTTCTACGAAACCGTCATCCTCAAGGCCATGGGAATCGAGAAGCTGAATTGACCTGGGTCATAACAATAATGGAACGACCATGGCAGTATGTCATGGTCGTCAGAAGCCGTCAGCACTGGAGGAACTACGCGTGCCGATGAAGAAGAAAAACGTCATGCCATCCTGTGAGCAGCTCATCGACATGCTGCCGGATCCCTTCGTGGTCATCGACCGCAACTACCAGATCGTGGCCGCCAACGAGAAGTATCGGCGACATTACGGCTTGGAGGCGGGCGAATTGATCGGCCGCCGCTGCCATGAAATTTCCCACCATTCCTCCGTGCCCTGTAGCGAGCATGGCGAACATTGTCCGATGGATACCGTGTTCGAGCATGGGCAAGCCAGCCAGGTCATGCATATCCACTTTGATTCGGAAGGGCGCGAGGAATGGGTGCAACTGTCCGCCAATCCCATCCTGGACGACAAAGGCGTCCCCATGTACATGGGCGAGTACATCCAGCCGTTGCGGCCAGCCAGAGAGGAAAACCGCCTGCTGGTCGGCCGCTCTCCACCCCTGATGCGCATGCTGAGCCTGTTACAGCGGGTGGCGCCCACCCAGACCACGGTTCTGTTGCAGGGCGAGAGCGGGGTAGGCAAGGAGCAGGTGGCCAAGTACCTGCACCGCTACTCGGAGCGCATGAACGGTCCCTTCGTGGTGGTGGATTGTGGTGTGCTCGGTGAATCACTGATCGAAAGCGAGCTGTTCGGGCACGCAAAGGGTTCCTTCACCGGCGCCACCCACAACAAGAAAGGATTGTTCGAGGCCGCCCATGGCGGCACCCTGTTCATCGATGAAATCGGTGAATTACCGCTGGCGCTGCAGACCAAGTTGTTGCGCGCACTGGAGACCAGCACCATCCGGCCTATCGGCGGCACCGAATACATCCAGACCAATGTCCGCGTGATCGCCGCCACCAACCGCTGCCTGCAGGACATGGTACGCGAGGGCAGCTTCCGCCAGGATCTCTATTATCGCCTGTCAGCCTTCCCGATCCATATCCCTCCGCTGCGGGAACGCAAGGGGGATATCACGGCCCTGGCGGAATATTTCCTGACCCAGCTACCCGATGGTGATCGCAATCTGCCGCTCACACCCGAAGTGATCGAGGCGTTGCTTGTGCACGAATACCCCGGCAACGTACGAGAATTGAAAAACATCATCGAACGGGCCGCCATACTGGCAACGGGCGGCACCATCGATATCGAGCATATCATCTGCGAATCCAATCCCATGCAGGAGCAAGTGGACCCGGAAACAGGATCACAGGGAATGGCGACGGATGCGCGCGAGCTCGACGATACACAGCGTGAGCAGTTGCTGAACCGCAGGGGAGGGCGCATCTCCGATGCCACCATACTGGCGGCGCTGAAGCAGGCCCGTGGGCACCGGCAGCAGGCCGCCAACATGCTGGACATCAGTGAACGCACCCTGTACCGCCATATTCAGCGCCTGCGGACAGTCGACGCCTAGGCCATGGCCTGTGCCACCGGCACATAGGGCTGGCCTAGTGATGCCGCGAGCGCGGCATGGGTGATCTGGCCGCGGTGCAGGTTCATACCGGCTGCCAGCATCCGGTTATCCGCCAACGTCCCCGTCACGCCTTTGTTTGCCAGCTCCAGGACAAAGGGCAGGGTGGCGTTCGTAAGGGCGAACGTGGAGGTGCGCGCCACGGCCCCCGGCATGTTCGTCACACAATAATGCACCACTTCTTCTTCGATGAATGTCGGCTCCGCATGAGTGGTGGGACGGCTGGTGGCGAAGCAGCCACCCTGATCGATGGACACGTCCACGATCACGGATCCCCGTTTCATCGACCGCACCTGGTCCCGGTCCACCAGCTTGGGTGACGAGGCGCCGGGCAACAATACCGCGCCGATGACCAGATCCGCCTGCAGAAGTGCCGTTTCGATATGCTCCCGGTTGGCGTGAAGGGTGTTGAGCTGTGGTCCATAGCGTTCATCCAGTTCCCTCAGTCGGGGCAGGGAATGGTCCAGCAAGGTGACCCGGGCACCAAGACCCAAGGCGATACGTGCGGCGTTACTGCCCACCACACCACCACCCAGTACCACCACCTGCCCGGGTTCCACTCCCGGCACGCCGGACAACAGCACACCCCGACCACCACGCACCATCTCCAGGCTGTGTGCGCCGGCCTGGATGGCCATGCGACCGGCAACCTCGCTCATGGGGGCAAGCAGGGGCAGGCGGCCTTGCGCATCCGTGACCGTTTCGTAGGCAATGGCCGTACAGCCGGAATCCTGCAAGGCGCGGGTCAGCCGCGGGTCGGCCGCAAGATGAAGATAGGTAAACAGGGTATGTCCCTGTCGGAGTAATCGATATTCCTCGGGCTGGGGTTCCTTGACCTTGATGATCAGCTCACACTGGTCATAGAGGGCATCGGCGCTCGCCGCGACACGGGCGCCCGCGGCTTCATACAGTGCATCATCCAGACCGATGGCGTGCCCCGCAGACTGCTCGACCATTACTTCATGCCCACCTTGCACCAACTCGCGAACGCCCGCGGGGGTCAGGCCAACCCGGTACTCATGGTCCTTGGTTTCCTTCGGAACGCCGATGCGCATGTTTTTCCTTTATTGGAATCGAATGAAACGGCAGTATATACCAGGCAAAAAGTCGCGGAAATCGCTTTTCCGAAACATTAACATGCATCTCATATATTGCTTTATGTTATGCCAGATAGTATAAAAATTCAGACAGAGACGAAAACAAGGAGTAGCAACATGGTGCGTGTGAAAGTGACAATGAAATTCAAGAATGAGCCGGCAAAGCGCACGCCTGTCTTGCTCTACCTGGACCGGGATCCCGATCACCCCGTGGAGGTTGCCACGGACCGGGAAGGCGTTGCCACCTTCGACATGCCACCCGCCAGCGGAAAGGTGGTGATCGGCAATGCCATTCGCTATCACGGCCCCCTTACGGGTGACATCGAAGTCAGTCTCTGGTCTTTGACCGAAGGTGATTCCGTCTACGACCATGGAACGCCCGATGGAAGCTCCGGCGGCAGTACCGCCTATCCCGGCATGAAAACCCGCAGCCTGCAGGTCAACGGCAAGGAAGTACTCACCGACAGCGAAGGTTACCTGGTCAACCTCGATGACTGGTCGGAAGCCTTTGTTCGCGCCGAGGCGGAATACGAGGGGCTGGAATTAACCGACGAGCACTGGGAGGTCATTCGCTTCCTGCGCGATTATTATGAGAAGCATGGCGTGCAGGCCAATGTCCGTGACATCATCAAGCACTACCGCGTGGCATGGGGGCCGGAACGAGGCAACAATCATTACCTCCATGACATCTTTCCGCGCGGTGGACCGCAGAAGCAGGGTAATCGCCTGGCCGGCCTGTTACGGGTAAAAGGCGAGCATTGATCGAGGTTCAGGCGGACAGGAGCTTTTTCAGGCGTCCCGCCCGGTTACGCAACACATCCTCCAGGGTATATCCATCCAGAACGCCGAAAAAACCCGCCAGGGCCTGGTGCATCATCCCACGCAGGGCGCAGGCCGACTCAATGGTGCAATGGGAACCCTCCGGATCGAAGCATTCCACCAGCGAGGTGGTGTGCTCGGTTTCCCGCAACAAGGAACCGATGTTGATGTCCTTGGGTTCCATGGCCAGCCGTACACCACCATGTTTACCGCGCACCGTCTCCAGGTATCCCAGCACCCCGAGGTGATGAACCACCTTCATGAGATGGTTGCGGGAGATGTCGTAGGACTCCGCGATCTCACCAATGGTGGCCAGTGAATCGTCCCGTACCGCCAGGTAGATCAGTACCCGCAGGGAGTAATCAGAAAATGAGGTCAGTTTCATGATGCCGCGGGCTCAGAGGGGATAAGAAAAGGACATACACAAGTAGATACCGGATGGTCGGAAGAGTTCCCGGGGGCATCCGATCTTGTATTTAACATAATATACATTATCACTACCAAAGTATGGGCCCAGGAATGCATGGAGGGCCTGCAAAGTGCGCTATGCCATCGAGGATATAAACCAGGGCTACCCGGGCAATGTGACCATGTTACCGGATCTCCAACTCCACTGCCGCTTGAACAACGCCGATTTCACAGGGATGGCCAGGGCAAGACACCGTCGAGCTGGAACGGCTCAACCGGAAAGCCATACAGTTTCCCGCCATGGGCGGGTCGGAAACGCACATGCGCTCCGGTTGATTCGCACAGCCAGGCTTCCTGGAAAACCGGCTTCGGATGCGCGAAGGCAGCGGGTGTATACAGGGCCACGTTGATCCCGCCTTCGGGATCACGGGCCGAGCGGTATTCGAACGCCTCGATGCCGGCCTCGCGCATACAGGTGCCCAGAGCCTGGGTCTGGCGGTGCTCCGCCGGATCGCGCAACAAATTCTCGTGCTCCGCAAAGGGTGCCGCCTGTAGCCGCAGGCCGTGCTCGGTCTGATACTTGGCCGCAAACAGGGTGTGCTGGGTGTCCAGCTTGCCCGGTGGCGGTTCCGCCATTCCATACCAGAACACAAACCGGTAATAGGCCGCCTCGGCGAGTACCGTGCGGGTTTCCTGGGCGCCGTAGAACAGGCTGGGCTCGCTGCGGCGGCCAAAACGCGAGCCGTGTTTTAGGGGCGGATAACGGAAAGGAGTGGCCAGAAGGTAGTGGAGCCGCTCCGTCCCCGGTCGCCGGGGCGGTTTGGTGGCCTCCAGCATCTCTTCCAGCAAAGACTGGCGCACGAGCGAGGAAACCAGCTGATTGGTGGCCACCTGCTCCTGGCTTTCCACCAGGCGACGCAAGGTGCCCGCCAGGTGCGTCGGTCCTGTGGGCGCCAGGACATCGGCCCAATCCACCACTCAGAGTTTGCCTCGTATGGCGTCCAGATATTCCATGACCGTGACCAGGCCTTGCACGGACTTGACCTGCTCGGCCGGCACAGCGCCCGTGTGGTGGTTATAGGTATGCATCCAGTGTTTCATTTGCGAGGGGTCACCCCCGCTCAGGACGTGCAAGGCGCGGTAGCAGCGAATGAACAGCAAGGCCAATTCTCCGGCCTTGCTGTCCGGGTCGAGGCGTCCCCGGCTGATGGCGGTGCGGTCCTTGCCGATGATGGCGCCCAGCTCGGTCTGGTTCATGCCCAGCTGTCGTCCGGCATTGCCAAGAGCCTCGGCGAGGATGTCGGCCTTGGTGGCGGTTTGCGCGCTAGCCTGATTCATGTGGTCGCCCCCGATGAATGTGCGATGAACACAATATAGTACTTTATTGTGCGTTTTGCACGTATCGCAGACGCTGCCTGGGGAATGTCCACCACCAGCGCCCTGCCCTGTTTCCAGCTATTTAATTATTTTTTATCAATAGGTTAACAGGGTTCATGGCGCATGATCATGGCCCATTACCACAAACCATCGATCCTGGGGCGCGACAGAATCGGCCAATAGCCCCGGACGAACAGGCCAAAGGCCAGTATCCATGCAACCCCGGCCAACAACACCCAATCGGCATACCCCACCGTGACAGGTGTCAGAGGCATCAACACCCGCAGCAGTACCGCCAGGGCCAGCAACCGGAACGACCAGGCCACCGCGGAAGTGATTTCCAGGCTGCGCCCTGTATGTCCCAGGGACACCCGGGCCATCATTCCCAGGGTCACCATGCCAATGCCGCCGACGGTCATGGCATGGAGTGCCAGGGTTCCCGGCACGCCGATCCAGGCCAGCGCCTCCATCAACAGGCCCGCCACCAGCCAGGCATACCCCAGGTGCAATACCCACAGCAGTGGCCGACTCCAGATACCCCGGTGATACCAGCCATACAAACGCAGGCCGTGGGCCAAACCCGCAACCATGGCACACAAGGTCGCCGCCGTGGGCAGGAAGGGTTTCAGAAGAATGAACAGCAGCAAGGCGGCAAGTCCGGTGTATTCGACCAGGGGCCAGCTGCGGCTCTTCATGCCAGGTATGGCCTTTTCCGTGAAGAACGGGATAACCCGTCCACCCATGATGGTGATCAACAGGATGATGAGATAGACGGCCTGGAGGATCGCCTGGCGCCCCAGTCCTGCAGGTGCCAATCCCAGCAGGTCGAGATGGACGAGGAGATTACAGACGGCCAATGCCAACAGGATCAACAGAAAGACCAGGTTGCGGGTCTGACGGCTGCGAATCAGCGGCAGCGCCAGGACCAGCGCCAGCATCGGCAGGAAGGCCAGGTCCACCAGGGCAATGGACCAGGCAGGCAGCCAGGCGGCCGCGAAGGGTGACAGGCGGCCGGCCAGCCACAGGGCTACCAGGCCGAGTAGCGCCCTCCCCCGCGGCGTTGGCAGCTGGGTCCAGTTGCGCACCGCGGTGAGCAGGAAACCCGCCACCACGGCCAGAGTGAAGCCGAACAGCATTTCATGGCCGTGCCAAAGTTGCGCACCGTAATAGAGACCAGGAGCCGTGGCACTGCCGAGGTACAGCCACAACCAGACCCCGACCAGCAGTGCCGCCGCCAAACCGGCCAGCAGGAAAAAAGGCCGGAAACCGAGTTCGAACAGGGCAAACTGGTCTGCGCGGGGGCGTCTGCCAGGATCCTGGATCGGTATCAGGGCCAAGATTCAATCACTGCTATCGCCGGACTTGCGAATGCGCTCGAAGAACACCCGCACCAGATCGGAGCGGGTGATGATCCCCTGTACGCGACGCTCATCATCCGCGACCACCAGGCGCTTGATGCGATGTTTTTTCATGATATCGAGCGCCTCATGCAAGGTTTGTTCGGCGCGTACCGTCACCACATCCGGGATCATCAGGTCCGCCACCGTACCCTCGGGATCGCGCACGCGATCCTGGTGCTGGAACAGGGATTCCAGGGTCTGCCAGACACTATGGTGGGGCTGGTGGCTGGGAAGCCCCATGGCGCGCAGAAAATCCGCTTCCGTCACCAGGCCGATCAGCCGTTGTTCCCCATCCACCACCGGCAGGCCGCTGATGCGCTTCTCCACCAGGAGATGGGCCGCCTCGGCCAGGGAACAATCCGCTCGCACCGTGGTTACAGGCGTGGTCATGAGCTGTGAGACCGGCACACTCTCCCGCACCCGCTGGCGAGCGTATTGTGCGGCACGCCGATTGAGTTCCATGAGATCATCCGCGGTAATGTCCAGGAAGGTATTCATCTCCCGCAGGGCCTTCGCGAAATCCTCACGCATCAATTTGTTTTCCGATGATTTGTCCATTGGCATCTCCCGATTCAGGCTCCTTCATTCTCCCCGCCACCTGCAGGTTTGGAGGTGCGCGCCAGAACCGTGGGATAACGCCTCCAGGGGAAGGGATAGTTGAACAGCACCGCCATGAGAAGCAGCACCAGCACATTGACCAGAACCGGCGTAATGACGTACAGGAAACCCAACGCCTGAATACCTTCCCCGCCCACCACTGCCGCCAGGGCGGTCGCCCCACCCGGGGGATGGATACAGCGCAGGTATTGCATGGCGAGGATCGCCAGTGCCACGGCGCCCGCAGAGGCGATCATTGGATCGGGAATCAACCAGGCACAGCTTACGCCCACGAAGGCGGACAATACGTGGCCACCCAGAACCGGCCAGGGTTGAGACAAGGGACCATGCGGAACGGCAAAAACCAGCACCGCAGAGGCACCCATGGAGGCGGCAATCCAGGCAGCCCCTTCAAGGCCCAGGTAATGACGGCTGACCAACAGCACCACGAGAATACCGAAAAAACCACCAACGCCCGCCAATAGTTTTTCCAGGTGGCCGGTCTTGTGCGCCTGTAGCCCGAGCAGGGCCAGGAGGGGGTGCGGTTTTTTCATGGAGAGTTACTGTCGGAAATGTGGGTCAGATATTGAACATGTAAATCGAATATTACTTTGCTAGGTCTCGGAAGTCATGCCTGGTGAGCGGGATCCCGCGTAAAATATGTGTTTATTTGTTCTGAAAATACAGCAGGATATATTGAGTTCTTTACGGAATTACGAGGTTTTGTATCGCTTCGCCTCAAGCACTCAGTCTGGCCATCACGACCGCAACGGTGACGATGGTCATGCCCGCGAAGGCCAGCAGCGCCTGGCGCCGCCAGGAAAACAGGAAAAGGCAGCAAACCACGATCCAGCCCATGATGAGCGGCCACAACTGGACCTGGTTGATGGATGCGAACGGTTCCATGGCAGCGCTCTTCGCAGGGAGTGCCATGATCGCATACCATGAGCGGATGCTGAAGCCACCCTGGATTTTCCCGTATGTTCTCCGCTGAATTCCCTCTCGATCCTGACCTTTGCTACCTGAACCATGCCGCCGTGGCTCCCTGGCCCACCCGTACCACGCGGGTGGTGCAGGCCTTTGCCGAGGAGAACAACCATACCGGATCCCGCCACTACGA
This sequence comes from Gammaproteobacteria bacterium, assembly GCA_026197075.1. Taxonomy (GTDB): domain Bacteria; phylum Pseudomonadota; class Gammaproteobacteria; order DSM-19610; family DSM-19610; genus JAIVHA01. Next base: position 31,198 of record JAPHQV010000036.1, on the reverse strand, counting down.
ACGCTGGCTGGCGACGGAACGGGATTTGCGCGAAGGATTGCGGCAGCTGATCAACGCCGCCTCCACGGATGAAATCGCCCTGCTCAAAAATACGTCCGAGGCACTGTCGGTGGTCGCCCACGGCCTCGATTGGCGCGCCGATGATGAAGTGGTGATCTCCCATCTCGAATTTCCCTCCAACCGCATCGTCTGGGAATCCCTGGCCCGTTACGGTGTGAAGGTGCGGATCGCAGACCTGTACAGTCGCGATAATCCCGAGGAGGCCCTGCTGGATTGCCTGACGGAACGCACCCGCCTGCTGTCGGTAAGTTCCGTCCAGTATGGCAATGGCCTGCGTCTGGACCTGCCTGTCCTGGGCAAGGCCTGCCGGGAGCGCAACATCCTGTTCTGTGTCGATGCCATACAGAGCATCGGCACCGGACCCTTCGACGTACAGGCCATGCAAGCGGATTTCGTCATGGCCGATGGCCACAAGTGGATGCTGGGACCGGAAGGCCTGGCCCTGTTCTACTGTCGCCGCGAACGTTTGGAAAGCCTGCGCCTCAACCAGTTCGGCTGGCACATGGTGGCGGCCGTTGGTGAATTCGATCGCAAGGAATGGGCGCCCTCCCCCACGGCCACCCGCTTCGAATGCGGTAGTCCCAACCTGCTCTGCGCCCACGCCCTGCACGCCAGCATCGGTCTGCTGCTGGAGGTGGGAATGGAGCCGGTCGCCGAACGGATCATGGCACGTACCCAACGCATCATCGATTTCATCCAGGATGCACCGGAACACTATTCATTGATTACCGACCCGACACCCGCGCGGCGCGCCGGCATCGTCACCTTCAAGCCCCTGCGTGAAGACCTGGATGCGCTGTACCGGCGCCTGCAGGCCGCGGGCGTAATCTGCGCCCAGCGGGGTGGCGGCATCCGCTTCTCACCCCACTTCCACACCCGCCCCGACGAGATCGAACGGGCGCTGTCACTGCTATGCCGACTCGACGAGGAACCCCGATGTCCATCATGACCCGTTCGTTCATCATCCCTGCAGGCCTGGCGGCCACGTGGCTCGCCAGCGTCTCTCCCGCCTATGCCGAATCTGGCACGAAGCCAAGTATGGAACTCAGCGGCTTCGCCGGTTATCGCTGGGGCGGAAACTTCAAGGATCCCGTCAGCGACCAACGGCTGGAATTGGATGACGATGGCAGTGTCGGCCTGGTGCTCAATATCGACCATGACGCCAACACCGAGTGGGAATTCCTGTTCAGCCACCAGTCGACCCGGCTGCGGCCGGCACCCTTGTTCACCGGGGCATCCCGCATCGATCTGGATGTGAGTTATTTATCCGGCGGTGGTATCTATGTCTGGCGCGACCCCAAAGTGGAGCCCTTCCTGGGTGCCGGCATTGGCATTGCCCATTTCTCGCCCCAGGATTCACGCTACGATTCCGAAACCCGCGCCCTGCTCTCGCTTACCGGCGGTTATCGTTTCCGCCTGACGGATAACATCGGTGTGCGCCTCGAGGCCCGCGGCTATTACAGCCTGCTCAATACCAACGCCGCTGTCTTCTGCGGCAATGGCGGTTGTATCGCCCGGGTGGACAGCAGCGGCCTGACACAAGTGGAAATCAACGCCGGCCTCTCGATACGTTTCTAGCAGGAAAGAGGGCCGCAATCACCGACCTGCGCGTCATGCTCAAAAACGCAGATCGAGCAGGTCCAGCCCCTCGCCTTGTTTGGCGATATGTACGCGCGCATCATGGCGTTCACGCAATTCCTTCTGCAGGACCTCGCTGGCCTCGGGTTCACCGTGCACCAGCAAGACAGGCGGGCGATTATTGAAACCCTGGTACCAGCGCAACAGGCCCGCCTGGTCGGCATGGGCGGACAAGCCACCGATGGTGTGAATCTTCGCGGCCACCTTGATCTTCTCACCCCACAGGCTGATGGTTTCCGCTCCATCCACCAGTGATCGACCCAGGGTACCGCGGGCCTGGAAGCCGGCAATGATCACATGACAGTCACGGCGCCAGATGTTGTGCTTGAAGTGGTGGCGGATCCGGCCCCCGTTGCACATGCCGCTACCGGCAATGATGATTGCACCCGACTGGATATGGTTCAGCTTCATGGACTGCTGGGGAGTACGGCTGAAATGCAGGTTGGGTAACAGGGGCTGTTTCTTGTTCTTCTTCCAGAGGTCATAGGCCTCCTCGTTGAACAGGTCGCTGTGGCGCAGATAGACCTCGGTGGCCTCGATGGCCATGGGGCTGTCGAGGAACACCTGCCAGTTGCCCAATCCCCACTCCTCGAAATGTTTCCCGAACAGGTACAGGATCTCCTGGGTGCGCCCCACGGCGAAGGCCGGCATGAGGATATTCCCGCCCTCGGACATGGCATCGGTCATGACCTGGTGGATTTCCGCGTAGGTTTCCTGCAACGGCCGGTGACAACGGTTGCCGTAGGTGCTCTCCAGCATCACCAGATCTGCATCGTGGATGCGGGTCGGATCGGCCAGGATGGGATCCTCGTGGTAACCGAGATCACCGCTGAACACCAATTTGCGCTCCGACTGATCCTCATGCAGCCAGAGCTGCACGATGGAGGAGCCCAGGATATGGCCGGCATCGGCCAGCTCCACTTCCACCCCCGGCAGGATCCTGGTGCGCTTGCTGTAATCCAGCACCTTGAATTGGTGCATCACCCGTTGGGCATCCTGCACCGTGTAGAGCGGCTCCACCCGACTCAACCCCTTGCGCTGGCGCTTGCGGTTTTCCCATTCGGCATCCTTCTCGCTGATGAAGGCGGAATCCTTGAGCATGATGCGGCACAGGTCACGGCAGGCACGATGGGTATAGATAGGGCCCCGGTAGCCTTCCTTGTACAACAAGGGTAAACGGCCCGAGTGGTCGATATGGGCATGGCTGAGGATGACGGCATCCAGGGCCTGCACGTTGAAGGGAAAGGGTTCCCGGTTTCGCTGCTCGCCCTCGTCTCCGCCCTGCAACAGGCCGCAATCGAGCAGCACGCGCTTTGAACCTATCTGGAGCAGATGACAGGAACCGGTTACCTCACCGGCGGCGCCGTAGCAATGTAGTTTCATGCCCATATCTTTGTCCTACTTTTTTGGTTACTGCCGTTAAAAGTTATTCCCAATTCAGGCATCTTGTGCCGCATCAGCCGCCGGATTCGATACCTGCACACGCATCAGGTGATAATGGGTCAGTTGATAGAACACCGGCACCAGCACCAGGCTGACCAGCATGGAGAAGCTCAGGCCGGAGACGATTGTGACTGCGAGTGGCTTGAGCATTTCAGACCCTTCTCCCAGACCCAGGGCCAAGGGGGTCATGCCCGCCACTGTGGTCAGGGTGGTCATCATGATCGGACGCAAGCGCAGGCGCGCAGCCTCCAGGATGGCCTCGCGCACCGTCTTTCCCCGCTCACGCAAGATCTCGATGTACTCCACCAAGACAATGGCGTTGTTCACCACGATACCCGCCAGCATGATCATGCCGAGCCAGATGGGCATGGACAATGGTAAATCCGTGAACTCGATACCCAGTGCCACGCCGATGACGGCAAAGGGCACGCTGAACAGGATGATGAAGGGATTGCGGAGGGACTCATATTGGATGGCCATCACCACAAAGACCAGGAACAACGCCAGAAGCAACAGGATACGTGTCATATTGCGGCCTTCCTGCAGGGTTTCGCCCGCGCCTCCATCGTAGAGGCTGAAACCCATGGGCAATTCCAGATCCTTCAGGGCTGCATCGATTCCAGCCTGCAACTCGCTGATGGTGGCCCCGGGACCGATGGAGGCGCTGATTTCCACGATGCGCAACTGGTTGTCACGCATGATCACCGCCGGCGAAGCGATCAGATTTACCCCGGCCACGTCCCCCAGGTGTATGGCCGGGCGATCGGGCCGGGCCGGGTACAACAATACTGACTGGAGACGCTGGGGGTCGGAAGCGACTTCACGTGGCAGACGCAGGCGCACGTCGTAGCTGCGGTCATTATCGATGAAATCAGTCACCACGATGCCTTCCAGCGCAATACGCATGGCGCTGGCGACATTTTCCACATCCAGGTTGAGCATGCTGGCCCGTTCCCGGTCAATATCGATACTGATTTCGTGATGGCTCTCTTCCAGAGAGTGCTGCAGGTTGCTCAATCCCTCCAGGGAGCGTAATCGCAGCACCACCTCGTCGGCAATGCTTTCCAGTCTCTTCTGGTCCGGACCCTGTATGCGCAGACTGATATCATCGTCACCACGGCTGGTGCGAATCCCGCGAATGCCGGGCATCCGCATATTCACCCTCAAGCCCGCCATTTGCTGTTCCGCAACGAGCTTTTTCATTTTCTCGATCCACTCATTGCTGCTCAGGCTGCGCTCCGCCAGTGGTACCAATTGGACATTGATGTTTGCACGGTTGGCCACTTCGCGCTGGGAACGTCCGAAGATGGAACCACCCACCAGCGTAAACACATGGGCCACTTCCGGTTGCTCGGCCAGCAGTTCCTCGATGATGCGTACGCGCTCATCCGTCTGGTCGATGGTGGACCCTGGATCACTGGTAATAGTGATCCTGACCTGGCCATCATCCATGTCAGGCAAAAAGATCTCCGGCTTGCCGATAAAGCTCTGGCTGGCCAACACCAGCATGATGACGCCTGCCAGGACCACCAGGTAAGGCGCCTTCAGAATACCGCCAAGCAGATGTGAATAGCGCTCCTGCAACCAGACCATGCCGCCGTCCACGCGCTTGCGCAGCCATCCCGATTCCAGGGTATGGACCTTGGCCGCCAGGGCCGGGACCAGGGTAAGGGCGATTACCAGCGAGGCCAGGATGGCGGCGGAAATGGTGAAGATCAGCTCCCGGAACAGGAGTCCTGTCAGGCCACCGATGAACAGGAAGGGTAGCACCGCAGCCAGGTTGGTACTGGTGGAGGCGACGATGGCGCTGTTCACCTCCTGGGCGGCATGGGTGCCGGCATCCAGGTCGCCCTCGCCCATGCGCTGGTGGCGATAGATGTTCTCCAGCATGACGATGGTGTTGTCGACGATAAGCCCCACGCCAAGTGCCAGACCGCCCAGGGTCATGATGTTGAGCGTCAGCCCACCTACTCCCATGAAGACGAAGGTCACCATGATGGCGATGGGGATGGCACTGCCAATGATGAGGGTGCGACGCAGATTGCCGAGGAAAACATACACCACCAGCATGGCCAGGATGGCGCCGCTGATGGCGGCCGTGGCGGAATTGGTCAGGGCATGGCGTATATAGATGGACTGGTCATCCACACTGCGCAGTTCGATGTCGGGGGGCATCAGCCCCTGTTCCTCCAACCAGACGAGACGATCGCGCACCGCATCCACCACGGCCACGGTGTTGGCGTTGGGTTGTTTCTGGATGGAAAGCTTGATGCCCGGAATACCGTTGAGGCGTACACGCAGGCGCTCATCCTCGTGGGTGTCGATGATCTCCGCCACTTCCTGGAGGTGGATCACCTCACCGCCGGGAAGGGTCAAAGGTAATTCGGCGAGATCGCGCACACTGGTATAGCGTCCGCTGATGCGTCCGGAAAGCTCCTGCCGGGACATCTGCAACCGTCCCGCCGGGGCCTCGCGATTACCGCGCTGAAGGGCGCTGATCAGGTCCTGCATCTCCAGCCCCAGGCCGGCCAGGCGCTGCTGGTCCGGCAGGATCTGGACCTCACGGTTGAGCCCGCCGCCCACCTCGGCAGCAGCCACACCCGGCAGGGTGATGAACCACTTGCTGAACACATCGTCCACCCAGGTACGCAGTTCCACCGCGTCCCGCAGAGGGGAGCTGACCACGAATTCGATCACCGGGATCTGGGAGGGATCGCGCTTGTAGATCATGGGCGGATCCGGCGTTTCGGGCAGGAATCGCTTGGCGCGATCCAGCCGGGTGCTGGCGTCGCGCAGGGCGATATCGATGTCCTTGCCGTATGGGAAGGACAGGTTGAGGGTGCTGTTGCCCTCGCTGGTGCGCGACTGGACGCTGATGGCGTCCTCGGTGATGGCCAGCTGTTCCTCCAGCTGGCGGGTGAACTGGTCTTCCATGACCGCCGCCGGTACACCGGGATTGAGCACCCGCACCACGATCTCGGGATAGATGATATGAGGGTGCAGGTCGATGGCCAGGCGGGCCAGGGCGAAGAACCCGAGCACGATCACGGCCAGGGCGATCATGGTCACCCCCACCGGGTGACGAATGGACCAGGCGGCCAGGCCGCCGGTGCGCAAACCTTTGCCGCTCATGTCAGGAATCCTTTGCCGATACCGGGTTCACTGGCTTGACCTGCTTGCCGGGACTCAGGCCCAGGAAGCCCTTGGTGATCACCTGCTGCCCGGCCTCCAGGCCGGTAAGGATTTCCACCTGTTCCGCCAACCTCAATCCACTGGTGACGGCCACGCGCCGGGCGCGATTCTCCGCATCGAGCACCAGCACATATTCGCTGGCATCGTCACGGCGCAGGGCACTGAAGGGTATGACGAAACGTTCGCGGGCATGGGTGGTGAACTCCACTCTGCACAGCTGCCCCGGCGCGGCGCCGGCCGGTACCGGGTTCAGCTCCACTTCCACGGTTCCACGGCGGGTGAGCGGATCCAGGGACGGGAAAATGCGAACGATGCGCCCGGGATGAACCTCGTCCCCCAGGGCATCGATGCGCACATTGGCCGTATCGCCCAGGCGCAGATGGGGCAGCACCAGTTCGGATACCTCCACTGCGGTCACCAGGGAGGAAAGATCGGCTACCGTGAGCACATGACGCATACGCTCCACCACGTTCCCCGGTTCAGACAGGCGTGTCGTAACCACGCCATCGATAGGGCTCTCGATGGTGGTGTAGCCGAGCCGGGTTTGCAGCAGTTGCTCGTCAGCCTTCGCGACCTCGAGCTGCGTCTGGGCGCGGGCATACTCATCTTCGGATACCAGATTACGCGCGCGCAGCTCACGCAAGCGACGCAGATCCTGTTCCGCCTGTTTGCGAGTGGCGCTGGCGCGTGCCAACTGGGCCTGGATGAGGGCGTCATCGAGGCGCACCAGCATCTCTCCCTTTGCCACCCGATCCCCTTCGTAGTGTGGAAATTCCTGAATCCGTCCCTCTTCCTGGGTATGGATCATCACCTCGTGACGGGCGCGCAAGGTACCGGTACGGGTGCGTACCAGGCTGAGATTGGCCTGGACCACTGCCGACGTTTCCACCAGATGGGGACGCTCCGCACGGGCCTGCTCCGGGGGTGTCGATGATCCGCAGCCCGCCAGGGCGAGCAGAACGGGCAGAATCACCAGCCAGCGGGGGTAGGCAGGGGGCGGTGTGTTTGTCATTATGCTTGGCAAGGCGGGAATTCCTGTAGTGGGGAGCGGGTGCCCCAGGCTCGGGAAATAGACACCAAAGTCATGTAGTTTACTCCCGCACAAGGAAATTTTACTTTCTTCCCATACATTACCCTGCCGCTGTCAGGGATGAAAGGGCTAGCGGAAAAGGGCCGAAATGCTGCGTACCATAACCTCCATCTACTCCTTGCTCGCCGCCGTCGCCATCCTGTTGCTGGGCTCCGGCTTGCTGGGCACGGTAGTGGCCTTGCGTGCCGGAATCGAACAATTCCCCACCGCCGTCATCGGCCTGGTCATGGCCGGTTTCTTCCTCGGTTATGTCCTGGGCTCCTATCTGTGTCCCCACATCGTGCGCAGTTTCGGACACATCCGCAGCTTCTCCGCCTTCGCCGCCATCGGCTGTGCCTCCGTCATCCTGCACGGCCTGTGGATCGACCCTCTGGTATGGATCGGCCTGCGCATTCTTACCGGTATCTGCATGCTGGGCATGTACCTTGTCATCGAATCCTGGCTCAGCGGCCTGTCCACCAACCGCACCCGCGGCGGCCTGTTCGCCGTGTACATGACCATCAACCTGCTGGCCCTGGGTGCCGGGCAGTTCCTCATTCTGGTCTACGGGGTGACGGACGTGGCGCCCTTCGCACTGAGTGCCCTGTTCTTCTCCCTGGCCCTGGTGCCCATCGCCCTGACCCGCATGCCCCAGCCCACACCGGTGGTGGCGGCCCGCCTGGGCCTGAGACAGCTCTATGCCACTTCACCCCTGGGCTCCACCGGTGCGCTCGTCTCGGGCATGGTGAGCGGCGGCTTCTGGGGCATGGGTCCGGTGTTCGCCGTGGAGGCGGGCTTCACGGAAGCCGGCATCGCCATGTTCATGAGTGGTGTGATCTTCGGCGGCGCCCTGCTGCAATGGCCCCTCGGCCACTTGTCCGACAACCATGACCGGCGCATGGTGATGCTCGGTGTCAGCCTGGCCGGGGGCCTGGCCGCCACAGCGGTGTTCCTGCTGGTAAAATTACACCCCAACCTTTCCTTCATGGCGGCGGTGCTGTTCGGGGGCTGCGCCTTCTCCATCTATTCCCTCAGCGTGGCCCATGCCAATGACCATGCCAATGTGGATCATGTAATGGAAGTCAGCCGCGGCCTGCTGCTACTCAGCGGCATCGGCGCCAGCCTCGGTCCCATCCTGGCGGGCCTGCTGATGGGCTGGGCGGGCGCCGGCAGCCTGATGGCCTATTTCGCCCTGTTGCTGACACTGCTGGCGGTATTCACCTGGTTCCGGCGCAAGGTCGGCGCCCATATCAGCACTGACGAACAGGGCGATTTCGTCATGATGGCGCGCACTTCCTCGGAGGTCCTGGAACTGGATCCGCGCGCGGAAGGAGATCCCCCTGGAGAACCGGAACCCGGGCAGAAATAATTCCCACCCGGGCTTAACCTTTCTCATCTCCCAGACTTTTCCGCCCCCAGGCTGTACCCGGGGACCAAATCCGTGGACAATACACGCTCCGGCGTGAAATCCCCTCCCGTCCGATCCCGTTTACCCGCGTCCTGCCCGGGCGCACTGCTTTTGTTCGGAGTTTCCCTTGCTATCCACCGCCAATGTCACCATGCAATTCGGGGCCAAGCCCCTGTTTGAAAACATTTCCGTCAAGTTTGCCGATGGCAACCGCTATGGTTTGATCGGTGCCAACGGCTGCGGCAAGTCCACGCTGATGAAGATCCTCGCGGGTGAGTTGGCGCCCTCCTCCGGCAATGTGTCCCTGGACGCCAACCAGCGCCTGGGCCGTCTACGCCAGGACCAGTTCGCCTACGAGGAATTCAGCGTGCTGGATACCGTGATCATGGGTCATGAGGAACTGTGGCGCGTGAAACACGAACGCGACCGGATCTATGCACTGCCGGAGATGAGCGAAGATGACGGCATGAAGGTCGCCGAACTGGAAGTGGAATTCGCCGAATACGATGGCTATACCGCTGAAGCACGCGCCGGCGAACTGCTGCTCGGCATCGGCATTCCCCTGGACCAGCACGCCGGGCCGATGAGCGCCGTGGCGCCGGGTTGGAAACTCCGCGTCCTGCTGGCCCAGGCCCTGTTTGCCGACCCGGACATCCTGCTGCTGGACGAACCCACCAACCATCTGGACATCAACACCATCCGCTGGCTGGAAGGCCTGCTCAACGCCCGCAACAGCACCATGGTGATTATTTCCCATGACCGCCATTTCCTGAATTCCGTATGTACACACATGGCGGACCTGGATTTCGGCGAACTGCGTGTCTATCCCGGCAATTACGACGATTACATGACCGCCTCGACGCAGGCGCGCGAGCGGCTGCTCTCCGACAACGCCAAGAAAAAAGCACAGATTGCGGACCTGCAGGCCTTCGTCAGCCGCTTCTCCGCCAATGCCTCCAAGGCGCGCCAGGCCACGTCACGTGCGCGCCAGATCGAGAAGATCAAGCTGGATGAGGTCAAGCCTTCGAGTCGACAGAACCCCTACATCCGTTTCGAACAGGAAAAGAAACTCTATCGCTCGGCACTGAATGTGGAGGGTCTGGCCAAGGGCTTCGACGGCGAAGCCCTGTTCAACAATCTTGATCTGCGTATCGACGTCGGCGAACGGATGGCCATACTCGGACCCAACGGCGCCGGCAAGACCACCCTGCTGCGTTGCCTGATCGGCGACCTTGCCCCGGACACCGGTTCGGTGAAATGGTCCGAGAACGCCGATCCTGGCTATTTCGCCCAGGAACATACCGCCGACTTCGCGAATGACATGAGCCTGTTCGACTGGATGAGCCAATGGGCGAAAAAGAGTGACGATGAGCAGTGGATCCGCGGTACCCTGGGACGCATGCTGTTCTCATCCGATGAGATCGCCAAATCGGTAAAGGTCCTGTCCGGTGGTGAACAGGGGCGCATGCTGTTCGGCAAGCTGATGCTGCAGCGACCCAATGTACTGGTGATGGATGAACCCACCAATCACCTGGACATGGAATCCATCGAATCCCTGAACCTGGCGCTGGAAAACTACCCCGGCACGCTGATCTTTGTCAGCCACGATCGTGAATTTGTCTCCTCGCTCGCCACCCGCATCCTGGAATTCACTCCAACTGGGATCCTGGACTTCAATGGGAATTACGAAGACTACCTGCAGAGCCAGGGCCTGCAGGCGTAACGACCACAAAACCGTAACAAGAAAATGGTTTGAAGCGCCCTGCCAATTACCAGGGAAACTCAATGCGTTGCGGCTAACCCTCCGCGGTCACCTCGCACTTCGGTTGCTGACGGTCAGCAATCGGTCGGGGCCTTGCTAAACTTGGGGAACCTCGGAACATTGCAGTGTTGTGGAGAGGTGGCGTCCTGGCTCACGGGATGCAGGACCGGTTCATTCACAGCCACAGGCGGGAGGGCATCATGAACCCGAGACTCTACAAAATGTTGTTGGCCGGTGCCTTGATGGCATCGATGGCATTACCCGCGTGGGGGATCGACGAGGCGCCTGGCGCTGTAAACGCCATGCCTTCGATGGGCTCCGCGAACGAAAACCCCATCTACCGCAAGACCCCGGATGAATTATGGCGACGCGAAGTCTTCGACCGCAACGGCGAGAAAATCGGCACCATCCGGACCGTGGTAAGGAGTCAGGTTAAAGACATAGCCCATGCCGTAATTACCGATGGCGGCATAATGGGTTATGGCGCAAGGGAGATTTCCGTGCCTCTGAATCGGTTGCAGCTCGTGGATGGAAAATTACTGATCGATGACACCAGGGAATCGTTACACGCGAACAACCTGTACATGCCCGGATCGTACGTGGAATTGAAACCGGACAGGCCGATCAGTGAATTCTCGGCCTTTGAACCACAGGGCCCGGCCATGGGTTCCGGAACCCAGCGCTGATTCCCCAGGAACGGGTCGGAGTGCCTGCGAATGCTCGTGGGAACTCCGACTCCACTTGATAAGGATGCCCTGCAGGCCATTCGACCAACATCAATAGCACTCCGGTTATTGTCAATACCAGGCTCATACCGACTCCTTCGACAGGGTCAAAATGGTCTGGCTACCACACACACGTAAATACTAGTTGCTGGTTGTGCGATTTGCGAACCAGATCACATGTTTCCCACCCTTTGCGCCATGGGCATGTACACGTATCCTCTCCACATGGAAGCCGACCTTGCGCAGACGTTGCTCAAAGGCCTGATCCGGGCCAGCTGACCAGATCGCAAGCACGCCCTTGGGCCGCAATGCGGTATACGCCGCATTCAGACCTTCCATGCCATAAAGCCAATCGTTCTTCTTATGGGTAAGGCCTTCGGGACCGTTGTCCACATCCAGCAGGATGGCATCGAAGGCCTGCTGCTCCTGCCGGATCATGCGTGCGACGTCTCCTTCCCGCACGACAACCCGCGGATCATCGAGCGGATGGCCAGCCTTCATCCCGAGCTCCCCTCTGTTCCACTTCACCACGGCAGGCACCAATTCCGCCACTTCCACCCGTGCCTGTTCCCCAACCTGGCGCAAAGCAGCCGCCAGGGTAAAACCCATCCCCAAACCCCCAATCAGGAGTCTCGGTGACGCGCCATTCACCAAACGGGCGCAGGTATAGTCAGCCAGGGCATCCTCGGAAGCATGAACCCGGCTGTTCATGAGTTCCCCATGACCCACGATCATGATCGAAAACTCATCCCCCCGTCGGTACAGGCGCAGTTCTCCACCGTTGCCGGGCACTTGCGTGCTATCGAGCAGGATCCAAGGGGTCATGAGAGTCTCGCGGGAGAAATAAATCAGGATGGTGCCCGGGGCCGGGGTCGAACCGGCACGGTGTCGCCACCGAGGGATTTTAAACCCGTTATGTGCGATTTTTCACTTGCACTTACTGAACGGACAAGCTATATGACCATGATAAATCGATGATAGTCGATTCTTTGTCGGGATACCAATACAAAATACGCGCCGACTGTCAGCTTGGAGAGATTTTTTGAAGGCACAAGAAGACACCAAAATATTCGAGATAAAGAGGTTCCATCGAAAATATGGGAAGACCAGATACTTTTCGTCAAAATACGATTTCGGCGAATTAGGCGTGCAGCCGGGTGGACTTCTAGAATCTGTTCTTCGTGACCTGCCAAGCCCGATTTCCAAAAGCTACTCTTTCTTTTTCTTTCAAGTAATCCAACTTCTTACTACTCAAAAGAAGGCGCTGCGAATACTCTCTCTTCCGATCTCGCAGCTACAGGCAGTCGATATACAAACGCTCTTCACTCTCGCCGAGGAAATAATTCAATCTGAATTGGTGGATACCGGTAGATATAAAAACGGATCTAGACCCTCCGTTATGTTTCGCCGGGTCATGAAGTATCTGACCTCTCCTTTGGGCGGCGGCATGCACATCGCGGATGTTCAGTTCGCCTCAAGATTCAGCGAGAAAACAGGCTATCGCCCTATCATAAGCGAGAGCATCGACCACGGCTGCGATGACCCTGAGTTAAGTGCTCCAATTTCCGCACTCAAAGCTGCGGACGCTGAAGAGTTGCAAGAGAAAGCGCTTAACCACCTAAGGAAACGAAAAGCACGAATGAGGGGCGCTTGCCTCGATGTTATTGCCAAGTACCATGCATTTCAGAAGCGCCTCTCAGAATTCGCTTCTCAACGCCTCGATCGACATACTGCTTGCGCACTTGAAGACCGCACACTTTCGGAAATTTCCACCATCAATATTCTTAGCAAGCTATCCCCTGATGCGCTTATCCACTTCTACGTCCAGTTTTTCGATACCTATAATCTCACCGAAATTGGCTCATATCAACAGTGGGTGAAAGAATACGGCGAATTTCCTTTTGCCGACGGAATTTCTGAGTTGTCGATCATTGATGAGCTTGGGCTGGCCAAAAGCAAGCACAATCGAAATAAAAGCCCTCTGTTAGCCGCACTAGTCTTGAGCCGATTTGTCATGCCACCCATGCCGATCATGTGCGCTAGGCATCTTTTTCAAATGGAGTTCGACTGGAATATAGGTACGTGTAATTCAGTTGAACACTCGATGATTTCCGAAACACCAGATGGCTACCACATTGATGCCATTAAGCCAAAAACCAGCCAAGCATTTTCAGGAAATACATCAGGTAATTCCCTGAATTGCAGTAGCCTTCATCGTGTCGTTAGCGCCCTGGTAGACCACTCCCGCTGGCTATCCAATAACTGGGCAAGGGAGACGGATAGCATCTTCGTTTCATTAGAACCTAATGGAAAAGCGTTTCCAGAGGCCGTGATGTTCCTATATCAGCAATATAACGAAATATTTTCGGCTAGCTATTCATTGCCTCGTTTCACGGCGGAGCAATTGCGGGACCAAGGACTCAATGAGTTCTATATGAGCACCCACGATATCCACGCACTAAAGGCTCGCGCCGGGTGGGACAGCATTGCTACTACTGATCAATATCTCGGGCAGACGATTATCCGTATCCTCTCAGAGGCCAACATGAACACATACATGGCTGAGCTCGCCAAAAGCATCATCTGGGCTGCCAAAGGAGATGATTACCTAAAGAGGTTTGGTATCGACCCTGATGATGTTAATCGAAAGTTACTCTTCCCAATCAACTCTGACGCAACGCCGACCTCTAATGTCGCCGATGAGTGGCTAAGTGACCAAGACACTCCCATTCTGCTGAACGATGATAGAATCAGGCATACATACCGACAATCTAGTTGGTATAGAGCTAATTGGCAATCATTGCTTTCTTCGAATGAAGCTCGGTTTATGAGGATCCATCTTCCACGAATTATCGTTTGCATGGCGCTGGAAAAGCTTATCGAAAACTCAGAGTACGCGCATCTATATGCTGAAAATGGACACAAAAATGACTAAGGGAATCGAACGCAACCAGCACATCCCGCTTGTTATAGATGCGCCTTATCGCCGCCCAGAGCTGACAAAGACAGACAACTTATTCAAACACGTTGTAAAAGATCCGCGCTATTTAAACGATTGGGGTTCCAATGTGCTAAAGATTGACGTCGCTGAGGACAATGCAGGACAGCCCGAAGTAGTATGTTACAACCTGCATGCGATCTGGCTTCCCTCTAATGCGCCGCTAGGGCCGTTCACGAAACCGGTCAATATAACTGAATTTCCTCATTGGATTGACCTGCTAAAGCTCGGCATTAACGACGCTTTGCACAGGCACAAGTCAAGTCGTCGAGATCGGGTGTCACAGAGGATCACCCACCTTTCTCGATTCATGGCGTGGTGCGTAGTGAACGGAGTTTACGAGTTTGGTACGTTAACGAAAGAAGATTTCGAAGAATATGCGGTAGGTCTTGCCAGAGATGGTCTCTACAGGATGCTTAATGTTGAAGATCGTTTGTTATCGTTATCGCTCAAAGCGAAGAATAACCCAGCTATTGCAAAATACCTTATCGAGGAGCATCAAAAAGGTGTGCCCAGCATTCGCATCGGAAGACTGAATGAGTTAACTGGCTTACTCTTCAGTAGAAACATCGTACCGGGTTATTTCCACAACTCCATGGCTGAAATCGCAGGATCAATACCGATAAAAGGCCAAGAGGTCAACAAATATCCTATGGGCGCAAGCTATCAGCTTCTTAAGACCCACCTCAGCCCATTGAATTGGCTTTACGCCCTCCCAGACGGCACAGATAAGCCTACCTGCATACCGTACAACAAAGTCAACCAATTGGCTGAAAGCCTGAGCAAGGGTAAGATGTCTATACGGACAAAAAACCTCTCTCTACAAGATGTCGTCAAACTTCTGAATACCGGACTGTCTTTTGTTTATGAGTATTCTCCCATCATTATCAGGACAGCCGAGGCGGCACGTAATTTTTGTAACAAAAACCCAACAAAGCAACAAAACGTACGCAACCAGGAATGCGTCAAAGCTATTTATGCCGACTTGGCCAAACGAATAGCAGCGCCGTTCCCATCAATATCTGGCATAACCCAACGGGGAAAAAAGTTAAAGGACGATCCTGAATACATCCAGAACCCATCTCTCATGGAGCTAATCCAGACCCTGCAAACCGCCTGTATGGTAATCATCGGCATCAATCACGGAAGAAGAAAACAGGAAATACTGGGCGAAAGATCACTTCCCTATGGCATCTATCGCGGCTGCGTCATCGAAGAGAATTCTGGCATCGAATGCCGCAAAATTGACTTGTACGTTGAGAAGACCTTAAAGGACTGGTCCACATTCCTCTGCAATCGGCTGGTATCTGACTGCGTTAACGTGCTTGAGAAAATCAACGATTGTTTTTATCTCTCAGACGAAGAACGCCCGAACTATCAATTCGGAGATGGGGTTAGCAGAAGAGAAAAACTATTCCGCTTCCGTTCGATAACCCCTGATTCTCTCGCATCTGATAGAGCTTGGTGCTCGTATGATTACTTCAATCACTCTGATTTGTTTATGCGCTTGTCTGGTGTTGACCATCAGAGCGTGGATCATAAAACCCATGTCTTCCGTCGCATCTTCGCGATGATCTACTACCATCGCTATGACAATCCTCAGCTAATATCGCTAAAGCATCACCTGAGGCATATCTCTGTATTGATGACGCGGGTTTACGTTACCGACCCAGCGGTTCGTGAGCAGGCAGAAAGCGTAGAAATGCTCTACCAGCAGGAACACAACGATTTCGACACTGAGTTCAATGGGATCGGCAAGGAATACCTAACAGAAAAGATACAAGATATTCTGTCAGAACACCCGACTGGCGGCGGTTTCTCTAAGACAGTATTCCGTCTATACAAACACCTACTGAGGCGTGCTGAGTTCCGAAAGATGGATGAGTCGGATCAGGCTAAAACCATATCAAACGAGTTGGAGGACAAAGGGTATCTCCCCTCCGTCGATATGCATGGTGTCTGCACACTATCTCCTTCATCCAAGCAGAAAAAAGCTAGCTGTTACAGTGACAAGCATGGTGTGGCTTGCGTTGAAAGCGCGTGCCTTAAAACGTGCATGAACTGCCCTTTTCACTTCGATAACACCAACTATTTGGCGGTGCTAAAGGAGGAGGCATCTGAATTATCGGACAAGGCCAACGACTTTTCGATCTCTGCAGCCGAGCGTGTTGCTTACGAAGACAGCCAGAAAGAGCTAGTCGCTCTCATAGAAATGGAAGAACGAATACAGGCGGAAAATTCCGAGGCAATCGCCTATGCCAAAATGAGCGCCTATCTTGCTTGGGGTGTCCACGACATGATTAAAGTGAGTATCAAAGATGAACAAACAGCATCAGTCGCAATCGCTAAAGAAAGCAGCGCATAAAAACATCAAGACAAAGCATAAAGTCATCAAGGCCTGGATTGAGACAGGCATCCCTTATAAGTATGATGACGATGGCAACCCTGTCAGAGATGGAGACGGAGAAATGGTGCTTGATTACTATCCAACCTCATTGCGCTCTTTCTACAAATGGAATGGTGACCAGAACTGCCAGAAAACCAGGGCTGCAATTAGCGCCATCAGTGGGACCGGAACGACAACGCTCGATAATCTTCCGGAGCTGAAAAAAGAGATCACTAATGACCTTAAAGCGCTTGAAATCAGGGCGAACTCCCAGATAACCAATACAAGCAAAACTGCAATCGCAGACAAGCTAAGGCAGGAGCTTAAGCTGGCTCAACTTCAACGTGAGTCTGCCGAGCAGAAATACCTCAA
This sequence comes from Gammaproteobacteria bacterium, assembly GCA_026197075.1. GTDB lineage: Bacteria > Pseudomonadota > Gammaproteobacteria > DSM-19610 > DSM-19610 > JAIVHA01. The sequence goes on along the minus strand of JAPHQV010000036.1, from coordinate 14,145 downwards.
AATCAATGTGAGGCATCAAATACTTGAAAATGCATTGCGCAAAGAGCAGCGAGCGCATCAGCAATCAAAGAAGGTATTGAGCGACCACCTGACCGATAAAGATCGCGAGATCGAAAAACTCAGAGCGCAGTTATCGGAACTCATAAAAACCATCGACAAAGTATCTGTGCTAAAGACAGTGAGGTAATTCCAATGGCAAGGTTGACCAACAAGCAGAAAGGGGAAGCGAATGAGGCCAAATTAGAAGCGTATATTCGCTCGACCCCTTTGAGTAAAATACCCACCAATCAGTACGGCTCTGCCAGCCAGAAAAGGATTCTTACTGACCTCGGCATACCCACGTCTAATCGCGACTCGGAGTCTATCTCGACGCTCTTTGAAAAGCTCAACAAGAAACTTGGAGCAGAGACCGTCACGAGAAGCACGGCATCCTCTGAGGAGGTACGGAGCCTGAAGAGGACCATATCTACGCTTCAGGATCGCATCGCTTCGCTCAAAGCTGAGAATGAACTTCTACGATCACAACAACAGCAGGAGCTTTGGTTTCTTGAGACAGGAAGGGTGATAAGGCCATGATTACATCCACCGCGCAGAAATCCTTAGAGCAGCCTGAAGTCACCCACACAGGCGTTGTCACATCCATTCTGAGCGCCAGAAACAATGGTTCGATCTTCAAGATGGATGCTGTCACAGCAGATAACGTAGTTAGCATAAAGATCAAGGCTGATTATCACGCACTTCCGTCCATGCCTAGCATAGGTGAGGTGTGGAGGGTTTCTGGAGCGTTCTCGAAGAGCAAGGAATATGGCACTCAACTCATCGCTACCGAGTGTTGCCGCACGCGTCCGAAAGGCACCATTCTCATCCAGTTCATAGGCAATAACCGGAAGTTTGCAGGGGTTGGCAACACAAAGGCCAAACGGCTCTGGGCTGCATACGGTGAAGACCTTTATTCCGTCTTAGATCGAGGAGACGTAGTCACTTTAACGGATAAGAAGAAAGGCGGGTTAACTCACGTTCTCGCTCAAAATCTTGTTGATACTTGGGCGACTTATGCTGCCGAAACTCCAGTTATAGAATGGCTGAACAAGCATGAATTTCCTGTGGGGCTAGCGTCGAAAGTGATTAATTTCTGGGGATCTCAAGCCTTAGAGAGAATCAATGATGACCCGTACCGGTTGCTTGCCTTTGCCAAATGGAAAGAAGTCGACCGCCTGGCTTTTGAGATAGGTATTTCGAAGGATGATAATCGACGCAAAGCCGCAGCATTAGAAGATGCAGCCTATGACCGATACGACCGTGGCAATACGGCGGCAACAGAAAGCGAAATCAGAGCTGGCTTCATTCAGAAGACCGGTATCGGCATCAGAAGCTTATCTGAAGTGGGAGATTTAATCCGTGGAAGGATTGTTCCGATCCAAGAAGGAAAGCTATACCAATCAGTCGGTTCTTATGCACTGGAAAAGCTGATCAAGGAAAGGATCGTTGGTGCTCAGGAAACGGTAAGCTTGCAGGAGTCATTGTTCAGACCAATTTTCAACTTTAATCGACTATGCGAGTTTGAGAAGCAAATTGGTTTTGCGTTTAACCAAGAGCAAAGAGATGCCGTAATCACATGCCTAGAGAACAGGATTTGCTGCATCACTGGAGGCGCAGGCGTAGGTAAAACCACGGTGCTTCAAGCCATCTACGATCAGATCGGTACTCCAGAAATCATCTATCAGGTGGCCCTAACTGGGCGAGCTGCTAAACGGATGAACGAAGCTACTGGCCTAGAGGCCACGACGATCGCCTCCTTTATTCTCAAGGCTAAAGACAAGCAGATCCAGGAAGAATGCTTCTTGTTTATCGATGAAGCGTCCATGCTAGATATCCCTATTCTCTATCGATTGCTTAAGGTGACTCCGATGAATGCAACGATATGCTTCGTTGGCGACCCAAGCCAGTTACCGCCGATTGGCCCTGGCCTCCCATTTAAAAAAATGGTTGATAGCCAATCAGGAATCATTCCAATCGTGCGATTGCTAGAGACACATAGGTTCGCAAAAGAAACCGGCATACTCGATGTTGCTGATGCCATACGCAATCAGTCATGTGAGTTCCAGCTAGACAACTTTCAGGATGTTTCTAAGAAAGGATTTGGTATCTCTTTTATCGATGCAACCAAGATAAACGATTTGGTTGATAAGACACTCAAAACCTACAGGGAGCTCAGCCATTACAGCGAAGTGCAAATCATTGCGCCTACCAATAAGCTGTGTGACCAGATCAACGGGCATCTTCACAATGAGCTTGTGGCGCTAAGGCGATATCAGAAGCTTCCTGTCCCTTTGGTGACGATTGTTGGGATGTCGATGACAGTAGGCGACCCTCTTTTATACCGAGATCGAAACGATTACAGAAAGGAGCTTTACAATGGCTCTCTCGGCATCTTAACCGAGGTGTACGGAAACCCCGTTTTCTCCGTCGATGAAGATGGCATTGAGCATGAGTACATTGCTGAGGCCGATTTCGATAACGGGAATATCGTTATGCTGACACATGACGACTTTGGTTACATCTCTCTTGGGTATGCAATCACTGTTCATAAGAGCCAAGGCAGTCAGTTTGAACGCGTAATCTTCCTCTGCCCGACCCCTAATCGAAACGGTATCTTGGATAACTCTCTAATTTACACAGCTATAACTCGATCGAAGAAACAGGTATGCGTAATCGGTGATAGGGAGAGTTTTTACCTTGAATCGTCCAGCGAGCCACGCGCATTCAACCGTGTCGTAGGGTTGGAGTTCTGAGCACATGCCCGTAAAATCATCTTATCCAGTGACAATGAACTGGGTCGACTCAGACTGGGGATACCCTTTGCCAATCATCTACGACAATAATACGGATCTGGTAGATGAGTTCAATGCATACCTGTTCGCTATAGCCAAGCAAAAGATCGAAACCGCACCATCTGCACAGGCATACCGATCAGGAATCGACCTACATGCTTACAGCCTAAAAGCTTTCCTGTCATATCTGTGCGGAAAGGGATTAGACTGGCGATTAATGGATGATGATGGCTTAGTTGCCTTCAGAGATTGGTTGCTCGATAAGACGCAAAGTGACTCTAAAAGCAAAGGACAGACTAACCCTGCGAAACGCACTACTAATCGCAAGCTTCGCGTAATCTACAATTACTTTGTATGGGCGCAAGATACGATGAATTACACAGAAAGTCATATTGGACTTGGTTCTGACTTCCCAATCAATAGCGCACTGGCCAGGTTCATTACCAGCGGTGACATCAAGAGCAACGATGAGAGGCTGTATCCGAAGTGTTTTCGCCGGTGCGGAGAAGGTAGTAGAACCCGGAATGAGTACAGCGCTACACCTGAGGATAAAGCGAAGCTGATTAAGCACTTCACTGACACATGCAGCCCCTACATTGCAGAAAGAAACATATTGATTATGGAGCTTTCCGATCAGGTAGGTTGGCGTCGCGGATCAATCGCCTGCCTTACAACTGACCTGTTTTCTGAAGAACAGATTTATCGAGCCAACGAAGATCACATACTTGTCAGACCATCGATTCAGAAGCTCGGTTATGAAAATTACTTTGAGGTTCCATTGGCTCTTGCATCAAGAATCGCAAAGCACATAAAAACCACAAGGGACGAATTCATTAGGAAAAAGCTCAGAAACCTGAGCAATGCTAGCAATGATTTGTTTCTTAGCGGAAAGAACTGCGAAGGACTTGAACTAAATACGATTAGCCAGATATTCTCTAATGCAATGAGGGAAATCGGGTGCCCTCCACGATCTAGCATCCATTCATTTCGGAGAAAGTTTGCCCAAGACACGTCTGACAAAGAAGCCGCATTTAGACGTGCCCATAAACTATCCCTAGCATCTGAAGATATTGGGATGGTCGTTGCCAGAAAACTCGGTCAATCCAACGTTTCAAGCCAAGAGGCTTATATCAAATCAATGGCGGTGGAATCCGAGAAAACGATAGAAGCCAAACTGATACAAGAAAACCATGGCATGGCTAGTCAACTTGCAGACGCAGAATTGGAAAACGCAAGACTCCGAATGTTGATTGAACATATGGAAAACAATTCTGAATAGTGCCAATGCTTATAATTCTTGAAAAATATGCGCTCAATGTCAGGAGGTCCAGTGAATATTTCTGTAATAGTAATTGATGTATCGATAGCGCAGCTGGAATCTAGCGCCCGCTTCAGGTGCGCGGCGCAGCCGCGTCACTCTGTAAGCGCTTGTTAGGCCATTTTATGTCAGCCACCGAATACCGTAAAACTCAACCAGACGTAAATTCCGTATCCAATTAATAGTACCCCACCCTCCGTGCGGCTCAGGCGGCGCCCAGTGTACAAGAACAAAAGCAAAAGCAACGATGTTCCAAGCATGACCCATTGATCAAACTGTATGATTCTTGCGTGAACCGGAAGTGGCTGAAGTAGAGCGGACACCCCAAGAATCCCCAGCAAGTTAAAGATATTGCTGCCAAGTATGTTTCCGACAGCCACGTCCGCATGTCGCCGAATAGCTGCAATTACCGATATGGACAGCTCGGGAAGAGAGGTACCCACGGCCACCAGCGTCAAGCCAATGACCGCCTCTGGCACACCAAAGTGCGCTGCAATGCCAATGGCACCAATCAGAAGAATCTGTGATCCGGCGATTAAAAGCAGCAAGCCCAAAACCACCGCAGTTACAGTCCATAACACCGACTTCGGAATGGTGGAAAGCTCATCTGCTTCAGCTTGGTGTAGTTCACCCGAGGGCGCAGCGTGAAAACTTTCGCTCCAGTAAGCCCAGACTAGGTAAGCGCCCAGAGCGACAAGGAATATAGCTGCATCTACGCGCCCTAGCGCACTTCCTCCAACCAGAACGAGAAACAATACACTTGCTGCTACTACCGTGACCGCGTCCCGCCTCAGTGCCAATGGCTTGACCGCCAATGGCGAAATCAAAGCGCAAATGCCGAGTATCAGTAAGATATTTCCGATATTGCTACCAACAACGTTGCCAATAGCGATGTCTGGTCGACCTTCCACCGCAGCATTGACTGAGACCACCAACTCAGGGGCTGAGGTGCCGAAGCCTACTATTACGAGACCGCTCAGCAACGGCGATACACCGAGTCGCTTTGCCGCTGCCAGCGAGCCTCGAATCAACGCCTCACCACCAACGGTGAGTAAGGCTATACCGATAAGCAGAAACAAAATGTTCAGCATATAGTTCCTTAAGTAATCGGCATCAAGATTGAAGGCCTAACAGTGTGTATACGGAATGTTGCCGTGTTCAAGCACGTGAGAATCCAATATATCCTGTTCTCCAACTGACTCGTGGTGTTATCCGCCATTTAATCAAACGCTACTGGCAATCCCGAGTAATATCAAGAGTGTTTACACGGCGCCCCCTGTGCTCCGTAGCGTTGAATCCCATATAATACAATGTCTGTGCAAGAGATCGGTGAACACGTGCTACGGCACTCCGCGTACAGCGGCGATAACGTGACATTGATCCTATATCGATCTGTTGAATTCGAAGCTCAGAATCCCGCGCACTAACTTTCGTTTTGATTGGTCTTCCATGGAGTCGGCTACGTGATTCTACAGATTTCCTCGACACTAATGGACGTTCTTTAGTAATGTTCACCTTGCGCGAGTACGAATTCAGAGAGGTTTTCTCAATCCACTTCATGGGCTTCCTGCCCGGCCAGAGATATCATAAAAATATGTAGCATATTTTTATGATATTTTCAGCTATAAGGTTTCGATTGATCTCACCCTGACCTGGCGAGTAGTCATTGAAAAATTCAGAATTTGTGCATGAAAGCATTAATTGGCCACATTACAAAGGCATATTCTGGCCAGTAATCTGACGAAAGCACACCCTAGCCCCCTTAGGAAAGGCATCAATTATTTCGGGGTAGGTTATGCCTGGCAGCACTTTATTATGCACGTTGAAAAACCTGTCGCTCATTCGACGCTTCCTCAAATCATACCCCGGTCGGCGTAAGTCCTCGTCGATTAGAAATCAGGGCGACGTCCTTTAGATTGGCACTGCGGTGAAGATGCTGTAGAACCCTCTGCTGTGTCTCGGGTGTCCAGAAAATCTTCAGACGCTCACGTGCCCGTGTTACGGCTGTGTAAAAAATACTGTGTGTTATATCTTCCTCATTTGCATCTGTGATCACAATCTTGACAGAGTCGTATTCTAGCCCTTGAGCCTTATGTATCGACACGGCGTAGGCCACCTGAAAGGGCACAGTAGTATTAAGCGAGTCGTCGTCATCATCGCTAGTGTCATACTCGTAGACCGAGAAGCGAACAATCGACCCCTCTACCCATTCGATCTCATCTAAATCTAAGACGTCAAACTCGGTGAGCGGTCGGTCGAGCTCTACATCGAACTGTATCTGCCCAGGTTCGCAATAAATACCTACAATGCGGCCCTTAAGATTGTTATATATCACAGGCCTGAACCGCTCCGTCTCAAAGAAAAGGACCGGGTCTCCTATCTTGTACGAGGATACACGCCAAGTAGTTTCTGCGCCGGGATTACTGCTCTGCAAAAATCGATTGATGTTATTGATCCCATAGAGGCCGTCATAGTTTAAGCACAAAATGATCTCGTCCTGCCTTTGACTTTCGAATAGTGTTTTATCTAGCACCGTTGAATAGGCGTTGCGAGCCATGACCTCAGCAATATCTTCTTCGATATTTCTAACCTTATCCCAAAAGGCTAATAGTGCATCGTTTCTGGTTCTGAAAGGCGTCGTCAGCTCGAAAACCGCCGTGTTCGGTATGAATGAACGAATGATCCCGAACCAGTTGCCGAACTGAATCGACTCGATCTGGTAGACGTCACCAACAAGCACGAGCAATTTAAAAGCCGTTTGTTCTAGCACCTTAATAAGGTCTGCATTGCTGACAGTGCTGCACTCGTCGATGACGAGAAGATCGTAATCTTGGCCTGATGCGCCTCTGTAGATCTGACTACTAATCGTCCGAAACTCTGAGTTTTGCGCAGTTACCTTACGCTGTAGGTTGTCAATAGCGGGGTTGGTGTGCGCCAGGAATAGTTTGTCTTTATCGTTAAAGTAGTGAGCAATGTGATCCACCATAGTGGATTTGCCAGTTCCAGCCGCTCCGTAAATCAAAGCTACGTGCGACTGACTAAACAATTGTTTGATTGCTTCCACTTTTACCGGGTCATCGATGACGGGAAACGAATCGTTTAACCAGCGCTCGACGGCTTGGGTGTAACCGGCAATTCCGGATGATGCGTGCTCCTGAAGTTTCTCAACGATAGATACCGTGTCGTTCTCATACCCCCGGATAAAAATGTGTCCCACGTCATGCACAAGCTGTCGCTCCGTGTGCTTGTAATAAAGCATGTTATTGTATTTAGGGATCAATTGATCAACATTACCGAGTTCCTGAAGGTCACTCATCGGGGTGTAAAGTATTCCATAACGTTCCACGTTGTTCCTGACTCGCCGAGCGAGCAACTCATGGTTTCTCCCAGCCATATCAAGACACTCTACGAGATCCCAATATCTAGGGTTGTGTCCGGGTAGCGAGGTGCAAAGTGGCATCTGATCAAAAGGAATGCAGCCATACTTAAATTTTAAGTCGGAAAGACGCCCGCAACCATCACGGTCATACTGCAACTTAAGAATCTTGTTGTGCATCCGCAACATGAGATAGCGAAGCACGTTTTGTCCTGGAGAACCTGACCTCACGATGCGGCGTGCTTCATCAATTACGGGGAACAGCTGTGGTTTGGTCGCACGTGCCGTCCCCTCCGCCTTTACCCTCTCGTACTTATCGTCAGAAATATCTAATAAGTCGATAAGGCTGCTCGACCCCAATGTGAGCCCGCGCATGAGGTATCGATACTCAGCCGAACCAGTGCTAACGTTTAAGTCGATATTTAAGAGGCGCGCGAAATTGTTGAGCTCACACGGGCGAATAGAGACTTCCCACTTACGTATGACTGTTATCGGCATTATTTGGTTGAGCACTTCAATTGCGTCCATTTGAAGTGTGAACATTGCTGCATACTTATCAGTAATTTCGATGTCGGTGAAGGCAATAATTCGGTCGAATTTGCTCACTTTGTTGATAGCGCGATAGAGCGTGACCTCGTAGAAGACGCGACCATCGAAGAAAAAGGGGCGTATTTTGTGTATGTAGTATCGATCCTTGGCATCCCTGTCTGGAGGGTATGATCGAACCGCCTCAATCCTTGCGGCTATCTTCTCGTGATACTCACGTAATGAAGGATCGAGGTCAACTGGGAAATCTTCAAGGTTTACCAGCACTGTAGTTCCATAATGATCTTGAAGTAAGCTGCGGGTTCGAAAGAGATACTCGTAGTATTTGAGCATTAACCGCTCGGATGTGTCCCCGTCCATGGTGTAGTGGGACGCGCTTTTCTGAATCAGCTTGTGGAACTTTCCGAGAAAGTTTAGCCTTCCCTTGCTCTTGATGAACGCGAGCGCCGGCTTTACGTCTGTGTAATTGAACTCGGCATCCTGTGAGCGCTTGTGGATAAGCACAGCAACTCCCTCTACTAAATTCCGAAGTTGAGAGAGAATATTTTGCGAGAGCAAATCCCGCTGGTCAGAGAGCAATTCTATATTCCGGCAAATTGCCTCGTCAGCACTACGAATTTGCGTACTGACCGTAATCATAATCTGCTATCCATTTCTATCATGTGACGTTTGTATGGGGCGCCAAATATTGCATAGCGCCAGAATAACCCGAAATTTCTGGAGCGCGAAGCGCAGAAGAATTTGTCGGGTTGATTCACTCGTTAAAACAGTATCAAGCTGGAAATATCTTTGCTAAAAGTACCTCATTCTCTAGGGCATCACTAAACGCCTCTTCATAAAACTCAACATCATCATTGATCGTAGAATAACCCAGCCTCTTTCTGTCATCTATCACAGGGTCAATCACTATGACTTTGGCAGAGGGTTTGATGTTCTTCTTAAGCAACAGCCTGATATGGACATCAGCATCGGGAAATGAGTAACCGACGAACACAACGGTATTCGCGCACCTGAGTTCTCTGGCGGCCTCAGAGCGCAAACTTGATATCACAGGGTTAGTGATCTCCTTGACGTGACTCGGGGGCACGATGAGAGTATCAAAGCGGACGCCATCTATCGGACAGGTGAACTCGACTGGTTGTATATCTGGTGAGTGGGGATCAGGCCCCTCATAGTACTCGTACCGTATAAAGCCTCTACGATCCAAGTCAATCTCAGAGTTCCATGGAGTCAGAAGGACTTGGGCACAGCATCCGCAGTATTTCCAGTCTAAGCTACCGTGGAGCTTTATTATTTTTATTGGACTCACGACGGACCCGCCCCATTCTGGAACAGGCTCTCTGGGATTAATCCACCAATTAAACGGATCTATTTCCCTGTGATAAGTTTCATATTGGTCATAGTTCATCAGGTGCAGGCAGTAATCGATGTAGCCAGCGTCCGGAAACAGCGAGAACGCTTCATCCAGAAGAGAGTCATAGTTTGTCGTGACCACACCAACGTTTCTACTCGACAAACGAACATTGTTCCAAAACTTACCATAAACACTTGTACCCGACTTACAATGCCGAGCTATGGTGTAGTGAATAAGTTTAACCAACGACTCTCTTACACCTTGGATCTTTGCGACAGAGAGATCCTTTCCTAGGGATTCTCGGTGGCTTATCAAATAATCGATAAACCCAAAAACGGACTCCAGACTTGGGTAGTAGAGCTCTCCTGCGCCAAAGTATTCCCTAACAAATTCCACCACCTCAGCACCCAGTCCAGATTCCGCTATCGTTTTATCCTGCCCGGATAGGATGTAAGGTAGAAGATCTTGCTGAAGCGGGGCTCCATCTGCGTAGGATGCTCCGGCACCGAAAAAAAACACAACATCCCTTTCCGGCTTGTATTTTAGAAATAAATGTTTTGCGTTCATAGACCTCTACAAGTTCTAACGCCAACATAACCGGCAAGAGGTACGAGTGTCCGGCGCCGTAGGCGCGAAGTTAATGTTTTTGTTAGGCATCGAACTCTAAAGAACGCTTGATGGCCTCCTGACTTACATATCCGCAGCTCTTGTGGTGCTCTTTAATCCACCACCGGCGACATAGTTTGGGCTGATACGGGAAACGATCATTTTTCAATTCACAATGCCCTAATGATTCCATGCTTCGTTTTAGTTTCTGATAACCAGTAAATGACGACATATTCTGTTTTTGCCACTGTTCTGCGGCAAAAGCCTCGTGACCAGGAACGTTAAAGCCTAAGCCTTGAAGCGAAAACATAAACTGTTGGTTATGAATAATTATGATTTCATGTGTGTCGTGACTGGGATTCAGATAATTCCAGCCGAAGAGCCAATAGGGAAAATTCTCACCTCGAACCTGATAGAAGCAGACAATGTACTCTGCGACAGACAAAAGGACCGCTTCCGGCTCAATCTTTTCTAGCCTTGTGTAGATGTCAAAGCCGTTCGTTTTCGGGTGCGTAAGGTCTCCGCGCACTTCATTGAAAAGGACGAGAAATTCCATGGCCTGTTCCGAAATCGGAAGATTATCTGACAGAATCTTTGCAGGCCATTTTCTCAGCTTATCCGTGATTCGACCTCTACGAAGTGTTGCGAATATTTCTGCCTCTTGAGTATTGGACTTAAGATGCTCACGCATCTGTTGATTCAGAAACGCCTCAAGGGCGGCCATTCCAAAGTACAATGAAGCAGTGAGATGGTGATACAAACCAATTTCATTTGGCGCTTCCTGGGCAGCAACCACTTCACGATAGAGTGATGAGAAGTTCTGCCAGCATGGATTAGTAGACCACGGATTCATCGTTACCCTATGCCCAACCTCAAAGTTGAGGGGCTGCCGTGCTTTTCGGCAGTCCCGCTCGAGCGCAAGGTTAGGCTTGATTTTCGGAGAGCCAAGCTAGAACCTCAACAACATTTTTTTCTGGCGGGAATACAGGATAAAAGCACTTTTTTATCATCCCATCTTTAAGGATAAACGTCAGCCTTTTGATCAATTTGAAATTACCAACTTCAAGAAGTGGTAATTTCAAAGCTAAGGAAAATGAAAAATTTGCATCGCTCAAAAGCGGATAAGGTAGCCCTAAACGATTAGAGGCTTCTTTTTGCGCCTCAGATGTTTGAGTGCTTATTCCGTAAACGCCTACGCCACTACGCTTTAGTTCAGTGTGATTGTCGCGATACGAACATGCCTGGGGCGTACACCCAGCGGCACCGGGAATTTGAATCCAGCCTTCGGGGATGGAAACACCGGGGCGACCTGTCATTGGGTAACAGAAAATTACGTTCCAGCCGGACAAACGAGATAGGTTTATTTTTTGATCATCCGTTGACCATAGTGAAACATCGGGCATTAGCATGTTTTCCAGATGTTCGCACGCACCGTCATCTGAAGGAATTGGTGCATTCGCAGGGATGGAGAAAATTACATCTGGCGGAGATTGAATATCTTGCATTATGATTATCCGAAAGCCAACGTCAAGCACCAAGGGCGCGCCGCTGTTTGGCGCGTCTCAGCCGCGCAGCGACGAACTGGGTGCTGTTGTTATGAGTCTCCCTCCAATAGCAGTTCGACCTTTTTCTTTGCCCAACCTTCTGCAAGCTGTTTTGCAACTTTAATGATGGTCTCTACGCTTGCTTCTTGGAAATCCGATTTTATGGTATTCCATATTGAATCGCGGCGAACTGCGGCTAACAGCTCATGGCCTTCCCAGGTAAGTTTTTTGATAAGCACTGAGACGGGCGATTCTGAAAACGTTACGTTCCCGTGAAGGACTTTCCCTTCAAGCAAACCCGCTTCTATTAGTAAAGCTTGGTGGTATCGCAGTACATTCTCGCTATATCCTTCGATGGGATTATCTTTCTCTTCGTTCTCGACAGCGAAGAGAATCTTTCTAATTAACTCCATATCTCGCTTCACTTGATTCCCCTCATGACTCATAACGCCTAAGCTCAGGCGCGCGCTTTAGCGCGTCGGCTGCAGCGACTGGTTATGTGACGCCTCACTATTGCCCACTGTTTTGATTCACTTGTTTGTTGGCCTTGACCAGCACCGGGATGACCTTGATGAGACTCACATGCCCGCAAGCATCACAAGACATATCAAGCTGGTCACCTTGCCTCAAATCATCGACCAAGCGTTGAGCAATAGCTACCTGCCCCTCGCACTTTTCGCATTTCACTGAGACAGTGCGCTGTATATGCGAAATTGCCTCGCCTTCCTTGTGAATTTGATAAGACTCTTTGCATTCTGGGTTGACACAGCTAACCACTTGGCCATGCTTCAGCAACTTTAGGATACGCCTGATCTCAACTCCACAGGAGACGCATGGGAAGTAATAATTCATTCCCAGCCCGCTAGAAAGAAGAGTTCCAGACTTTAGCCTTTCCAACTCTTCCAAAGTGGATTTTACCTGCCGCTCGATGGCCTCACGGCACCCATAAGGACGTACATCTTCGGATTTTTTTTCCGGCAACTGGGAATGTAACGCCACTCGGGATAGCGCATTCCACAATTTTCCCAGCTTCGATAAATCCAACGCGGCCTGCTTCCCGATCTGGATATACTCCTGCTCTTCGAATTCCTCACGGGACAGTAGCCTATCGTTTGGCACAGGCTCCCTCGACATGGAGAACACGAAGCCGCTGGCTGCCAGCTCGTTTGCATCCTCAACTACCTGCATCACTACGTGTCGAGGTTGCCACTTGGCCAAATCATCGTAGGAAATATGGCCATAAGACATCTTCAAGCGGTCGTAGCAGACTTGCTCAATAGTAATGCGGCATTCCAATGCCGCATAGGTCAGCGATGCGTCTGTATCTTCTTGCAGCAAAGCCTTGATAACACCGATCCGCTGAGCAATATCAATCATGAAGAAGAGTCCAATGCCGTTACCTGGCCGACAAATTCACATAACAGTGTGTATCCAGAATGATGCCACGTTCAAACACGTGAGAATCCAGCATATCCCGTTCCCCTACTGGCTCGCGGGGTTTTCACCATTTGATCAAACGCTACTGGCAAGCCCGAGTAATATCAAGGGTATTAAACAGCGCCTCCTGTGCGCCGTGGTTGCCACCATGCCGCTGTTCCGTGGATAGACCTTAATTTCCAGCCTTTGCTTGGAAATATTTTAACTGCGGTCACCGCAATAACAATCGCAACGTCCAGTGCCAATACCAAAGGCGCTCCGCTAGACCCCCTCCACATCCATCCCATGCGCCGCCAGGCACTGCTTGCGCCGCTCAAAATCGGGCAAGGCCCGTTCCAGGCGCTGCCAGAACTCGGGGGTGTGGTGCGGATGGCGCAAATGCACCAGCTCGTGGATCACCACGTACTCGGCGATGAGTCGTGGGAGCAGGATGGTCTTCCAGTGGAAGTAGAGGCAGTTGCCCTTGCCGCAGGAACCCCAGCGGTAGCCGAGATCCTGCACCTTCACGCCCGAGGGCTGGACCTCCATGCGCGGGGCATGTTCGGCAACCTTGGCGCCGAGCCAGTCCCGGCCATGTTCCGAGTACCAACGGATGAAATGGGTCCGGCCCTCCGCGGCCAGGTCCTTGCGTAGCCTGAACCGCCCTCCCATCAGCCGGAGTGGCAGTTCCTGCTTCTGTACCAGCTTCAGCCGGTAGCTGCGTCCCAGGTAGAGAAAGCCCTCCCCGTCCACGTACTCCTTCCTGGGAATGGCCCGCTGCAGCTGGGCCTTCTCCTCGAGCTTGGTGTAGATCCAGTAGCGCTTCTCACGCACGAACGCCTCGAGTCGGCCTGCTTCGACGCCCTCGGGGGCCGCGAGCACCAGTTCCCCACCCCGGTCCACGGTAATCTGCAGGGTTCTGCGCCGCGGGCTCAGGCGCAGGGTGAAGGCCAGGTCGTCGACGTGGAACTCGGTCATGGCCGCAGCAGCCTGGCATGGTTGGCGCGGGCCAGTTCCATCAGCTTGTCCACGGTGGCGTCCAGCCGGTCCATGGCCAGCAGGCGGCGATTGAACAGTTCCTCGAACAGGCGTCCCTTCAATCGTTCCTGGTCCGGGATGTGCGCTGGCCTCCAGAAATCGGGGATGCGCAGCTC
>JAPHQV010000037.1 GCA_026197075.1 Gammaproteobacteria bacterium | reverse complement strand
TTTGTTGGATTGCAAGACCTGACCCCCGGGTTTATGTATATACTCGCGCCGGTGAACAAAAGAGCCTGATACCCATGCGTGAAATCGACAGCCTGCTGCACGCCCGCTGGATCGTGCCGGTGGAACCGGACGGCATGGTACTCGACCACCACAGCCTGGCCATCCACGAAGGCCGTATCCTGGAACTGCTGCCCACGGCGGAAGCCGAACAGCGCTACCGGGCCAGGGCGGTCAGCCACCTGCCGGAACACCTGTTGATCCCGGGACTGGTCAACGCCCACACCCATGCCGCCATGAGCCTGCTGCGCGGCCTGGCCGATGACCTGCATTTGATGGACTGGCTGCAGCACCACATCTGGCCGGCCGAGGCACGCTGGGTCAACGAAGAGTTCGTTCACGACGGCACCCAGCTGGCCATCGCCGAGATGCTGCGCGGCGGCACCACCTGCTTCAACGACATGTATTTCTTTCCCGATGTCACCGCCCGGGTCAGTGCCGCCTGCGGCATGCGCGCGACGGTCGGGCTGATCCTCATCGATTTCCCCACCGCCTGGGCGGACAACGCCGACGAGTACCTGGCCAAGGGCCTGGCCCTGCATGACGAATACCGCAACGACCCCCTGATCGGCACCGCCTTCGCACCCCATGCGCCCTACACGGTATCCGATGCCCCCCTGCAACGCGTCCGTATACTGGCCGACGAACTGGACATCCCGGTGCACATGCATGTACATGAAACCGCCTACGAAGTGCAGGAGGCTGTCACCGCCACGGGTCAACGACCGCTGGCACGACTACAGGCGCTGGCCCTGCTGTCGCCGTCATTGCTGGCGGTGCACATGACCCAGCTGGAGAATGACGAGATCCAGGCACTGGCGGACGCCGGCGCGCAGGTGGTGCATTGCCCGGAATCGAACCTCAAGCTGGCCAGCGGTTTCTGCCCGGTGCAGGAGCTGGATCAGGCCGGGGTCATCGTCGCCCTGGGCACCGACGGCGCCGCCAGCAACAACGACCTCGATATGCTGGGGGAGATGCGCACGGCTGCCCTGCTCGCCAAGGCGGTGGCCGGTGATGCCAGTGCCCTGCCCGCCCACCGGGTATTGCGCATGGCCACCCTGCACGGGGCCATGGCCCTGGGACGGGGCGCCGAGATCGGCTCTTTGGAGGCAGGCAAGTGGGCCGATGTCACCGCCGTGCGTCTGGATGAGCTGGAAACCCAGCCCCTCTACGACCCGATCTCACAACTGATCTACAGCGCCAGTCGCCACCAGGTCAGCGATGTCTGGGTGGCTGGCCGACACCTGTTACGCGAACGGGTGCTCACCACCCTGGACGAAGACGCCATCCTGCGCAACGCGCGCGCCTGGCAGGCCCAGATCGCGACCACCGATCGCGAGCAGGAAGGCCCCTGAAAATACCTTTGCGGTGATACCCCCTTGTCCCGAGTTACAAGCCGTCCCCGCTGAGGTATCCTTGCGTCATGATCCAGCATGCCCACAATGTCGATCCCGCCGAAGTCGCCAAATTCGAGGAACTCGCCTCGCGCTGGTGGGATGCCCACAGCGAGTTCAAACCCCTGCATGACATCAATCCCCTGCGGGTGGACTACATCGATCGGCACGCCGGGTTGGCCGGCAAACGGGTGCTGGATGTGGGCTGTGGCGGCGGCATTCTCAGCGAGGCCATGGCCCAGCGCGGCGCGCGGGTGACGGGCATCGACATGGGCGAGGCACCCCTGAGTGTAGCGCGCCTGCACCAGTACGAATCGGGCGTGGAGGTGGACTACCGGCACGCAACCGCGGAACAGCTGGCCGCCGAGCAGCCGGCCGGCTACGATGTGGTGACCTGCCTGGAGATGCTCGAGCACGTGCCCGACCCCGGCTCCGTCATCCGCGCCTGCGCCCAGCTGGTGAAGCCTGGCGGCCGGGTGTGCTTCTCCACCCTCAACCGCAATCCCAAATCCTACCTGCTGGCGATCATCGGCGCCGAATACCTGCTGCGCATGCTGCCCAGGGGTACCCATGATTACCGCAAGTTCATTCGACCCTCGGAGCTGGATGAATGGGCACGCCAGGCCGACCTGGACCTGAACGACCTCACCGGCATGAGCTACAACCCGCTCAGCGGGGAATATCGCCTGGGCCATGATGTGGACGTGAACTACCTGGCCACCTATACCCGACCCACCGCCTGACGCCTGCGTGACCACCCGTCTGCCTGTACTGCGCACTGTGCTGTTCGATCTCGACGGCACCCTGCTGGATACCGCACCGGACCTGGCCCATGCCCTGAACCAGGTGCTGATACACCAGGGCCGCGCACCCCTGCCCTTCGAACGCATCCGCCCGGTGGTGTCCCATGGTGGCAAGGCGCTCATCGAGCTGGGCTTTGGCATCGATGAGCTGGACGCGGGCTTCACGGACCTGCGTCGGCAATTGCTGGACATCTACCGCGCCAACCTCGCCCGCGAAACCCGCCTCTTCCCCGGCATGGAACAGGTGCTGGAAGGACTGTCGGCACGGGGACTGAACTGGGGTGTGGTCACGAACAAGCCCGGCTGGCTCACGGAACCCCTGCTGCGGGAACTGGGGCTCTACGAACAGGCCGCCTGCGTGGTCAGCGGCGACAGTGTCCCGGAACGCAAACCCCATCCCGCCCCCATGCTGCACGCCTGTCGCCTGGCCGGCTGCGAAGCGCCCCAGTGCCTGTACGTGGGCGACGCACAACGCGACATCGACGCAGGCCGCAACGCCGGCATGCACACCCTGGTTGCCCTGTTCGGTTATATCCAGGCGGAGGACCGGCCCGAGGAATGGCGCGCGGACGCCATGGTGGAGCAGCCACTGGAGATCCTCGACCAGGTGGATCGCCTGCGGCAACTGGTATGATGGAGGCCATGGACACCGCCACCCTGACCCTGTTGCTGATCGTCGCCCTGCTCGCCGCCGCCGCGGGCGCACTCGTCAATCACCTGCGCGTCCAGCGCCGCCTCTCCGACCTGCGCGAGGAAAACATTCGACTGCAGGCCCAACTGGAGGCGGAACGCCTGGCCCATGGTGAACGCAGTGCCGCCTTCGAACAGGCCCGCCAGGCCCTCAGCGACAACTTCAACGCCCTGGCCGGCGCGGCCCTCAAGCACAACAGCACGGAATTCCTCAAGCTGGCCCAGGAAAACCTCAAGGCCTTCCAGGTCCATGCCCAGGGGGATCTGTTGCAGCGGGAAAAGGCCGTGGAGAACCTGGTCAAGCCCATTCGCGAGGCCCTGGACCGCACCGAACAACAGATGCGCCACCTGGAACAGGAACGCAAGGAGGCCCATGGCGCACTCAGCAAGCACCTGGAGACCATGGCTGAATCCCATCGACTGCTGCAGGGTGAGACCCGCAACCTGGTCCAGGCCCTGCGTCGTCCCGAGGTGCGTGGCCAGTGGGGCGAGATGACCCTCAAGCGCCTGGCGGAACTGGCCGGCATGGTGGAACACTGCGATTTCTACGAGCAGGAGCAGGTTCAGACCGAGAACGGTCCCCTGCGTCCCGACATGATCGTGCGCATGCCCGACGGCCGCGAAATCATCGTCGACGCCAAGACCCCGCTGGATGCCTACCTCACCGCCGTCGAGGCCAAGACCGATGCCGAGCGCGACCAGGCGTTGGTGCATCACGCCCGCAAGGTGCGCGAACGGGTGCGCGAGCTATCCGCCAAGGCCTACTGGCAACAGTTCCGCAACGCCCCCGACTTCGTGGTGCTGTTCATTCCCGGCGACCAGTTTCTCAGCGCCGCCCTGGAGCGCGACCGCGCCCTGCTGGAGGACGCCCTGGCCGCGCGGGTGATCCTCGCCACGCCCACCAGTTTCGTCGCCCTGTTGCGCGCCGTGGCCTATGGCTGGCGCCAGGAGGCCCTGGCGGAGAACGCCGAGCAGATCCGCGTGCTCGGCGAGGAAATGTATTCCCGCCTCGGCACCTTTGCCGAGCACCTGTCACGGGTGGGGAAAAGCCTGGACAGCAGTGTTTCCGCCTACAACAAGGCCGTCGGCTCCTTCGATACCCGCATCCTGCCCAGCGCCCGCAAGTTCACCGAGATGGGTATCCGCCACAAGAAACCGATGGAGGAACCGCAGCCGCTGGAACGCAGCCCGCGCCCCCTGCAAAACGATGCGGATGAAGAAGCCCAGCCCAATTCGGAACCATGATCGAACCCCATATCCGCCAGGCCTACGCCCACTGCCTGCGCCTGGCCCGCAACCATTACGAAAATTTCCCGGTCGCCTCCTGGTTGCTGCCGCGACGCCTGCGCCAGCCCGTGGCCGCCATCTACGCCTTTGCGCGCCGTGCCGATGACTTGGCCGATGAAGGTGATTTCCCGGCACACGAACGCCTGGCGGCCCTCGATGCCATGGAGCAGTCCGTGCGTGCCAGTGCTCGGGGCGAACCCGGTGACGATCCGGTCTTCATCGCACTGGCCGACAGCATCCAGCGCCATGCATTGCCACTGGAACCCTTTCTGGACCTGCTCAGCGCCTTTCGCCAGGACGTGACCCAGGTCCGCTATGCCGATTTCGGTGAACTGATGCAATATTGCCGCCGCTCCGCCAACCCCGTGGGACGCCTGTTGCTGCACCTATATCGCGCGGCGGACGCGCGCAACCTCGGCCATGCCGATGCCGTCTGCAGCGCGCTGCAACTGACCAACTTCCTGCAGGACCTGCACCAGGACTATGTGGAGAACGGCCGTGTCTATATTCCCCAGGACGAGATGCGGCGCTTCGGCGTGGACGAGGCGCAACTGGGACGGCGCGAGGACAGCCCGGCCCTGCGCCAGTTGCTGCGCTTCCAGACCCAGCGCGCCATGCAAATCCTGCACTCGGGTGCGCCACTGGGCAAACGCCTCAAGGGTCGCGCCGGTTTCGAGTTGCGCATGATCATCCTCGGCGGCAACCGGATCCTGCAGTACCTGCAGCGTCAGCCGGACTCCTTCCAGCGGCCGCGCCTCACCCGGCGCGACCGCTTCAACATGGTATGGGGCGCGCTGAAATGAATCCCGACCAGTACTGCCAACGCAGGGCGGCCGCCAGCGGCTCCAGTTTCTATTACAGCTTTCTGTTCCTGCCCACGGAACAACGCCGCGCCATCCTCGCCCTCTACGCCTTCTGTCGCGAGGTGGATGACGTGGTGGACGATTGCCAGGATCCTGGTGTGGCGCGCCTGAAACTGCAATGGTGGCGCGAGGAAATCGGCCGTGCCTTCCAGGGCAGCCCCCAGCATCCCGTCACCCGGGCGCTGCAGCCCCAGCTCGAACGCTACAACCTGCCCGAGGAATATTTCCGGGAAATCATCGACGGCATGCAGATGGACCTGGACCAGGCGCGCTATGCCGATTTCAGCGCCCTGGCCCTGTACTGCCATCGTGTCGCCGGTGTGGTCGGCCTGCTGGCAGCGGAGATCTTCGGCTACCAGGATCGCGGCACGCTGAACTATGCCACCGATCTCGGCACGGCCCTGCAACTCACCAACATCCTGCGGGATGTGCGCGAGGATGCACGACGTGGCCGCATCTACCTGCCCCAGGACGAACTGCGCAGGGCGGGCGTGGAGGAAGAGGATATCCTGCACGGAGTCAGTACACCGCAGCTGCACTCCCTGCTGGCGCAGCAGGCGGCGCGGGCCCGCGACTATTACCAGCGCGCGGAACAGGCCCTGCCCGAAGTGGATCGGCCGGCACAGCGCAGCGGCCTGATCATGTCCAACATCTACGGCACCCTTCTCGACGAGATCGAGGCGGATGGCTTTCGGGTTCTGGAGCGGCGGGTGGCCCTGACTCCCCTGCGCAAGCTCTGGATCGCCTGGCGTACCCTGCGCCGGGAAAAACGTCGCGCCCGTGGCTGATCCGGTCCACGAGGAAACCGTGGTGGTGGTCGGTGGCGGCTGGGCCGGTCTGGCCGCCGCCGTCGAACTCACCCACGCGGGCATCCCGGTCATCCTGATCGAATCGGCCCGCCAGCTGGGCGGTCGGGCCCGTTGTGTGCGTTTTGGTGAATTACGCGTGGACAATGGCCAGCACATCCTGCTGGGGGCCTATCGGGAATGGCTGGGCCTGTTGCAGCGCATCGGCCTGGAGGAACGGCAGGTGGTGCGACGCCTGCCCCTGGAGCTGGAGATGATGGGGGCGCGGGACCCGGGTCTGCACCTGCACACCCCCGCCCTGCCCGCACCCTTGCACCTGTTGGCCGGGCTGTTGAGCGCCCGCGGTCTGACCCTGCGGGAGCGCCTTGCCGCCCTGCGCTTCGGCTACCGCCTGGCCCGCTCCCGTCCGTCACCGGAACAGGACCGCAGTGTCGCCACCCTGCTACGGGAACATCGTCAGCCGGCGCGACTCATCCGTCTGCTGTGGGAGCCACTCTGCCTGGCGGCACTGAATACTCCGATCGAGATCGCCTCCGCACACCTGTTCCTGCAGGTGCTCCGGGAGAGCTTCCGGCACCGGCGTCAGGATTCGGACCTGCTGCTGCCCGTCACCGACCTGGGCAGCGCCCTGCCGGAACCGGCGCTGCATTACATCGAGCGCCACGGCGGCCAGGTGTGGCTCAATCGCCGGGTCAGTGGACTGCGCCTGTCGGGTACCCGATTAGAGGGGGTGGAACTGGGTAGCGAATTCCTGCCCTCCCGGCAACTGGTATTGGCGGTGAACCCGGTGATGTGCCGCCGCCTGCTGTCACCCCATGCGCCTTTTACCGACCTGGTGCGCGGCCTGGTGCGGCTGGAATACCAGCCCATCACCACCCTGTACCTGCGTTACCCCGAAACGGTCCGCCTGCCCCGGCCCATGCTCGGTCTGCTGGACGGCCCCGGGCAGTGGGTCTTCGACCGCGGGCTGGCCGGTCAGCCCGGCCTCATGGCGGTGGTAATCAGCGCCGCCGGCGCCCACATGGCGCAGGACAACGAGGCCCTCGGCAACGCCGTGGGCCGGCAGCTGGCCGAGCTGTTTCCCCACTGGCCCGTGGCGGGGGAACGAATGGTCATCCGGGAAAAGCGCGCCACCTTCGCCAGCCAGGTGGGCGTGGAGGCCCTGCGCCCGGGCTCGGCCACACCGGTGGCGGGCTGCTGGTTGGCGGGGGATTTCACCGCCACCGGCCTGCCGGGCACCCTCGAGGGGGCGGTTCTGAGCGGCCGCGCCTGCGCACGCGGCATCCTCCGCCAGCAGGGGGGAAAATCCGTATAATGCCCCGATTGCGTGCAAGGAACCGAACATGACCGACTGGACCCCCGCCCCCGACCTGCTCAAGGACCGCGTCATCCTGGTGACCGGTGCCGGCGACGGCATCGGCAAGGCCTGTGCCACCGCCTTCGCGGCCCACGGCGCCACCCTGGTCCTGCTGGGGCGCACCACCCGCAAGCTGGAGCTGGTCTACGACGAGATCGAGCAGGCGGGCCACCCCCAGCCGGCCATCTACCCCATGAACCTCGAGGGGGCCAGCGCCAAGGATTATGAGGACCTGGCCACCACCCTGGAACAGGAATTCGGCCGACTCGACGGCCTGCTGCACAATGCCGCCATGCTCGGCACCCTGACACCCATCGTGCACTATGATGTAGAGCTCTGGCTCAAGAGCATCCAGGTGAACCTCCATGCCCCGTTCCTGCTCACCCGCGCCTGTCTTGGCCTGCTGACCGCCAGCGAGGACGCCTCCGTGCTGTTTACCGCGGATCGCGTCGGCCGCCATGGCAAGGCCTACTGGGGTGCCTATGGCGTGGCCAAGGCCGGGATCGAAGGCCTGATGCAGACCCTGGCCGACGAGCTGGAAACCAACACCCGGGTGCGGGTCAACAGCCTCGACCCCGGCGCCGTGCGCACCGCCATGCGTGCCCTGGCGTACCCCGGGGAAGACCCCGGCCTGCTGCCCATGCCGGGGGATGTAGTAAAACCCTACCTGTATTTGATGAGTGCCGAAAGTCAGGGTAAGACGGGGCAGCAATTCATGGCCCAGGGCACGGCAGGACTGCCCTGGTAATCGCAGCTCAGGGAATAGAAGGGTGCGGTATCACGTCGGAAACCCCTGGAAGGATGTGCCAGGACTGAAGTTTTCCGCATCGGACCCGCTACAGGATATGCCTCCCGAAAACCTTTGATAAACCGGACACAGGGAAACCCGCTTGCATCAGCCCGAGGCCAGTATCAGCCCGGCAAGACCCGCCGTCATCTATGGACGGTACATCGCCTTTTCCATCCTCGCCGTGCTCGCCTTTGCCCTGTTCCAGCACCTGCTGGTATTGGGCATTCCCTTGCTGGAAATCCGCCCCACCATGCTCGTGGTGCCCATGGTGGTGGGTGGCCTGTTCGGCTACCTGCTGGCCAAGATCCGCATCCTGCGCGACCGCTCCGAGGCCCACCTGCGCATCATCCAGGAACATGAGCAACAGTTGCGCGCGGAGGTCGAAACCCGACGCCAGGCCGAGGACACCCTGGAGCAGAAGCGCCATGCCCTGGAAATTGCGAATGATGAACTGCGCGCCTTCAGTTATTCCGTTTCGCATGACCTGCGCGCTCCGCTGCGCACCATCTCCGGCTTCAGCAGCGCCCTGGCGGACGATTGTGTGAGCAGCTCGATGACACGGGACTGGAATACCTGAAGCGGATACAGGGCGGTTGCCAGCGCATGGAGCAGATGATCGAGGGGCTGCTGACCCTGTCACGGGTCAGCCAGTCGGACATGTCCCTGGGTATGGTATCCATCAGCGACATTGCCCGCGCGATACTGGACGAACTGGCCGAACAGGAACCCACACGGAAGGTCGAACCGGAGATCGAAGCCGAACTTGTCACGCAAGGCGACCAGCGCCTGCTGAGTGTGGCACTTGAAAACCTGTTGCAGAATGCCTGGAAATTCACCGCTGGCCGGGACGATGCCCGCATCCATCTGTACCATGAGCAGAAGGATGGCAAAACGATCTTCTGTATCCAGGACAATGGCGCCGGCTTCGACATGCGCTACGCCGGGGACCTGTTCACACCCTTCACCCGCCTGCACCAACAGGCGGAATTTCCCGGCTCCGGGATTGGCCTGGCCACGGCACAGCGGGTGATCCTGCGCCACGGGGGTCGCATCTGGGCGGAAGGCGAGGTAAACCAGGGCGCGCGCTTCTGCTTCACCCTTTCCTGAAAACCCAACTTATTAAATTGCCCAAAAATCCTTTTTAACCGCCAAGACGCCAAGGACGCCAAGTTTTTTGAACCGCCAAGGCGCCAAGGCGCCAAGAAAGCATAAAACCAAAAAAAACTCCCTGATATGGTCTTTCTTGGCGTCTTGGCGCCTTGGCGGTTAACTGGATTTTCTTGGCGCTCTTGGCGTCTTGGCGGTTAAAGCAGGTTTTCAGTCCATCAGATCCACATGGACGCCCTGCGCCTCCAGGTCGGCGGCCCGACCCTGCAAGTAGCGCTGAAAATTGGGCTGCTCTTTATACGCACCGGACGCCACGTACGCGAGCGCGGACTGGACATGAAAGGTGCGCAGATAGGCCTCGGTGCGGAAGGCCTCCTGTCCTTGGGTGTCAAACATCACCAGGGTCGGGGCATACTGCACATCCAGTTCCTGTACCCAGTCGCGCACACTGCCGGTGGAGCCATCGGGTCGTTGCAGGGATTCCCTGGAACGGATGTCCAGCAGGGCGACATCGAAACGAGCCAACTGCTCCCGGCTTTCCTCCCGCTGCAGAATATCGAGGTGCAGTTCATCGCAAGGCGCACAGACCTTTTGCTCGAATAACACCAGCAGCGGCTTGTCGCTGTCGCGGGAGGCCAGCCGGTAAGGCGGCTGCAGGAAAGAATCCTCCTGATGCAGCTTGCCACTGGCTTCCGCCGGTGCCCGTGCCGCGTAGTAATCCCGGAAGCTCATCTCGGCTCCCTTGCGTTCGGCGATATAGTCCAGCAGGGCATCGAACTGGTGCGGGGCGTAATAACCGTTCACCCGCATGATCACCTCCGCCTGCTCATTGAACACCAGCAAGGTCGGGGTGAACATTACCCTGAGGTCCTCGGCGAACTGCTTCTCCGTGGTGACCTGGCCATCCAGGCCGGTAACCTCGCGATCCCCCCACATGTTGATACTGACCACATCCACCGTGGCCTGGGTCTTGGTGGCGATATCGCGCAGGCCGAAATTGGTTTCCAGCAATTTTTCACAATAGGGGCAGCCGTCCTGGTAGAAGTAGACCATCAGGCGCTTGCCATCGGCGGCCGCCTCCTCCACGTCCTCGCGAATATCCAGGAAGGACACCTTGAACCAGTCCGGCTGCTCGTGATATCCGGGATTGACCATACCCGGCAACAGGGACTCTTCCGCCGTGCTCACGGACCAGGGTAGCGCGGCCAACCACAACCAGGCGCCGATCCGAATGGATGCCAACATGACTTTCATCTCCTTATCCTCCGGGAAGTTTGGACGCCTACCCACCCTGCGACCACGGTAAATCGATTTAGGTCAAGGTTTCGACGCAACAGGACCGTATTTTATTTGCCACAGGGTCCATCTTTTTTTCGGGACGGCTCCAGCCCGGCCTGTGGAATCATACGGATTCCCCTGTAAAACAATACGATAGTTTCAACAGCGGCACGGCATGCCGCGCGGCAAAAAACCACCGCAAGCGTGACGATATTTTCGTCAAAACAATGGCGATTTCAGAATGTCGGCCGAAACACATGGCTCAACTATTTTGATTTTATTTGCTTTTTTTATTTGACGCTGAATTGGCATGGAATTCGCTTATCATTTTCGGCAAGCCCATCAGGTAAAACAATATGGCCACACCGCTACCCCACATCGAGACAGATTCTGGCGACGCATCCAACCTGTACCGGGTTGCGGGCACCAGCGCGGCAACCATGCAACTGGCGCTGGGGCTGAGTCGGGCCCTGCAGACCAGCCTGGATCCGACCCGCCTGGTGGACCTGTTCAGTGATCACATGCAGGGCTTCGTGACCCATGACGGCATGTTATATCGCAACGATGCCCTGGATATCCAACACCGCCTTGGCGGCCAGGGGCGGCATCGCTGCGCCTACAGCCTGAACATCGGAGACGAACCCCTGGGTGAGCTGGTGTTTTGCCGCGGACAGAAATTCACCGCGGCGGAAACCGCCTTGATGGAGGATTACCTCTGCTACCTGCTCTACCCACTGCGCAATGCCCTGCTCTACCAGACGGCATTGAACATGGCCCAGAAGGACCCACTCACCGGCGTATACAACCGCGGCGCCATGGACGAAGCGCTGCACCGGGAAATCGGTTTTTCGCGTCGCCAGTCGGGCAATCTGTCGCTGGTGATCCTGGACATCGACCTCTTCAAGAACATCAATGACGATTATGGCCACATCATCGGGGATTGCGTGCTGAAGGCCGTGGCGAACAGTATCCAGGACTGCATGCGCAGCACCGACCAGCTGTTCCGCTACGGCGGCGAGGAATTTGTGGTGCTGATGCGCGACACGGACGCCAAGGGTGCCTGTCTGCTGGCCGAACGCATCCGCAAGGCGGTGGAGACCCTGCCCTGCCGTTG
Organism: Gammaproteobacteria bacterium; assembly: GCA_026197075.1. Lineage (GTDB taxonomy): Bacteria > Pseudomonadota > Gammaproteobacteria > DSM-19610 > DSM-19610 > JAIVHA01. The sequence continues at coordinate 3,416 of JAPHQV010000037.1, read as the reverse complement.
CTCCGGCGCGGATATCCCGGTGACCATCAGCGCCGGTGTCAGCACCCTGCGCGAAGAAGACACCCCGCTCGCCCTGTTCGACCAGGCCGACCAGGCCCTGTACCTGGCCAAGCAGGAAGGCCGCAACCAGGTGCGCTGTGCGGGGAAGGATCTTTAGAGAAGTTGTCGGGCTGAAGCCCGACCTACAAGCCCGACCCGCAACATTGCCACCCTGTAGGTCGGGCTTCAGCCCGACTGTTGTGCCTGCCAGGCACAAGCCCGCGCCAACACACACTCCGAACAACGTGGCCGCATGCGGCAGACATCCTTGCCATGCTGCACGATCAGGGCGTGGTATTCATTGAACAATGCCACATTCGACCCCAGTTCCTGCTCGAAGCGGGTGCGCAGTTCCTCATACCCCAATCCATCCTCCACCAGGCCCAGCCGGGAAAAGATACGCCGTGTGTAGGCATCGATGACGAACACCGGCCGTTCGAAGGCATAGAGCAGCATATCGTCGGCCGTCTCCGGCCCGATGCCCTTCACCGCCAGCAGTTCCTGGCGCAGGCGTTCCGTGTCACGGGCGCACAGGACATCCCAGCCGCCCTGATCCAGATACCAGCGACAGAACTGGCGCAGTCGCTCGGCCTTGATGTTGAAATACCCCGAAGGGCGGATCCAGTGCGCCAGGTGGTCACGGCGCGCGGCCAGGATGGCCTGTGGCGCCAACCGATTTCGTGCCTTGAGGGCGGCGATGGCCTTCTCCACATTGGTCCAGGCGGTGTTCTGGGTGAGGATGGCACCCACCATGATCTCGAAGGGAGAATCGCCGGGCCACCAGTCACGCGGGCCGTGGGCAGCCAGCAACTGTTCATATGCCTTGCGGAGGGTGAGACGGCGGGAACGGGACATTCCAGGGAGGAAGCGTGATCAGCCCTGGCGCCGCTTGTGCCGTGGAGTGGGGTTGCGGGTGTGGCGGCGCGGCGGCGTCAGGTCCGGCTTGGGTAGTCCGGCGGCCGCGAACAGCAGGGCGATGCCCTGGGCATCCAGTTCCTCCCATTTGCCCGGGGACACACGCCTGGGCAGTTCGATGGGTCCGTAGCGCACCCGCTGCAGGCGGCTGATCTTCAGACCCTGGGATTCCCACAGGCGCCGCACCTCGCGGTTGCGGCCTTCGCGCAGCACCACGTGGTACCAATGGTTGGCGCCGCTGCCGCCCGCATCGACGATGCTGTCGAAGTGGGCCTTGCCATCTTCCAGGTCCACGCCCTCGGTAAGGGCCTTCAGCATCTGTGGCGACACCTCTCCCAGCACGCGTACGGCATACTCGCGCTCGATCTCGCTGGAGGGGTGCATGAGACGATGGGCCAGGTCACCGTGGGTGGTGAACAGCAGCAGTCCGGAGGTATTGAGGTCGAGACGACCGATGGTGATCCAGCGCCCCGTCTTGAGGTCCGGGATCTGGTCGAATACCGTGGCTCGCCCCTCGGGGTCGGAGCGGGTGGTCACTTCGCCGACCGGTTTGTGGTAGACCAGCACCCGCGGCCGATCCCGGGCGGCAGTGCTGGCACGCACCGACACCGGCTTGCCGTCGATGGTGAGGCTGTCGCCCTCGCCCACCTTCTGGCCCAGTTCCGCCGGCTGGCCATTGACCTGCACGCGCCCGGCGCGGATCCAGTCCTCCACCTGGCGGCGGGAACCGAGTCCGGCCCGCGCCATCACCTTCTGCAGGCGTTCCTGAGTCTCGGTGGTCATGAATATCAATGCAGCCTGGATGGCTGCGGCCCATCGGCGTCCTCGTGCTCGGACTCGTCGTTGCCCACCACGGACAGCAGCGGCGGCTCGCCGTGGCTGTCCTCGTCCGTGGTCTCCGCAACGCCTGCCTCACCATCCCCCTCCATCGGCATGCCCGGCACGCCCAGGTCCAGTTCGGCATTGATGCTGTCGATGTCGCGCAGTTCCGCCAGGGTGGGCAGTTCATCCAGGCTTTTGAGGCCGAAGTAATCGAGGAAGTCACGGGTGGTGCCGAACAGGGCCGGGCGACCGGGCACGTCGCGATGTCCGACGACGCGGATCCATTCCCGGTCCTGCAGGGTCTTGATGATGGAACTGCTGACGCTCACACCGCGCACATCCTCGATCTCGGCACGGGTGATGGGCTGGCGATAGGCCACCAGGGCCAGGGTCTCCAGCAGGGCGCGGGAATAGCGCGCGGGCTTTTCCTCCCACAACCGCGACACCCAGGGCTCCATGCTCTGACGCACCTGGAAGCGATAGCCGCTGGCCACTTCCACCAGTTCCAGGGCACGCCCGTCATAGTCCTGTTCCAGCTCACCCAGTGCCTCCTTCAACTCCGCCTTCTCGGGCGGGTCGCCCTCGGGGAACAGGGTCATCTGCAGCTGGTCCAGGCTCATGGGATGGCCGGCGGCCATCAGTACGGCTTCGATAATGTTTTTCAGGTGTGGTTGGTTCATGACGGGCTCTACTCGGCGTGGGCCGCGTCGCTGTCATCGGCGATCGCTTCCGCTTGCGAAGTTACGGGATGGACATAGATGGGGGCGAAGGAATCGGCCTGGGCCAGCTCGATGAGGGATTCCTTGACCAGTTCCAGGATGGCCAGCAGGGTGACGACCACGCCCATGCGACCCTCCTCGGGACTGAACAGTGCACCGAAGGCCACGAACTTGCCTGGCTGCAGCAGGCTCAGTACCGCCGACATGCGCTCGCGCACCGACAACGGCTCCATCTGGACATGGTGATGGGTAAACATGGACGCCCGCTTCATGACCTCGCGGAAGGCCAGCAGCACCTCGCGCAGGTCCACCGGCGGCGGTACCGAGACCACCTTCTTGTCCGGGCTCTTGACCTTGACCGGAAACACATCACGGCCCAGCCGCGGAATGGCATCGATATCCTCGGCAGCCTGCTTGAAGCGTTCGTATTCCTGCAGGCGGCGCACCAGGTCGGCGCGCGGGTCGAGTTCGTCGCCCTCCTCCTCCGTGGGTCGCGGCAGCAGCATGCGCGATTTGATCTCCGCCAGCATGGCGGCCATGACCAGGTACTCCGCCGCCAGCTCCAGCTGCAGCTCCTTCATCAGCTCCACGTATTCCATGTACTGGCGGGTGATCTCCGCCAGGGGGATGTCGAGGATATCCAGGTTCTGGCGTTTGATCAGATACAGCAGCAGGTCGAGCGGCCCCTCGAAGGCCTCGAGGAATACCTCCAGGGCATCGGGCGGAATGTACAGATCATGAGGCAGGCTGGTGACCGCCTCCCCCTGCACGAAGGCGAAGGGCATCTCCGACTGGCGGGGATGATTTTCGCTGGGGGGCTGGGATTCGCTCATGCACTCTCTGCTGTCAGGTGACCGTGGGGGGGATTCTACCGCAATTGGCGAACCCGGGCTTTTGTAGGAGCGGCCTATGGCCGCGAAC
>JAPHQV010000019.1 GCA_026197075.1 Gammaproteobacteria bacterium | reverse complement strand
TGCTGCAGCCGGCTGCGCAGGTCCTGCTCGAAATACTGGCTGAATTCGCCATGCTGCTGACGCAGGAGCTGCAGTTCGCTGCAGGGCAGCAGGTAGAACAGGCTGTCCTCGACCACCTTGCCCTGTTGCCCCGGCAAGGTGGGCGCGTCCAGGCAGGCATCGAAATGCAGCTCCCCCTCGCCCAGCTTCTCGATCAATTGCTGGTCCGGGCCACGGAATTCCACCGCGCCACCGCGGATCAGCCACAGTGCCGGGTCATCCTCCCCGGGCGGAAACGGGCTGCCCCGGCGCAGGTAGCGCACCATGAGCCGGTACGGCAAGCCGTCCAGCACCGTCTCTGGCAGGCCGTCGAAGGGCGGACACCGGGCGAGGAATTCGCGGATCTCGATCAGCTCTCCTTCCATGCGCCGGCCCGCTCCTTCAATGACCGATGGCGGTTCCGGATCCCTTGGGTACCCGGATATCCTCCACCATGTGCTGGATGTGTTCGGGAGGCGGCGCGGTCATGCGTGACACGGTCAGAGCCACCGCGACATTGATCAACGCGCCGATGGTGCCGAAGGACTGGGGCTGAATACTGAACAGCCAGTAGTCGGCATTGTCCGGGAACAGGTTAGTTCCCGGCAGGAACAGCCAGCCCTTGTACAGAAAGATATACAGCAGGGTGGAACCCAGCCCGGCGAGCATGCCGGCGATGGCGCCCTCCTTGTTCATGCGTTTGAAGAAGATCCCCATCATCAGGGTCGGGAACAAGGAGGACGCGGCCAGGCCGAAGGCCAGTGCCACCACCTCGGCCGCGAAGCCGGGCGGATTGAGCCCCAGGTAGCCCGCCAGCACGATCGCCAGGCCCATGGCGATACGACTGGCCCGCAACTCATTGCGCTCCGAAATGCCGGGCATGAACACGCCCTTGAGCAGGTCGTGGGAGATGGACGATGAAATGGCAAGCAACAGGCCCGCCGCGGTGGACAAGGCCGCGGCAATGCCGCCGGCCGCCACCAGGGCGATCACCCAGTTGGGCAGACGCGCGATCTCGGGATTGGCCAGCACCATGATGTCCCGGTCGATGCGGGTCATTTCGTTACCCTGCAGATCCTGCTCGATGGCCCACTGGGGCGGGTTGTTCTGGTTGTAGTACTGGATGCGGCCATCCTCGTTCTTGTCCTCGAAGGCAAGCAGACCCGTGACCTCCCAGGTCTGCATCCACTGCGGGCGCTCCTCCACCAACAGCGCCGTATCGGGTGTGCCGATCTCGGCGGGATGCAGGGTCTTGGCGAAATTGAACATGGCCATGGCGCCCACCGCCGGAGCGGTGGTGTAGAGGATGGCGATGAAGACCAGCGCCCAGCCGGCGGAGGCGCGGGCATCGCGCACCCTGGGCACCGTGAAGAAGCGCACGATCACATGGGGCAGACCGGCGGTGCCGATCATGAGCGCCATGGTCAGCAACACCATGTTGAGCATGTTGATGTTGGCATTGGTGGTGTAGGCAGCAAAACCCAGGTCCCGGAGTACCAGGTCCAGGCGTTCCAGCATGTACAAGCCGCTGCCGTCATTTATGGTGGACCCCAGGCCCAGCTGCGGCAGGGGCTGCCCGGTCAGTTGCAGGGAAATGAAGATCGCCGGAACCGTGTAGGCGAAGATCATTACCACATACTGGGCGATCTGGGTGTAGGTTATCCCCTTCATGCCGCCGAGCACCGCATACACGAATACGATCCCCATGCCGGCGATCAGCCCGATGGTGATATCCACCTCCAGGAAACGGGAAAAGGCGATCCCGACACCACGCATCTGGCCGATTACATAGGTGATGGACATGACCAGCAGGCAGATCACTGCCACGATGCGGGCGGTTTGCGAGTAGAAGCGATCGCCAACGAATTCCGGCACGGTGAACTTGCCGAATTTGCGCAGGTAGGGTGCCAGCAGCAGTGCCATCAGCACATAGCCTCCGGTCCAGCCCATGAGGTACACGGAACCGCTGTAGCCGAGAAAGGCGATGAGTCCCGCCATGGAAATGAAGGAGGCCGCCGACATCCAGTCCGCCGCGGTGGCCATGCCATTGGCGATTGGATGCACGCCCTTCCCTGCCACGTAGAATTCACTGGTACTGCCCGCACGCGCCCAGATGGCGATACCGAAGTAAAGCGCGAAGGTAAAGCCCACGACCAGGTAGGTAATCAGCTTGAGTTCCATGAATATATGCCCCTCGCTCAGTCTTCGTGCACGTCAAACTGACGGTCCAGTCGGTTCATTCTCCAGGCATAGAAGAAGATCAGACCGATGAAGGTATAGATGGAACCCTGCTGGGCAAACCAGAACCCCAGTGGGTAACCACCCAGCATGAAGTGGTTGAGCGGTTCGGCCAGGATGATGCCGAAACCGAAGGACACCAGGAACCACACTGTGAGGCATCCGACCAGGAGGCGCAGGTTCGCTTTCCAGTATCGTGCCGCGCTATCGGTTGCTTGCATTGCATTCTCCTGTGGGAGGGGATACGGAAATGTACCCTACAATAGCTTGCCGGGCACCACCAAATTGCGCGAGCCGGCAGCCGCGGGTTTCGCGGGCGGAGCCCGCTCCTGCGGGCGCCCTGCCTGTTGGCAAGCATCAATGGTGCCGCCCGGGCACGGTCTCCGGCCGCAGCAGGGCCGCCAGGGCAGGCAGCAGAAACAGGGCACCGAACAGGTTCACCAGGAACATGAAGGCCAGCAGGATACCCATGTCCGCCTGGAACTTGAGGGCGGAAAAGGCCCAGGTACCCACCCCGATGCTCATGGTCAGGGCGGTGAACGCCACGGCGGTGCCGCGCTGGCGCAGGGCATGCTGATAGGCCTCCACCAGGGTCCAGCCTTGGCGCAGCCCGTGCTGGATACGTTCATAAAGATAGATGCCGTAATCGACCCCCACCCCGACGCCCAGGGCAATGACCGGCAGGGTAGACACCTTGAGGCCGATGCCCAACAGGGCCATGAGGGCATTGCACAGAACAGCGACGATCACGAGTGGCACGATGATGCACAGCGTGGCACGCCAGGAGCGGAATTCCGCCAGGCACAACAGGCCGATGGAGCTGAACAGCAACAGCAGCATGATCACCTCGGCGGCGTCCACTGCCTCGTTGGTGGCGGCCATGACCCCCACGTTGCCCGCCGCCAGCAGGAACGTCAGCTGGTCGCTGTTATGGGCGGCACTGAATCGCTTCACCTCCTCGACGATATTGGCGATGGTATCGCCCTGGTGATCACGGGTGAAAATCAACACCTGCATGGCATTGCAATCAGTGTTGAGCAGGCCGCTGGCGGTGTCGATGGGGGTCACCGCCTGGGCGAGCTGGTAGGGATCACGGGGCAGCGCCTGCCAGCGCGGATTGCCTTCGTTCCAGCCCGCATGGATCCGTCTTGCCATGCCGGGCAGGGACATCACATCCTGTACGCCATGCACCCCACGCATGTGATGGGCAAATCGGTCGATGGTGTCCATGATAGCGTAATCGGTGCAGGCCCCGTCCACACCCCGGCTCTGGGCGATGACCGCCAGCACGTTCACACCGATGGAGAAAGACTCCACGATCGCGGCCACATCACGGTTATAGCGCGAGTGATCATGCAGCTCCGGGCTGCCGACGCCCAGGTCGCCCGTACGCAGGTCGCGTGACTGCAAAGCGCCAAGCCCCACCAGCAGCGCGGCGCCGCTCAATACCAGCACGGCCCGGCGCGGCTGTGCCAGGTTCCCGAGTCTGCGCCACAGCCCGTCACCCCGGGTTCTGATGCGACGCGGAGATGGCGGGCGGGTCCAGGACAGCAGGATGGGCAGCAGCATCTTGTTGGTGACGATCATCAATGCCACGCCGAGGCTCGCGGTGATGGCCAGCTCACGCACGATCTCGATCTGGATGTAGATAATCACCATGAAACCCAGGGCATTGGCCAGCAGCGCCATGGTCCCGGGCACAAACAGGCGGCGAAAGGCGGTCTGGGCCGCCTCCAGGCTGCTACCCCCTGCCAGCACCTCCAACTTCCAGGCATTGGTCATCTGCACCGCATGGCTGACACCGATGGAAAAAATCAGAAAGGGCACCAGGATGGACAAAGGATCGATGCCGTAGCCCAGCAACGGCAGCAGTCCCAGCAACCAGATCACCGGGACCAGGGCACAGACCAGGGAAAGAGCGGTCAGGCGGCCCGAACCACTGTAGCCATATAACAATGCGGCAGTGATAAGAAAGGCAATCAGGAAGAATATCAGCACACCTTCGGCACCGTCGGTGATGTCGCCCACCGCCTTGGCAAAGCCGATGATATGCACATCGAGCCCGTCACCGGCATGGCGGGCACGGATCTCCTCGAGCCGCTCCGCCACCTCGGTATAATCGAGACGTTCACCGCTCACGGGGTCGATCTCCAGCAGTTCCGCGCTCACCAACGCGCCGCCATGGTCATTGGCCACCAGGCGGCCGACGTAGTCGGACTTGAGCACGTTATTGCGTATCTGCTCCAGGTCCGCCTCACTGCCATCATAATCAGCCGGTATCAGGTTGCCGCCGGCAAAGCCTGCTTCCACCACTTCGATGAAGCGCACGTTGGGGGTGAACAGCGAAGTCACCGTGGCACGATCAACGCCGGGAATGAAGAACACCTCGTCGGTGACCGCGCGCAGGGTATCGAGGAATTCCGCCTGGTAGATATCGCCTTGCGCGAGACGCAGGGCGACCAGCACACGGTTGGCGCCGCCGAAAGTGCTGCGGTAGGCGGTGAAGGTCTGCATGTATTCATGTTCGAGGGGAATCATCTTCTCGAATCCGGCATCTACCCGCAGCTGACTGGCGGACCAACCCAACAGCAGACTGACGAATACAAACAGGGCCAGCAGGGCGCGCCGCCACCTGAACAGCGGCGCGGCCAGGGCATCGGCGACCTGGTGCATGCTCATGGTACGGCCTCGCGCAGGGAGGCAGCCGTGACCGGTGTTACGCCGCCCTCGCCCACCAGCACCAACCCGTCACGATCGACCATGGGAAGCACGGCGGTATAGGTATTGCGATTCGGGAGTTCCAATTCCACGAAGCCCTGTCCGTTTTCCTCCCGCAGCAACAGGCCGTTCTGTCCTGTCAGCAGTACCCGGCCATCGGCCGGTACCCGACCGCCGAACAGGGAATGATCGCTGTCGATGGCGATGGCTTGCCAGTGCTCGCCAGCGTCCCGGGAACGATAGAGATGGCCGCGCATGCCAAAGGCCAGCAGCGCACCATCCGGGGTGGGCAGCAGGCCGAAATAGGAACCGGCATAGGGGGAAGGCAGTGTTTCCCAACCCTCGTCGTCAGCGCTGGAACGCAGCAGGGTACCCGCCTCGCCGGCGATCAACAGGCGACCGTCGGGTCCGCGCACAATGGCATTCAGGTGCGGGTCCCCGGACTCGAGATCCGCCGCCTGCCAGCTCGCGCCACCATCCCGGCTCTCCAGTATGCGGCCATAGGCACCGGCGGCCAGGCCATGGCCGTCGGCATCGAACCAGACCGTCAGCAGCGGGCCATCGGCCTCGGGATCCTGGTGCACCAACCGCCAGTGTTCGCCGCCATCTTCGCTGCGCAGGATCACCTCATCGTGGCCCACGGCCACCAGGTGCCGTCCATCGACGGCCGCCAGCGCCGTCAAGGTGGCCCGGGTGGGTGTGGCAACCGAGCGCCACTCCATACCATCCTCGGAGAAAAAGACTCGCCCCCGCTCACCGACCACCACCAGGCCTTCGTCCAGGACCAGGCCATCGAGCATCAGCAGTTGTTCGATGCGGATCTCTGGTGGTGGCGGCACCGACCCCTGGCGCGGCGAAAAGGCAAAGATCGCGACCAGCGCCACATACAGGACGAAGGCGAGCCCGAGGAACTGGTTCAAACAGCCGCCATCAGCGTGTACCCAGGCTGCGCAGGCCAGCGGGTGTGAAGTGCGCGGCGCGACGTTCGATGGGTTCGTAAACCCGAGGCTCGTCGTTGCGCAGGCCCATGACGAGATAGCGACCCGATTGCAGGTCGTAGTGCACATCCAGCGCGGAGTAATGCATGGGGATGTTGTAGAAATTGATGTTGTGCTGTTCGGCGACCCGCCACAGCTCACCACGCGCGTCGTACTTGTCGACCAGGACGATCATCCAGGAGTCCTCGTCGATGTAGAAGGTGCGGCGGTGATAGATGTGGCTGGTACCCTCTTTCAGGCGCGCCTCCACCACCCAGACGCGGTGCAGTTCGTAACGGGCATAGTCAGGATTGATATGGCCGGCCTGCAGGACCTGATCCATGGAGATATCGTTACCCAGCAACCGGTAGGAGTTGTAGGGCACATAGAGTTCACGCTTGCCGACCAGTTCCCAGTTGTAGCGGTCGGTGGCGCCGTTGAACATGACGAAATCGTCATTGGTGCGCAGGCCATCGGCGGCCGTGCCCGGGTTGTCGTAGGCCACGTTGGGCGCCAGGCGCACACGTCGCTGGCCGGGGTTGTAGGTCCAGGCCTGGCGCGAGTCCAGGTATTCATGCACCAGCAGAATCTGGCCGGCCAGGCGCGCCGGTGCCGTCACCGTCTGCAGGAAATTGAACAATTTGTTCGGTTCGCGCTCCTCCGGCGCCTTGTCCAGGCTGCCGTAGTGGAATTCATATTCGTATTCGAAACGCACCGGCGTGTAGCTTCCCTCGCGGGTCACCGCCGCCTGGCTCCAGTTCATGGCGTAGCTTTCGCCGCGGTAGCGGGTGAGGTGGTTCCAGATGGCCTCCAGGCCATTCTCCGGTTTGGGGAACGGGATGCCGCCGCGGGTACCGGTGATGCCGTTGCCATCCTCCCGCAGGCGGGCAACGCCCAGGTTGGCGGCGGTCTCGTCGTAGTGCCCCTGAGGAAAGGAGGCGCTACGCCGGCTTGGGAACACGCGCATCTTCCAGCTGGGATAGCGTTCCAGCAGGGCCCGCTGGCCGGGACTCAGATGCTCGGCATACTGGTCCGCGTTGCCGGCATCGATGACGAACAGGGGTTCGTCATCAGGGTAGGGATCGGGATAGTGGTCACCCTCGACATAACCGCTTGGCGCCCGGGTCAGTCCGCCATCCCAGGCGGGGATGGTGCCGGCGGCATTACCCGCCCGTTCGGCACCCATGGGGGTAAGTTCCGGACCGAACTCGGCGGCGGACAGGGTCGTGCTGGCAAGCACCAGGAGCGACACCAGGCTGGCGTGGCGCGGGGAACGGGTTCTGGACATGGGCAAGTCTCCTGGTATGCGACGATGTTCAGAAGGAATAGCTTAGGCTGGCCGCGAGGAAGTCACGGTCCTTAAGTGGGTTCGAGGCGCTGGCATAGTCGGCGGACTGGCCAGGCGGGAAACCCGCGGCCGGGCTGCTGACCGGGTCGGTACCGCCATAGCGACGGCCGCCGAAGAAGGCCGTGTAGGCGATATCCGCCTGCCAGTTCTGCTGGTAGTTGAAACCGAGCCCCAGCACCAGGGCCTTGGCGCCCTCGTTGAAGGTGGGGCTGCGGCCGTTCACGTCATGGGAGAACACCAGCCGGGGGGACACCGTGGTCGCGCCGATGGCGTTGGAATAGTCGAGCCGGCCCACCAGACGATACCCCCAGGAACCACTGGTCATGAAGCAATCCGTGGAAATGGAACCGAAGGAAGCGGCCACCGAGGAACCGGGCTGGGGCAGGTGGCAACCGGAGGCGGCGAATTTCAGGTCGGAGGGCAGCTTGAGATGGGTGTAGCCCACCTCGCCCAACACCACCAGCTGTTCGGCACCCAGGGTCGGGCCGAAGGTACGAGTGCCGGTAACCTGCACCTGGTGCATCTTCACGCGCCGGTAGCCGGAGACCTCGGTGCCATAGGGCACGCTGGCCGCCGCGACCGGGTCGGTGCTCGTGAGCTGGTTGGCGATACCCAGGGCCGCACCCAGCAGCTCCGCCGAGGGCAGCTGCAGAGGCTGGTTGCGACGGTAGGTATACTCGCCCTGCAGGGCGATGCCGGCCGGACCCAGGGTGTTGAAACTGAAACCGATGAGCTGGATATCCTCGGGATATTCCACGAAGTAGGTCCCCGCCCCACCCTGCTGCAACGATGAGCCACAGGACGCATTGGTGGCATTGAGGGCGGACAGGGCCGTGGCACTGGCGACATCCCCGCCCAGCACCGTGGCCAGTGCACCGATGTTGGCTGCGGTGTGCAGGGCGCCGAAGGTGGGAATGTCGAGCACCGAACAACCGGGAATACCCGTGGCAAAGGCCGGCACACCGGCAGCCGTCAATGCGCCCTGCTGCGGTGCCGTCAGGTCACTGGAAATGGTGCCGGCCGCAGTCAGGCCACCGCGATAGCCCGACACGAACGGCGTGCGGCTGTGGTAGTTCACGAAATAGAAGCCGAACTCGGTGTAGTTCAGCTCCGGTACGAAAGCGCGCAGGGCCAGACCATACTGGCCGCTGTTGGAGGCCTTGCGGTCCGCCGAGCGCGGCGCCCACAGGGCGGCGTCCGGATTGAGGGGGAACACCCCCGCATCGCCATTGGCATCGTTGCGCCGGCCGAAACCCGTGTAGGCATTGACGCCCCCGATCCCGACGAAATCATTGGTGCTGAAGAAGGTCCCTGCCGGATCGATTTCGGTCTCTTCCCATTCGGCCATCCATACCGCTTCCAGGGACAGGGTATCGCTCAACTCTCGCGATACCCATACCATATTGGTGGGCATCAGACCTTCGCGCAGTTCGGAGCCCGGTATGCGCAGACGGTTGACATTGACCGGGTTGAGCACATTGATGCCATTGAGAATGAAGGTGCTCTCGCCCCAGTTCACCACCTGGCGACCGAGGCGCAGGCTGAGATCGTGTCCACCCACATCGAAGGAGGCGCGCACATAGGCATCCAGGATCTCGGCGTCACGCCCGATTTCACGGCGCGCATCCCGGTTCATGCCATCCTCGTTCATTGCCGCCTCGTCATAGAAATAGTAGGCACGCAGAAAGGCCCCGACATTGCGATAGTCGAGTTCCAGGTCGTGGGTGGCCTTGAGCACGGCGGAGACGAGGTCGCCGCGATCATAGAGCAGATTACCGTCATCGGCATTGGGGTCGCGTGAGGTGCCGCCATTGGCGATGCTCACCAGGGCCGCGTCGCGGTCCTGCATGCGCCACAGGGCGCCAAGGGAGACGGTGGTATCGAAACTGCCGGTCAGTTCGCCATCGGCGCTACTGAACTCGAAGGCCTGGATCGGCGGGGCACCGGCCAGGATGCCGGCAATGGCAAGGGAGACGAATCTGTTCTTGTAATTGGTATGCATGTCTTTCTCCGCGAGAGCACCGGATCCAGCTGGCAGAACGGTGAAAAGTATAGGATTCCTTGTTGCCAAAAACCACCAGGCCGCTCCTGCAAGAGATCGATCAAATCCTGCCGACAGGTTCCGTCAATCCCCGTGGGTTTCATACAAGGCTTCGATGCGCGGCGCAAACTGCTTCAGGATCCGCTCCCGTTTCATCTTCAGGGTCGGCGTCATCAGCCCATCCTCGACGGTCCAGGGTTCCAGGGTCGGGATCAGTCGTCGCACCTGGGCATAGCCCGGGAACTCCTTCAGCTGGCGGGAAACACGCGCGCGCAGTGCCTTCTCCACGAAGCGGCTGTTCAGGTCTTTCTCGCTGCGCGGGTCCACATCCAGCTCTTCGGCCAGCGCGCTCCATTCCTCGGGATTGAGCACCAGCAGGGCGGCAAGGCAGGAACGTCCTTCCCCCAGGACGATCACCTGGTCAAAGAGCGGATCGAGGGCGATGGCCATCTCCATGTCCGCCGGCGGCACTTTCTCGCCATTGCCAAGCACGATGATCTCCTTTATGCGACCGGTGATGTACAGGTGCCCCGCTTCGTCCATGCGGGCCTTGTCGCCACTGTGCAGCCAGCCCTCGGTATCGATGGCGGCGGAGGTGGCCTCCGGATTGTTCCAGTAGCCCAGCATCACCGCGGGACTGCGGGTGAGCAATTCATCCTGTTCGCCGATGCGTACCTCCACGCCCGGCAGGGGCGTGCCGATGCTGGCGGGGATGTTGTCGTCCGGGCGGTTGACGCTGATCACGGGACTGGATTCGGTCATGCCATAGCCGTGGAACACCGGCAGGCCCAGTCCAATGAAAAAACGTGCAATGGGTGGCGGCAGGGGCGCCCCGCCACACACCGCGTAGCGCAGCCGGCCACCCAGGCGCGCCAGCACCTTGATGGCCACCAGGCGATGCAACAGCGGCCACAGCAACAGGGCGGGACTCCAGCGGGCGCGGCCCTGGCCACGTTCGAAGCGCCGCCAGCCCACCGCCACGGTGAGCGCGAACAGGCGCCGGGCCAGGCTGGACTTCTCCTTCAGGCCCGCCTGGATGCGCCCATAGACCCGTTCGTAGATGCGTGGCACGGAAATGAGCACCGTGGGCCGTAACTGGCACAGGTCATCGGCCAGGGTCTGCACGGAACGGGCATAGGCCACCTGGGCGCCCACGAGCATGGGCAGGTAGTAGCCGCCGGTACGTTCCAGGGTATGGGACAGGGGCAGGAAAGACAGGAACAGGTCATCCTCGTTGAAGTCGGCGCACAGACTGGAGGCATGGGCATTGAACAGCAGATTGCGATGGCTGAGCATCACCCCCTTGGGCCGTCCCGTGGTGCCGGAGGTATAGACGATGGTAGCCAGTTCGTCGGGCGCAGCCTCGCGGGCCTGCAGCTCGCCTTGCAGGCCGAACAGCCAGTCAGACAAGGCATCGAGCCGATCATCATCGGGTTTGTCGTCGGCATCGATGGTATGCACCGAGACGATACGCTGCAGGCCATCGAGGCGCTCGCGCAGTTCCAGCAGACGCCTCCATTGCAGGCGCCCCTCCACCACCAGCAGCTTCACGCCCGCTTCCTGCAGGATATAGGCGACATTGTCCGGCCGGTCGTCGGTGTACAGGGGCACGCTCACCAACCCAAGGCCGGCGCAGGCCTGGTCGCACACCACCCACTCGCGGCAGTTGCGCAGCATGATGGCCACCCGGTCACCGGGCTGCAGGCCTTCCTTCAGCAGGGCCTGCTGCCAGCGCGCCACCTCCGTGGCCACCTCGCGCCAGGTGCTGCCGACCCAGGCCTGCTTGGCGACATCGTACTGGTGGTAGGCCACCGCACTGGGCGTGCGTTGCACCCGCTCGCGGAACAGGCCGGCCAGGGTGCCGGCCTCTTCTGGCGTGATGACGGCTGGCATGAATTCTCCTCCGGGGGAACGGATCCAGCCCTATCTTCCACGAAGATGCCGGCGGGGCACAAGCTTCCCGGGCAGAACCTGACGCTGGCGTAAAGCGCCGCTCTAGAACTGTTCGGCTTCGATTTCCTGATAAACGTAGCTGATCACCTTGCCCAGCTCGTCGAAGTTATGCCAATCACTGAACTCCGCCAGTTCCGCGCCGACTTGTTCCTTCATTTCGTAATCGGCAAGTCCCTGTTCGTAGTATTTCGTGACCGCGGCCCGGAGCTTTTCCAGGAAGCGCAGGGAAGCCTCCGGCACCTCACGACCTCCGCTTCGGCCGTGACCCGGGATGAACAGCTCCGACGGCCCGTCCAGCAGGGTCCTGATGGCCGTAATACTGCCCTTGAAGCTCGCGTCCTGCGGCACATCCGAATTCGGCACACGCCGGGCAGCAACGATGTCGCCGAAGAACAGGCCGGCATCCTCTACGACCTCGATCATCAGGTCGTGGTCCGTGTGTGCCTGGCCGGTGTGGTGTATGCGCAGGGTGAGCCCGCCGAGGGCCAGGACCTCGCCACCGCTGAGTCCGATATTCGGTCCCACCACCCCGGTCCCCTCAATCGCGTTCCCGGTCATTTCCATGAAGCGTTCGATCCAGACTTCACCCTCGCCCGCCCGGACACGTTCGATCATGCGTTCGTGGGCATAGATCGGAACCTCGGGATAAAGCTCGCGGACACCCTGATTGCCGAGCCAATGGTCGCCATGGACATGGGTATTGAATACGGCGATGACCGGTTTGTCCGATAGCGCACGTACCTTCTTCAGCAATTCCTTGCCGATTTCCATGCTGCTGCCGGGGTCGACGATGATCACGCCCTCGGCACCCAGGATCGCCGCCGGGTTGTTCATGAAACCGCGGCTCTCGGGGTTGGGCAGCGCCTGGGTGCCCTGTACGACATGGATGTGCGGACTGATCCGCTCCAGGGGTATATGTTCGATGGAGGATGGCGTTTGGGGATCATGCGCCCAGGCATTGGCCTGTACCGCGCATAGCATGACGACAGCCGTGACGAGCTTGTTCATGTTGTTCTCCCCTTCCCGTAGAGGGAACGACGCCCGTTCCGGCGCCATCCTTCCCGCACGGTAACAGAATCCTGCCTCCTGTGTTCAAGGGAACAGGAATGGCGCGGCAGGAGACAGCGGTTCAGGGCATCGGGGGATCGGTCACGAAGGCAATGCGTGCAATACCGGCCCGCTGGGCTACGGCCATCACCTCCGCCAGCCGCTCGTAGGGCGTGGCGCGGTCGGCGCGCAGCTGCAGTTCCGGCACGCGGCCGCTGGCCTGCGCCAGGCCCGCCAGTTGCACCTCGAGGTTCTCCAGGGCGATCTCCGCCTCATCGAGAAACAGCCTGCCCCGGGCGTCGATGGCGAGCCGGAGAGTACGCGGTTCCTCCTCCACCGGGCTGGCCTCCACTCGCGGCAGGTCGATGGGCAGGGCCTGATGAAACAGCGGCGCGGTGATGATGAAGATGACCAGCAGCACCAGCATGATGTCCACCAGCGGGATCATGTTGATCTCCGCCATGGGCTGGCCGCTGCTCACCGGGCTGTCGTTGTAGCGGAAGGCCATGGCTTACCCCGGCTGCCGGGTCATGGCGCGCAGCGGCGTCACCGTGCCCCCGCGATCCAGGCGCACGCCGGCCACCAGGTAGGCATGCAGGCTGTGGGCGAAGCCGTCCAGCTGTGCCAGCACCAGGCGGTTGGCGCGGGTGAAGGCGTTGTAGGCCAGCACCGCGGGGATGGCCACGAACAGGCCCGCCGCCGTCATGATCAGCGCCTCGCCCACCGGCCCCGCCACCTTGTCCAGCACCACCTGCGAAGCCCCCGACAGGGCGATGAGGGCATGGTAGATGCCCCACACGGTGCCGAACAGGCCGACGAAGGGCGCGGTGGCGCCCACCGAGGCGAGACTGGTGAGGCCGCGCTCCACCCGCGCCTGGGCGAAGACGATGGACTGCTGCAGGGTGCGGCCGATGAATTCGCTGGCATCCACGCCGGCGCCGATGCCCGCCGCGGACTGCTCTTCCCAGGCCTGGGCGGCCAGCACCGCGTCGGTGGCCACGCCCGAGAACACCCCGTTGCCATCGGCGGCACGGATGGACTCCAGCGCCGTGCTGCGCGACTCCGCCTGCCAGAATTCCTTGAGGGCGCGCGCCGTGGCACGCCGGTAGCGCCACTGGGCCACCACCTTGCCGACGATGATGTACCAGCTCAGCACCGACATCAGCAGCAGCACGCCGGCGGTGAGCTGGATGACCAGGTCGGCCTGGGTCCAGAAGTGTTCAAAACCCGATGCTGTGTTCATCATTCACCTTCAAGGAGTTTCTCGTTGTTGATGAGCATGACCGGTCTCCGCAGGAGCGGACTCTGCCCGCGAACGGTTTTCCATCAACCGTTCGCGGGCAGAGCCCGCTCCTACAGGTGTCACGCGGTATGGGTAAGCATTCATAAACCATCATTCCATCTGGAACAGGATGGGCACCAGCACGCTGGCAGCGATGGCCTCGCCGCCGCGCCGCGCCGGCACGAAGCGCCAGCGTTGCACCGCCTCGCGCGCGGCCGTGTCCAGGCGCGCATAGCCACTGCCCTCGTGGATCTCCACCTGCTCCGGCAGACCGCGCGCGTTCACCTGCACCTGTAACAGCACCCGCCCCTGCTCACCGCGACGCCGCGAGGCGCGCGGATAGACGGGTGCGGGATTGTTCAGGTAGGCCGCATCGAAGCGCACCGCCGTCAGCACCGGGGCCGGGGCCGGGGCTGCCGGGGCGCGCGTCGGCATGCTCTCCGGCGGTGGCGGGGCCGGCGCCACGGGCGCGGCGATGCGGGGGGCGGGCCTGGCCGCCGGCTCGGGCACGACCACGGGGCGCGGCTTGGGCAGCTGCACTGGCGGGGGTGGCATCGGCGTCTCGGGAACCGCGGGCGCCTGGCGCGGGACCTCCGGCACCGGCAGCGACCGTTCGATCACCCGCACCGCCATGCGGATCGGCTCAGGTTCCGGTACCGGTCGCTGCTGCAGCTGCCACAGGGCCAGCAGGAACAGGCCGTGCAGGCCCAGCACCACCGCAAGGCGAACCAACCGCCGCAGTGACGATTCCTCCACCGGCACCCCGGGCACGGCAAGATCCGCAGCATGCAACAACATTGCCGTTCCTTACTGCAGGTGGCGTGCCAGCGGTCAACTGCTTGATTGAACTCGAACCAGGGGCATCAGGATCGCCCCGAGATGCGGTATATGCCACAGGGACCGCGGCATATACCACAACGAGGACTACCCCGGCAGCCGCACCTGGATGCGGGCACCGCCCAGCCCGGGGCTCTGGTCGATGGCCAGGGTGCCGCCATAGGCGGCGACGATGTCGCACACCACCGCCAGGCCGATACCCTGACCGGGCAGGGTGCTGTCGACACGCACGCCGCGGCCGAGCACGGCATCACGCTGGTCCTCGGGGATACCGGGGCCGTCGTCCTCCACCTGGAGTTCCAGTCCCGTCCCCTCCGCCCGTGACGTGGCCTGGATCAGCACGCGTGTCCTGGCCCATTTGCAGGCGTTGTCGAGCAGATTGCCGCACAGCTCCATGAGGTCCGCCTCGTCGGCGCGCAACTGCAGCTGCGCCGGATCGACTCGCAGTTCCAGGCGCAGTCCGCGCTGGCCATATACCTTGCCCAGGCTCTGCCGCAGGCGTTCCAGCAGCGGCGCGATGGGCACCGGCTGCAGCAGGGCGCTGCGCCCCGAAGTGGCGGCACGCTGCAACTGGTAGGCGACGATCTGGTCCATGCGGCCGGTCTGTTCACGGATCAGCGCCTGGATCTCCTCCCGGCTCGATTGCGCATCCTGGCCGCCGCGCAGGATGGCGAGCGGGGTCTTGAGACTGTGGGCCAGGTCGGCGAGGCCGTCGCGGTAGCGTTGCAGGCGGCCACGCTCGCTGCGCAGCAGGGCATTGAGGTTGTCGGTGAGGCCGCGCAGTTCGCGCGGATACTGGCCACCGAGGTCCTCGCGGGTGCCCGCCTCCACCGCCGCCAGGTCGCGTTCCACCTGGCGCAGGGGCCGCAGACCCCAGCGCAGCACCAGCACCAGGGCCAGCAGCAGGCCCAGCGCCAGGGCGGCAAACCAGGTCCACAGGCTGTGGCGGAACTCCGCCAGCTGGGCCTGGTAGTTGGCCGCGTCCTCGGTGACGCTGAAGGTGAAATCCAGGCTGGACGACTCCTGCTCCCAGCGCACGCCGAAGGCCAGCTGGAAGCCTTCATCGTTGCCATCCACCTGCACATGCCGGAAACGCCACTCCCCCGGCGACAGCGGAGGCGGGACAGGAAGATCCTGCAGCAATTGCGAGGGCGAACGCCAGACGATCGCCGCCTCACCGTGCTGCAAGACCTGCGCGTAGAGACCGGAACCGGGGCGCTGGAAACGCTCCTCCGGCAGGCGCTCGGGCAGCACCAGGCGATCGTCGGCATCCAGGTCCGCTGCCGCCAGCAGGCCGTAAATCTGGGCCTGCAGGCGTTCCTGCACCGCGGCGCCGGCGGAATCGCGGAAGGCACGCTCCAGGGTCCAGCCCGCCAGGCCGAGAAACAGGGCCAGCACCAGCAGCGCCGCCAGGGTGACGCGCGCATAGAGCGAGTGCATCAGTTCCCGCCCCGTGCCAGGGTGAAGCGATAGCCGCGGCCGCGCAGGGTTTCGATGGGATTGAGCGTGCCGTCCGGGTCCAGCTTGGCGCGCAGGCGGCGAACGAACACCTCGATGACATTGCTGTCGCGGTCATGGTCTTCTTCGTACAGGTGCTCGGTGAGTTCGGTCTTGGAGATCACCTCACCGCTGTGCAGCATCAGGTATTCGAGCACGCGGTATTCATAACCGGTCAGCTCCACCGCTGCGCCGTCACGCTGCAGCGTCTGGGCCGTGGTGTCCAGCACCAGCGGCCCGCACTGCAGGCTGGCCCGGGTCCAGCCGGCGGCACGCCGTACCAGGGCGCGCAGGCGCGCCAGCAGTTCCTCCACCTCGAAGGGCTTGACCAGGTAGTCGTCGCCGCCCGCCTCCAGCCCTTCCACCTTGTCCTGCCAACGGCCGCGCGCGGTGAGGATGATGATGGGAAAGGTCCTGCCCCGGGCGCGCAGCTGGCGGATGACCTCGATACCCGGGAGCTTCGGCAGACCCAGGTCCACCACGGCGACATCGATGGGGTATTCGCTGCCGGCGTACAGGCCTTCCTCGCCATCCGCGGCGACGTCCACCACATGGCCTTCGTGCCGCAGCCGTTCCTGCAGGTTGTGGCGCAGCGCCGCCTCGTCCTCGATGAGCAGGATACGCATGCTCAGCGCGCGTCCAGGTTCAGGATGCGCACCCGGCCATCGGGGGTGAGCACCTTGATGCGGTAACGTGTCTCGCCATTGGATGAATAGCGCTCGGCGGACAACACCTGGCCACCGGTGCGGCGGCGCGCCTCGGCCGCCGCGGCTGCCAGGCCCGGGTCCGCCTCTCCCCGTGCATCGTTGCGGGCCAGCAGCAGGGCGGGCGGCGACAGGGCCGGTGCGAACGCCGGCGCGGCCTGCGTCACCGGCAGCAGGCCGGCCAGCAATACCAGCAACAGAAAGAATCTCATGCGCATCCCGTGTATCCCGAAAGTACCTGTGGGGATCATACAACCCGTTTCATTTTGGTCACAGCATAGAGGCACACAACTGAACCACACCTGAACCGGCCCGCAGCTGCACGTACCCCTGTAGGAGCGGCCTTCGGCCGCGAACGGTCCGGAGCGCTGCCGGTTCGCGGCCGAAGGCCGCTCCTACAGGGGCAAGATCCAGGTCGCAGTTTTTCCAACCCGTTCAGGCGCCATTCAGCTTGTCATTGCTAGCCTGCAACCATCCAGCAAGACCGCTGGTAACCGATTCGGCACAGCAAAGGCCGGAACCGGATCAGATGAAAGGAGACAGACCATGAACAAGATCCAGAAAACCCTCATCGGCACGGTCCTGGGCGGTGCACTGTTGACCCTGACGCCCCTGGCCATGGCCGACCGCTACGTCAACAAC
Source organism: Gammaproteobacteria bacterium (assembly GCA_026197075.1). Lineage (GTDB taxonomy): Bacteria > Pseudomonadota > Gammaproteobacteria > DSM-19610 > DSM-19610 > JAIVHA01. The sequence goes on along the minus strand of JAPHQV010000019.1, from coordinate 13,406 downwards.
CATTACTACGGTGGGCATGCACCTGCCTATCAGCAGCAGCACCCGGTGTACGAACGGCACCCGAAGTACAAGCAGCGCAAGCGTGAAGTGGTGCATCATCATTACTACCACCCTGCGCCGCCGGTGCGGGAGCGGGTCGTGGTGGTGCAACCGCCACGACAGCACTACGGCCATGCGCCGCAATACCAGTACGATCGGGGCCCGTCCTATGGTCATGTGGCCAGCGGGCACTACCAGTCCCATACCCCGATGATCCTCGGCGGCATCATCGGCGGGGTGATCGGCAGCGAGATGGGCAAGGGCCGCGGCAAGGACGCGGCCACCCTCGCCGGCGTCATCCTGGGCGGCTCCATCGGCCGCGACATGGGGCGCTAGCGCCTGGCAGCCCCCTCCCTGCGTGGAGGGAGCGTGTCACCGATGTGCATACACCTGAACGATTAAGAATAAAGATAAACTTTACATTACAACCAAATGTAATAAATAAGTTTTTAATAGGGGACAGACCACGGTTTTCCCGAGGAATCGGAAAACCGTGGTCTGTCCCCTTTTTTTGCTCTACACTGCCGGAAGGAGAACATTTAGAGAACATTTGCCATGCCCGCAGCAGCCAGCCACTGGGAGCGCGCCATCCTCCTGGTGGACATGAACGCCTTTTTTGCCTCCATCGAGCAGCGCGACCGCCCCGAGTGGCGCGGCCGGCCGGTGGCCATCACCAATGGCCTGCAGGGCACCTGCATCATCACCTGCTCCTACGAGGCGCGCGCCTTCGGCATCCGCACCGGCATGCGCCTGAAGGAGGCCCGCGAGCGCTGCCCGGAGCTGATCCAGTGCCCGGCGGACCCGAAGCGCTATGCCGCCACCTCCTCCGCCATCATGGATGCGCTGCAGGCCGTCAGCCCCGACCTGGAGGTGTTCTCCGTGGACGAGGCCTTTCTCGACATCACCCGCTGCCAGCGCCTGGGCACGCCCGAGCAGATTGCGCGCCAGGCCCGGGGCGCCGTGTTCGCCGCCTCCGGCCTGCTCTGCTCCATCGGCCTGTCCGGCGACAAGACCACCGCCAAGTACGCCGCCAAGCTGGTCAAGCCCAACGGTTTCACCGTCATCCCGCCCTGGGAGGCGCGTCGGCGACTGGCGCCGGTGCCGGTCACCGAGCTGTGCGGCATCGCCGCCGGCATCGGCGGCTTCCTCGCCCAGCATGGCGTGCACACCTGCGGCGACATGGCGCGACTGCCCATCAGCGTGCTGGCGCGCCGCTTCGGCAACCCCGGACGGCGCATCTGGTACATGTGCCAGGGCGAGGACCCGGACCCGGTGCATATCAACGTGCCGCCGCCCAAGTCCATCGGCCACGGCAAGGTGATGCCGCCGGATACGCGCGACCGCGAGGTGATCCTTACTTACCTGTTGCACATGAGCGAGAAGGTGGGCGCGCGCCTGCGCCGCCACGACATGGTGGCGAGCCGCTTTCTGGTAGCCCTGCGCACCCGCGACGGCTGGCTCGGCGACAAGCCGCACAGCGCGCAGCCTATGGCCGACGGTCGCCTGATCATGACCTTGTGCCGCGAGGTGCTGCGCCATCACTGGCGCGGCGAAGGCGTGCACCAGGTGCAGGTCACCGCCCTCGACCCGCAGCCCGTGCCGCGCCAGGGCGACCTGTTCGCCGCGCCCGTGGCCGAACCCAAACGCAACGCCGTCATGGATGACATCAACCGCCGCTTCGGGGAGTTCACCCTGGCCCCGGCGCGCCTGCTGGGCCGTTCCAGCATGCCCAACGTCATCGCCCCGGCCTGGAAACCCCATGGTCACCGGCAGTCGGTGTAGCCCATGTGCGGCGGTGTGTATTACAGCCACGAGGGGCAGGACGTCCGTGTCTACTTCCCCAATCCCAAGGCCCAGCTGCCGGTGCGCATCCGTGGCGGCGGCATCGAATTGTTGCCCTGGGGTCGGCGCAAGGACCAGAAGGGCGCACTACCCCTGGGTGGCTGGGCGCGCCTGGACTCCATTTATGCCGGCCGCTGGGACCGCTGGTTCCCGGTGCCCGTCAAGCTGCCCATCAAGCAGTTCATGGAAAAGGACCTGGAAGGCGGCAGCCACTGGTACGACCTGACCCCGGGCCAATGGATCCAGGGCTTGGTGGCCCGCGACGGCCACGAGCAGCGCGTCTACGTGGTCACCGTGGAACCGCAACTTGCCGACGCCGTGCACGACCGCTGGCCGCGGCTGGTGAATGGGCAGGGGGATGGGGGTTGGTAGTCAGCCCCCTCCCCATCATTGCGGGAAGCGTGCACTGTCATTGCGAGTCGCGTAGCGACCCGACAATGAAAAAGGCCGTTCCAAAGGAACGGCCTTTTTTGTTGGTCGGAGCGAGAGGGTGAGGCGAATGACGTTCGCGAAGCGCAGCTTCGCATGAGCCGAACGCCACGAGGCCATGCCGAGTGGCCGGGAATCCGAGCGCCACGGGCAATAAAAAAGCCGTTCCAGAGGAACGGCTTTTTTGATTGGTCGGGGCGAGAGGATTTGAACCTCCGACCACCTGCACCCCATGCAGGTGCGCTACCAGGCTGCGCTACGCCCCGAGATACTGCCTGCCCCGGCGTGGGAACCGGCCGGCAAGGGGCGCCATCATACCGGAGCGCCCCCCCGGAATAAACCACTCAGGGGAAGGATTTTTACCGCTTGAGGATCTGCAACAGCTCTTCCAGCTCCATGCGCATCTGGCGCACGATCTGGTGGCTCTGGGTGGCGTCGTCCTTGGCCTGCTCGCCGGACAGCTGCTGGCGGGCACCGCCGATGGTGAAGCCCTGTTCGTACAGCAGGCTGCGGATCTGGCGGATCATGATGACGTCATGCCGCTGGTAGTAGCGGCGATTGCCACGGCGCTTCACGGGCTTGAGCTGGGGGAATTCCTGCTCCCAGTAGCGCAGCACGTGCGGCTTGACCCCGCACAGCTCGCTCACCTCGCCGATGGCGAAGTACCGCTTGCCGGGGATCGCCGGGAGTTCGTTATTGTTGCTCGCTTCCAGCATACGCCTCCACCCTGGCCTTCAATTTCTGTCCTGGACGGAAGGTCACGACGCGCCGGGCGGAAATGGGAATTTCCTCACCGGTCTTGGGATTGCGCCCTGGACGTTCATTCTTGTCGCGCAGATCGAAATTGCCGAAGCCGGACAATTTCACCTGTTTGCCGTTCTCCAGGGCGGAGCGGATTTGCTCGAAGAAGAGCTCCACCAGTTCCTTGGCTTCGCGCTTGTTGAGCCCCAGTTCCTCAAACAGTTTTTCTGCCATGTCGGCTTTGGTGAGCGCCATGGATTTAGTCTCTCAAGGTTGCCCCAAAATTCTGATTCAGCCGGTCCACCACCCGCAACGCGACCGACTCCACATCTGCGTCGGTAAGTGTGCGTGAGGATTCCTGTAGAATCAACCCGAAGGCGATGCTTTTTCGCCCTTTTTCTACGCCTTTGCCCCTATATACATCAAACAGAGCGAGTTCCAGGAGCTGGTCCCCGCAGGTTTCCCGAATGACCTCCTGCAGGGCGAGGGCGGAAACCGCCTCGTCCACCACGATGGCCAGATCCCGGCGCACCGAGGGGAAACGGGAAATCTCCCGGAAACTAGCGGCACTGCCTTGTGCAACTGTAGCGCTATGCAGTTCAAATAGAAAGGTTTTCGATTCAATATCGAGGCGCCGGGCCAGCTCGGGATGCACACAACCCAGCCAGCCGACCCGTTTGCCGTCGCGCAGGATCTCGGCGGTCTGGCCCGGGTGCAGGGCCGGATGGCTGCCGGCGGCGAAGCGGTAGGCCTCCGCCCGGCCGCCCAGGGCCAGCAGGGCCTCCACGTCGGCCTTCACATCGAAGAAGTCCGCGACCCGTTCCGGTTCGCCCCACTGCTCGTCCATCAGGGTGCCGGACACCAGGCCTCCGATGTAATTTTCCTGCTTTAATTCATTGTCTTGCTGAATAAAGTTAAGACCATGCTCGAATAGACGCACGCGCCTTTGCTGGCGATTCAGGTTGTACTGCAGGGTACGCAGCAAGCCCTGCCACAGGCTGGTGCGCATCACCGACAGCTCCGAGGAGATGGGGTTGGCCAGCGGCACCGGGACCAGATCCGGGGTCACCAGGGCCTGGATCTCGGGGTCCACGAAGCTGTAGGTCACCGCCTCCTGGTAGCCACGGCTGACCAGCAGGTCGCGCAGGCGGCGGACGGACACCCGGTCCTCGGGCGCCGGGCGCATCTCCAGGGCGGCCTGGAAGGCGCTGCTGGGCAGGCGGTTGTAGCCGTATACCCGGCCGATCTCCTCGATCAGGTCCGCCTCCAGGGTGATGTCGAAGCGGAAGGACGGCGGCGTCACCTGCCAGCCGCCCTCCCCGGCCTGCACCTCCATCCCCAGGCGAGTGAGGAAGTCCTCCACCGTGGCGTCGTCCGGGCGCAGGCCCAGCAGGCGCTGCAGGCGCGCGGCACGCAGGGTGATGGGTTGCACCCGCGGCAGGTGGGTATCCGAGGACACCTCGATGACCGGACCGGCCTGGCCACCCACCAGTTCCAGCAGCAGGGCTGTGGCCCGCTCCAGGGCGCGGTGCTGCAACTGATAATCCACGCCGCGCTCGAAGCGGTGGGAGGAATCGGTGTGCAGGCCGAAGCGGCGGGCGCGGCCGGCGATGCGCGCCGGTGCGAAGAAGGCACATTCCAGGAACAGGCTGTCGGTGTCGTCCGACACCCCCGAACCGGCGCCGCCCATGATGCCGGCCAGGGCCAGGGGCTTGTCGGCATCGGCGATCAGCAGGCTGTCGGCATCCAGCTCGATGACCTTCTCGTCCAGCAGGGTGAGCCGCTCGCCGGCACGGGCGTGGCGCACCTCGATGCCACCGGACAGGGTGGCGAGATCAAAGGCATGCATGGGCTGACCCAGCTCCAGCAGCACATAGTTGGTGACATCCACCACCGGCCCCAGGCTGCGGATCCCGCCACGGCGCAGCTTCTCCTGCATCCATAACGGTGTGGCGGCCTTGGGATCGATGCCGCGGATGACGCGGCCCAGGTAGCGCGGACAGGCCTCGGGAGCGGATACCTGCACGGGGAAGGTGTCTTCGATGCCGGCCGGTACCGGCTCCATGGCCGGCCCCGCCACGCTGCAACGGTTGAGCACGCCGATCTCGCGGGCGATACCGGCCAGACCCAGGCAGTCGCCGCGGTTGGGCGTCAGATCGACCTCGATGCAGGTATCGTCGAGCCCAAGGTAGGCACGGATGTCGGCGCCCACCGGGGCATCAACGGGCAGCGCCATGAGCCCGGCCGCATCCTCGGACAAACCCAACTCGCGCGCCGAGCAGAGCATGCCGGAGGATTCCACGCCGCGCAGCTTCGACTTCTTGATCTTGAAATCGCCAGGCAACAGGGCGCCGATCAGTGCCGTGGGCACCTTCATGCCGACGCGGACATTGGGCGCGCCGCACACGATCTGCAGGGGCTCCGCACCGGCACTGACCGAACACACCCGCAGCTTGTCCGCATCGGGGTGCGGTTCCACGCTCAACACCTCGCCCACCACCACGCCGCTGAAGGTACCCGCGACCGGCGTCACCGAGTCCACCTCGAGCCCGGCCATGGTCAGCTGTTCGGCCAGCTCCGCCGCCGTCAGCGGCGGGTTCACCCATTCACGCAGCCATTGTTCACTGAATTTCATGTCGTTTCACTTTTTCTGGTTGCCTGTAGGAGCGGCCTTGGTCGCGAATGTTCGCGGGCAGAGCCCGCTCCTACACGCGGTTATGCAATGTCGGGCACACTTAGCGGAACTGCCTCAGGAAGCGCAGGTCGTTCTCGAAGAACAGGCGCAGGTCGTTCACGCCGTAGCGCAGCATGGCCAGGCGCTCCACGCCCATGCCGAAGGCGAAGCCGGTGTACTGTTCGTTGTCGATGCCCACGGATTCGAATACCTTGGGGTGGACCATGCCGCAGCCCAGCACTTCCAGCCAGCCGGTGTGACTGCAAACACGACAGCCCTTGCCGCCGCACATGACACACTCCATGTCCACTTCCGCCGAGGGTTCGGTGAAGGGGAAATAGGAAGGCCGGAAACGCACGCCCAGGTCACGCTCGAAGAAGTGCTTGAGGAACTGGTCGAGCAGACCCTTGAGGTCGGCGAAGCTCACGTCCTTGTCCACCAGCAGGCCTTCCACCTGGTGGAACATGGGGGTGTGGGTCAGGTCGGAATCGCAACGGTAGACACGGCCCGGGGCGATGACGCGCAGCGGCGGCGCCTGGTGTTCCATGACGCGGATCTGCACCGGCGAAGTGTGGGTGCGCAGCACCGTGTGGGCGTCGAAATAGAAGGTGTCGTGCATGGCCCGCGCCGGATGGGTCTCCGGAATATTGAGGGCCTCGAAGTTGTGGTAGTCGTCCTCGATCTCGGGGCCTTCGGCCACGGCGAAGCCCATGCCGGCGAACAGGTCCTGGATGCGTTCCAGGGTACGGGTGACAGGATGCAGGCCGCCACTGCGTGAACCGCGCCCCGGCAGGGTGACATCGATGCGGTCGGCGGCCAGGCGGCTGGCCATCTCTTCCTGCTCGAGGGTCGCACGCCTTGCTTCGATGGCCTGCTGCACCGCCTGCTTGGCTTCATTGATCTTCTGGCCGGCGGCCTTGCGTTCCTCGTGGGGCAGGCTGCCGAGCGTCTTCAGCTGTTCCGTCAGTACGCCCTTCTTGCCCAGGTAATGCACCCGGGCATCGTCGAGCGTCTTGAGATCGACGGCCTGCTCAATGGCGGCGATGGCCTGTTGCTGCAGTTCCCCTAAGTCTTCCAATGCAGATTCCTTTGTCATGCAGTGTCATTGCGAACGCAGTGAAGCAATCTCCATCCGCCGTGTATCCAGATTGGAGATTGCCGCGCTACGCTCGCAATGACGAATGAACAACGGTTCCCCGAATAAAAAAGGGGAAAGGTGTTGGCCTTTCCCCCGGTTCCGTACGGTCCGGCCTGACGGCCTCGCCTACCCTGACGCGATTCGTCAGGCGGCGAGGCTGGCCTTGGCCTTTTCCGCCAGGGCGCTGAACGCTCCCTTCTCGAACACGGCCAGGTCGGCGAGCACCTTGCGGTCGATCTCGATCCCGGCCTTGCCCAGTCCATTGATCAAACGGCTGTAGGACAGGCCGTTCTCGCGGGCCGCCGCATTGATGCGGGCGATCCACAGGGCGCGGAACTGGCGCTTGCGCTGGCGGCGGTCGCGATACGCGTACTGGCCGGCCTTGATGACGGCCTGCTTGGCGACCCGGTAGACCTTGCGACGGGCCCCGTAGTAGCCCTTCGCCTTGTCCATTACTTTCTTGTGTCTGGCGTGCGCCTGCACACCACGTTTTACTCGTGCCATGGTTCTATCCTCTCTCCAAAACCGTGCTTAGACGTACGGAAGCATGCGACGCACGAGCGGAGCATCCGCCTCGTGGACCATCGCGGGCGCACCGAGCTGACGCTTGCGCTTGCTGCTCTTCTTGGTGAGGATGTGGCGCAGGTGCGACTGGCCACGCTTGAACCCGCCGGAGCCGGTTTTCGAGAAGCGCTTGGCGGCGCCCCGGTTACTCTTGATCTTAGGCATTTCTCTTTCTCCCCGCTTCGTTGACGTCTCACGTCGGCCCTAGGCGCGGTGATAGCCCGGGTCGACAACAAAAAAACTACTTCTTCTTCGGCCCCATGACCATGACCATGGTGCGCCCTTCCAGCTTTGGAAACTGCTCCACGGCTGCGTATTCTTCCAGGTCCTGCTCGATGCGCTTGAGCATGTCACGGCCCAGTTCCTGGTGCGCCATCTCCCGACCGCGGAAGCGCATGGTGACCTTGATCTTGTCACCCTCTTCCAGGAAGCGGATCAGGTTGCGCAGCTTGGTCTTGTAATCGCCTATATCGGTGCCCGGGCGGAACTTGATCTCCTTGACCTGCACCTGCTTCTGCTTCTTGCGTGCCGTCTGGCGCTTCTTCTGCTCGTCGAACTTGAAGCGGCCATAATCCATCAGGCGGCATACCGGAGGCTCCGCCTGCGGTGAGATTTCCACCAGATCCAGCGCGGCTTCGGCGGCTTTCTGCAGTCCCTCTTCCAGGGTGACCACACCGACCTGCTCTCCTTCGCTGTCGATCAGGCGGATTTCGCGCGCGGTAATATCTTCGTTTACCCGATGTTTCGATTTGCTTGCTGTAGCGATGCTAGTAGTCCTCTAAAACAGTACGGCCGCGGCTCGCGATCTCGGTGGCGAGCCCTTTTGCAAAGGCATCGACGGACAGGGTCCCCAGGTCCTTGCCACCACGCGTGCGCACGGCCACGGTATCGGTTTCCGCCTCCCGATCGCCCACTACCAGCAGGTAGGGGACGCGGTCCAGCGTGTGCTCGCGGATTTTAAAGCCGATCTTCTCATTTCTCAAGTCCGATTTTACCCTCAATCCCTGATTTTTCAGGGATTCCTCCACCCGGCGCACATAATCGGCCTGGCGGTCGGTAATATTGAGCAGAACCGCCTGAGTGGGCGCCAGCCAGGCGGGCAGCGCCCCGGCGTAGTGCTCCAGCAGAATCCCGATAAAACGCTCCAGGGAGCCCAGGATGGCCCGGTGGAGCATGACCGGCACCTGCTTGCTGCCGTCCTCGGCGATGTAATGGGCGCCCAGGCGCTGGGGCATGGAGAAATCCAGCTGGATGGTGCCCAGCTGCCAGACCCGGGACAGGCAGTCCTTGAGGGAAAACTCGATCTTGGGTCCGTAGAAGGCCCCCTCGCCCGGCTGCAGGTCCCAGGCCAGCCCCTTGTGGTTGAGGGCGTCCTCCAGGGCCTTTTCCGCCTGATCCCAGAGATGGTCCTCGCCCACCCGCTGTTCGGGGCGGGTGGACAGCTTGACGATGACCTCCTCGAAGCCGAAGTCGGCATAGACCTCGTACAGAAGGTCGATGAAGGCCGACACCTCGTCCAGAATCTGCGCCTCGGTGCAGAAGATGTGGGCGTCGTCCTGGACGAAGTTGCGCACCCGCATCAGGCCGTGCAGGGTGCCGGAGGGCTCGTTGCGGTGGCAGGAGCCGAACTCGGCCAGGCGCAGCGGCAGGTCCCGGTAGCTCTTCAGGCCCTGGTTGAAGATCTGGATGTGGGCCGGGCAGTTCATGGGCTTCACCGCGTAATCCCGATGCTCGGAATGGGTGGTGAACATCATGTCCTGGAACTTCTCCCAGTGACCGGACTTCTCCCACAGGCTGCGGTCCAGCACCTGCGGGGTGTGAACTTCCTCGTAGCCGTGGCGGCGCAACTGGGCGCGGATGTAGTGCTGGATCTCGAGGTAGATCTTCCAGCCGTTGTCGTGCCAGAACACCATGCCCGGCGCCTCTTCCTGGGTGTGGAACAGGCCCATGGCCTTGCCCAGCTTGCGGTGGTCACGCTTCTCCGCCTCTTCCAGGCGGTGCAGGTATTCCTGCAGTTCCTTCTTGTCGCGCCAGGCGGTGCCGTAGATGCGCTGCAGCATCTCTTTGCTGGAATCGCCACGCCAGTAGGCCCCGGCCAGCTTCATGAGCTTGAAGCCCTTGCCGAGCTTGCCGGTGCTGGGCAGGTGCGGGCCACGGCAGACGTCGAACCAGTCGCCCTGGCGGTAGATGGAGATGTCCTCCCCTTCCGGGATGGCCTCGATGAGTTCGACCTTGTAGGTCTCGCCCAGCTCGCCGAAGGTCTTGATGGCTTCCTCGCGGCTCAGCACCTCGCGCTGCAGGGGCAGGTCGCGCTTGACGATCTCGTGCATGCGCTTCTCGATGGCCTGCAGATCATCGGGAGTGAAGGGCTCGTCGCGGGCGAAGTCGTAGTAGAAGCCGTTCTCGATGGCCGGACCGATGGTGACCTGGGTGCCCGGGTACAGTTCCTGCACCGCCTGGGCCATCACATGGGCCGCGTCGTGGCGCAGCAGCTCCAGGGCTTCCTCGTCCCGGGCGGTGACGATGGCCAGGCGTGCATCGCGGTCGATGACATGGCTGGTGTCCACCAGGCGGTCATCCACCTTGCCGGCCAGGGCGGCCTTGGCCAGGCCGGGGCCGATGGCGGCGGCGACATCATGTACGGTTACCGGATGGTCGAACTGGCGCTGGTTGCCGTCGGGAAGGGTAATGGTGGGCATTCACATCTCTCCAGTGGTGACCGATACGAGGGGCCACATGCGTAACCAAACAATAGTAAAGGGTGGGCAGATTTTGAAACCGCCCTCGTTCTGTAAATCAAACACTTACAGGAAGGAGTGCGAATGGTACACAGACCTCGGAGGGCCGTCAAACCCAACCCGGCCCGCGGTCGGGCCTGGCGCACCCGTCAGCGCATGCCCCGGGCCTTTTTCACCATCTCGTAGGCCGCCTTGATCTCGATGGTCTTGTCCGTCGCCAGCTTGACCATCTCTTCGGGCAAGCCCCTGGATACCAGCTTGTCCGGATGGTGCTGGTTCATCAAGCGACGGTAGGTGCGTTTGACCTCGGCATCCTCGGCCTCCGCCGCGACACCGAGGATGGCATAGGCTACCTGCAAGCGGTCCGGACGCGGGGTGGTCTCGGCACCATCTCCAAAGTGACGCGCCCCCTGCACCAGCGCCTCCAGGTGTGCGAACTCTGCGGCGGAAAAGCCCAGCCGTTCGAAGACGTGGAGCAACAGCCGCTTTTCTTCAGGGTGCAACTCGCCATCCGCATAGGCAGCATGGAGCTGGATCTCCAGGAACATCTGCAGCAGGGTGGCGCGCCGGTGACACTCCTGGCGCAGCTGGGCGAGCACCGCATCGAGAGGAAAATCCGTGGCCTTGCCTTCATTGAAGAGATTGATGGCAAGGCGCCGCTGCTGCTCATTGAGCCGCATCTGGGACATCACCTGGCGGGCAAGCTCGATCTCGTCCCGGCTTACGTGGCCATCGGCCTTGGCCACATGCCCCATGACAGAAAAAGAGGCGGCAAAGAAAGCGGTCTGCGTGCGTTCGGTCTCACCTGGAGGCAATGCGTCAAACTGTTTCAGGCCGCTATCGAACTGATGCCCCAGGGCCGCACCCAACAGTGCGCCCAATGGCCCGCCGGCCATGAACCCGAAGGTGCCACCGATAATCTTGCCCCACCAACTCATTGCAAAAACCTCATTCAGCGCTGCGTCAAGCGTGAACTATACCTTAAGGAACACCAGATCAAGCTGGAGGTCACCATGCCCTATGAGAAACTGACCGAACTGCCGGATAACGTAAAGAACAACCTGCCCAAACATGCCCAGGAGATCTACCTGGCGGCTTTCAATAACGCCTGGGATCAATACAAGTCCCCCGAGGACCGCGCCGGGGACGATGATCGCGAAACGGTGGCACACAAGGTAGCCTGGTCCGCGGTCAAGGACAAATACGAGAAACGCGGAGATCAGTGGGTAACGAAATCCTGATTGCGGTATTGCCGAAGGGCGCCGCGGAGAGAACACGGAAGTGTTCCTGACCGATCGACTTACCGGCCCATAAGGGCCGTAAGCGAATCATACCTTCAGGAATTTGGTAGGCGCGATTGGACTCGAACCAACGACCCCCACCATGTCAAGGTGGTGCTCTAACCAACTGAGCTACGCGCCTGAAGAAAGGCGGAATATACAGGGTTTAGTGCGCACCTGGCAACTCCCGGAAGGGGACAGATTTGAAATCTGTCCCCGGTTTGGCTTCAGCCCGACAGCCTGCGTCAGCTGCCCTCCCGCTCCAGCATGCCCAGGTTGGCCTCCTCCAGGTGACGGATCTCGTCGCGCAGCCGGGCGGCGTCCTCGAACTCCAGGTTGCGGGCGTGCTCCTGCATCTGGCGGCGCAGGGCCTCGATGCGTTTGCGCAGTTCGGCGGGGGACAGGCGGGCGTACTCGGCCAGTTCCTCGGCAACGGCCGCGAAGCGGCGCGCCGACAGCGGCGCCCCGGAGCCGGGTACTGCGCCCTCCATGATGTCGGTAATGCTCTTGACGATGCTCTGGGGGGTGATGCCGTGGGCCTCGTTGAAGGCCACCTGTTTTTCCCGGCGCCGCTCCGTTTCGCCCATGGCCCGCTCCATGGAGCCGGTAACCCGGTCGGCATAGAGGATGGCCTTGCCACGCAGGTTGCGGGCGGCGCGGCCGATGGTCTGGATCAGGGAGCGGTCGGAGCGCAGGAAGCCCTCCTTGTCGGCATCGAGGATGGCCACCAGGGACACCTCGGGCATGTCCAGGCCCTCGCGCAGCAGGTTGATGCCCACCAGCACGTCGAATTCGCCCAGGCGCAGGTCGCGGATGATCTCCACCCGCTCCACGGTGTCGATGTCCGAGTGCAGGTAGCGCACCCGCGCCCCGTGTTCGTCCAGGTACTCGGTCAGGTCCTCGGCCATGCGCTTGGTCAGGGTGGTGACCAGCACCCGGTCCCCCAGGGCCACCCGCTTGTGGATCTCGGACAGGAGGTCGTCCACCTGGGTGCTGGCCGGGCGCACCTCCACCTCCGGGTCCACCAAGCCGGTGGGCCGCACTACCTGTTCCACCACCTGGCCGGCGTGGGTCGCCTCGTAGGCGCCAGGGGTGGCGGACACGAAGATGGTCTGCGGCGCCAGGCGCTCGAACTCGTCGAAGCGCATGGGGCGGTTGTCCAGGGCGGAAGGCAGCCGGAAGCCGTATTCCACCAGGTTTTCCTTGCGCGAGCGGTCACCCTTGTACATGCCCCCCAGCTGCGGGATGGTGACATGGGATTCGTCGATCACCAGCAGGGCGTCCTCGGGCAGGTAGTCGAACAGGGTCGGCGGCGGCTCGCCGGCCTGACGCCCGGAAAGATAACGCGAATAGTTCTCGATACCCGAGCAGTAGCCCAGCTCCTGCATCATCTCGATGTCGAACTGGGTACGCTGCTCCAGGCGCTGGGCCTCGACCAGCTTGTCGTTGTCGCGCAGCTGCTGCAGGCGCTCGCGCAGCTCCCCCTTGATGAGGTCGATGGCGCCCAGGATGGTCTCGCGCGGGGTCACGTAGTGGCTCTTGGGGTAGACCGTCAGGCGCGGTACCCGCTGCAGCACCTCGCCGGTGAGGGGGTCGAAATAGCTCAGGCCCTCGATCTCGTCGTCGAACAGCTCCACCCGCACCGCCTCGCGGTCGGATTCCGCCGGGAAGATGTCGATGACCTCGCCACGCACCCGGTAGGTGGCGCGCTGCAGTTCGATGTCGTTGCGGGTGTATTGCAGCTCCGCCAGGCGGCGCAGCAGGAAACGCTGGTCGAGGCGCTCGCCGCGCACCAGGTGCAGCACCATGCCCAGGTAGGCACGCGGGTCGCCCAGGCCGTAGATGGCCGACACCGAGGCCACCAGCACAGTATCCCGGCGCTCCAGCAGGGCCTTGGTGGCCGACAGGCGCATCTGCTCGATGTGCTCGTTGATGGAGGCGTCCTTCTCGATGAAGGTGTC
>JAPHQV010000022.1 GCA_026197075.1 Gammaproteobacteria bacterium | reverse complement strand
GCCGGCGGCTCAGGCCGTCGGCGCGCCCCGCAAGGGCAGGATGTCATCGAGGCCGCTGAGGCGGGCCATGTCCATGAGCTGGTCCGGGGCATGGTGGAATTCGAGGTCCAGGCCGCGCTGGCGCGCCAGGCGTTGCCAATGCACCAGCAGCGCGAGACCGGCGCTGTCGGTGTGACGCACGGCACCGAGATCCACCCGCAGGCTGCCCGTCTCTGGCAACAAGGCTTCCAGCGGTGCCAGCAACGCCGTTACCGTGGCGAATTCCAGCAGGCCACTGACCGCCACCTCGCCGGCGGCGCGGGCCTCGATTGAGCTGGCCTCGGCCATGGCCTACTCCTTGTCGGCCTGGCTGAACAGGAACTTGCCGATGAGCTGTTCCAGCACCAGGGCCGACTGGGTCAAGGTGATGCGGTCACCATCGCGCAGGTACTCCATATCACCGCCGGGCTCCAGGGCCACGTACTGTTCGCCCAGCAGGCCGGAGGTGAAGATGCTGGCCGAGGTATCCAGGGGAAAGGCATCGAAGCGCGGATCGATGCGCAGGATCACCTCGGCCTGGTAATTTTCATCGTCGTAGTCGATGGCAGCCACCCGGCCCACCCGCACACCCGCCACTGTCACCGGCGATCGCACCTTCAACCCGCCGATGTTGTCAAAGCCGGCCCGGACCTCATAGCCGTCATCGCCACCCAGGTTACTGAGATTGCTCACCTGCATGGCCAGTATGAACAGGGCACCGAGGCCCAGGGCCACGAAGATGCCCACCGCGATCTCCACTGTCTTGCTCTGCATCATGATCAGATTTCCCCAAACATCAGCGCGGTGAGCACGAAGTTCAACGCCAGCACCGCCAGCGCGCCATGCACCACCGTACGGGTGGTGGCACGGCTGACGCCTTCCGAGGTGGGAGTGGCATCATAGCCTTCGAACACCGCGATCCAGGTCACCGCGAAACCGAATACCAGGCTCTTGATGACCCCATTATAGATATCCTCGTGCAGATCCACCTTGTCCTGGATCTGCGACCAGAAGGCACCGGCGTCCACGCCCAACAGGCCGACACCGACGAAATAACCACCGTAAATACCCACCGTGCTGAAGATGGCCGCCAGCAGGGGCATGGAGATGAAACCCGCCAGGAAGCGCGGTGCCACCACGCGGCGCATGGGATCCACCGCCATCATTTCCATGCCCGACAGCTGTTCGGTCGCCTTCATCAGGCCGATCTCGGCGGTGAGCGCCGATCCGGCACGTCCGGCAAACAGCAGCGCGGTGACCACCGGCCCCATCTCCCTTACCAGGGTCAGGGCCACCAGCATGCCCAGGGACTGCTCGGCGCCAAAACCCACCAGGGTGTTATAGCCCTGCAAACCCAGCACCATGCCCACGAACAGGCCGGACACCACGATGATCAGTAGCGACAACACCCCCACGGAATAAAGTTGCTGCACCACCAGGCCCGGCCGGGACAACAGGCTGGGCAGCCCCGCCAGCGCCTCGAGCAGGAACAGGTGACCGCGCCCCAAACGCTCGAAGAAACTCAGCCCCCAGCGTCCCAGCCGTCGAATCATGCCCGCCATGGCCTATTGCTCCCCCGCCATGAGGTCATCGAAAAAGTCCGGCGCCGGATAATGAAAGGGGACCGGGCCATCGGGTTCACCATGGAGGAACTGGTGCACCCAGTCCGAGGACGAGGCCTCCAATTGTGCCGGACTGCCCTGCTCCACCACCTTGCCATCGGAAATCAGGTAGAGGTGATCAGCGATACCCATGGCCTCGGGGACGTCATGGGTCACCACGATACTGGTCAGTCCCATGGCATCGTTGAGCAGGCGTATCAGCTTCACCAGCACACCCATGGAGATCGGGTCCTGGCCGGCAAAGGGCTCGTCATACATGACCATCATGGGATCCAGGGCGATGGCCCGCGCCAGCGCCACGCGCCGGGCCATGCCGCCGGACAGTTCATTGGTGAGTAACTGGTGGCCGCCACGCAGACCCACTGCCTCCAGCTTCATGAGCACGATGTCGCGAATCATGGCTTCCGGCAGATCCGTATGCTCGCGCAGGGGAAAGGCCACGTTGTCGAATACATTGAGGTCCGTCAGCAGGGCACCGCTCTGGAACAGCATGCCCATGCGCTGGCGCAGGGCATACAACTCGCCGTGACCCAGCTTCGCGACCTGCTGGCCATCCACCAGCACCGATCCGGCCATGGGCTTGAGCTGCCCGCCGATCAGCCGCAGCAGGGTGGTCTTGCCGGTACCGCTGGGACCCATGATGGCGGTGACCTTGCCACGGGGAATATCCAGGTCCACGCCATCGAAGATCACGCGGCTGCCGCGCGTGAAGCGCAACCCGCGGATACACACCAGGGGATCTTGTGGTGCAGAGGTGACAGGAGGATCGGCGGCCATGGTCGGCAGGGTTTCCGGGGGTAATCAGCGCGCACTGTACCGTGTCGGCCGCGGTCCCGCAAACCTGCCCGGAACGACTGTCCCGGCACCCGGATGGCGGGGTATGATGGCGTCAGTTCCGACTGATCCGGCTTACCTGCATGAGCAATGTCATCCCCTTCAAAAAACCCACGGCCGCAAAGCGAAACCCGGGAAACACCCTGTGCAAGCGCGGGTATCACAAATGGCAGCCCGTGCCGGGCACCCCCTTCGACGTCAAGACCGGCAAACTGGTGACACGCTTTCGCTGTACACGTTGCGGCGCGGAACGTACCCAGGCCACCTGATGCCCCATCGGGTTTCGCCCAAACAGGAGCGGGTCAGTGCAGGAATCCGGACACTCGGGATTCGGCCTGGCGGCATTCACTGTCGCAGGCAGCGTGTTCTTATGTGCGCCCCGGCGGTAAGATAGCGCCCCTATGTGGATAGAATTGCTCGCAGTCATCGTCGGCTTCGCCCTGCTCGTCTGGGGCGCGGACCGGTTTGTTACCGGCGCCGCCGCCACCGCCCGCAACCTGGGCGTGTCACCACTGATCATCGGCCTGACCATCGTCGGCTTCGGCACCTCGGCACCGGAGATCCTGGTGTCCATCGTCGCCGCCCTGCAGGGCAATCCTGGTCTCGCCGTGGGCAATGCCCTGGGTTCCAACATCACCAACGTCGCCCTCATCCTCGGCCTCACCGCGGTCATTGCCCCCCTGCAGGTGAACTCCCAGATCCTGCGCCGCGAGTTTCCCATCCTGCTGACCATCATGCTGGTCGCCCTGCTACTGTTGTGGGACAACCACCTTGGTCTCATGGACGGGGTAATCCTGGTCGGTGGCATGTTCGTACTGGCCGCCGGCGTGGTCTGGCTGGGCCTGCGTTCCCAGCAGACCGAGCCCATGATCGGCGAGTTCGACGCCGAGATCCCGCGCGACCTGAGCACCGGCAAGGCCCTGCTGTGGACCCTGCTGGGCCTGGTGGTGCTGATGGTCAGTTCGCGCATGCTGGTATGGGGTTCGGTGGAGATTGCCCACGCCCTGGGGGTCAGCGACCTGGTCATCGGCCTGACCATCGTCGCCATCGGCACCAGCCTGCCGGAACTGGCCGCCTCGGTAATGAGTGCCCTCAAGGGCGAACACGACATCGCCATCGGCAATGTCATCGGTTCCAACATGTTCAACCTGCTGGCGGTGCTGGGCCTGCCGGGACTGATTCACCCCGCGGCGATCGAGCCTGCAGTGGTGACACGCGACTTTCCCGTCATGATCGGCCTGACCCTGCTGTTACTGGTGCTGGCCTATGGCGTGCGTGGCCACGGCCATATCAAGCGCTTCGAGGGGGCCTTCCTGCTCGCCTGCTATGGCGGCTACCTGGCCCTGTTATACTTCACCACCCTTGCCACCGCCTGATGCCGCACTCACGCCAATCATGAACGAACAAACCCTGCTCCGCCTCGGCCTGGCCGTGATCGAAACCGAAGCCCGCGCCGTGAGCCAGCTCGCCGCGCGCATCGACAGCCTGTTCGCCAGGGCCTGCCAGCTGATGCTCGCCTGCGAGGGACGCGTGGTGGTGATCGGTATGGGCAAGTCCGGCCACATCGGCAACAAGATCGCCGCCACCCTGGCCAGTACCGGCACCCCGGCCTTCTTCGTCCATCCCGGCGAGGCCAGTCACGGCGACCTGGGTATGATCACGCCCAAGGATGTGGTCCTGGCCCTGTCCAACTCCGGCGAGACGGCGGAGATCCTCACCATCCTGCCCATAATCAAGCGCCTCGATGTGCCCCTCATCGCCCTCACCGGCAAGCCACACTCCACCCTGGCGCGGGCCGCCACGGTGAACCTGGACGTGGGCGTGGAGAAGGAGGCCTGCCCGCTGGACCTGGCCCCCACCTCCAGCACCACCGCCGCCTTGGTCATGGGCGATGCCCTGGCCATCTCCCTGCTGGATGCACGCGGCTTCACCGCCGATGATTTCGCCCGCTCCCACCCGGCCGGTGCGCTGGGCCGGCGCCTGTTGCTGCTCATCGACGACATCATGCACACCGGCGACGCCATTCCCCGGGTACGGGAGGACACCTCCTTGCGCGATGCCCTGCTGGAGATGACCGCCAAGCGCCTGGGCATGACCGCCGTGGTGGACGCACAGGGCAAGCTCACCGGCCTGTTCACCGACGGTGACCTGCGCCGCACCCTGGACCGGGGCGTGGACATCCACACCACGCCCATCCATGAAGTCATGACCCGCGCCCCCAGGACCATCCAGCCCGGGGTCCTCGCGGCAGAGGCGCTGCAGGTGATGGACAGCAAGAAGATCAACGGCCTGATCGTGGTCAATGCACAGCAGGAACCCGTCGGCGCCCTGAACATGCACGACCTGTTGCGTGCCGGCGTGGTCTGAGGACTGCAATACACAAACCGATCTCCCTGGAATCGATATGAAGGATATACTGGAAAAAGCCGCACGCATCCGCCTGCTCATCTTCGATGTGGATGGGGTACTTACCGATGGCAGTCTGTTCCTCGGCGATGACGGCCAGGAATACAAGGCCTTTCATTCCCGTGATGGTCACGGCATCAAGATGCTGCTCAGCCACGGAATGGAGGTCGCCATCATCACCGGCCGGACCTCCGAAGTGGTCAAGCATCGCATGGCGAACCTGGGCGTGAAGCGCATCTACCAGGGCCAGCACGACAAGACGGTAGCCTTCCTCGAACTGCTGGCGGAAATGAATCTGTCCGCGGACCAGGTGGCCTACGTGGGCGATGACGTGGTGGACCTGCCGGTCATGCGCCAGGTGGGCCTGGCCATCGCCGTGCAGGACGCCCATCCGCTGGTGAAAAAACACGCCCACTGGCAAACCCCCAGTGGCGGCGGCCGCGGCGCCGGCCGCGACGTCTGCGAAATGCTGCTCGAGGCCATGGGCAAGCTGGACGAAGAAATGGCGAAGTACCTCTAGACGATGTTCCTGCGCCGTAACCTGTTGCTGATCACCATCCTGCTGGGCGCCGCCGTGCTCAGTTGGTGGCTGTTGAGCGAGGTGCAGCTCAGCGGTGAGGCGGAGGATCGCGCCCGCGTGCATCGGCCGGATTTTTTCCTGGATGATTTCATCCTGGTGGCCATGGACGAGACCGGGCAACCGAAGCATCGTATCCAGGGCACGCACCTGGAGCATTATCCCGACGACGACACCGCCGAGGTGGACGAGCCCTACATGGAAATCTACCGGCCACAGGCGCCGGACTGGCAGATCAGTGCCCGCTTCGCCTGGATCGGTCCCGCCGGGGAACGGGTGCGCCTGCAGCGCGAGGTGGTCGTGGAGCGCGTGGCCACGGCCGAGGTGGCGCCCATGACCATGCTCACCGAGGAACTGCTGGCGCTGCCCGATGACGAATACGTGGAGACCGACCTGCCGGTCAGATTCCTGGGCACGGGCTGGGATGTGACGGCGGTCGGCATGCGCGGCTGGCTGGGCGAGGGCCGCATGGAACTGCTTTCCGAGGTACGAGGTGTACATGAACCGCGCAAACCCTGAACACTGGCTGTTACTGCTGTGTCTGTGTCTGCCCCTGCCGTCCTGGGCCCTGTCCAGCGACCGCGAGCAACCCATGCATATCGAATCCGACCAGGCCGAGCTGGACGACCAGAAAGGCGTCAGCATCTACATCGGCAATGTTCGGGTCACCCAGGGCACCCTGGTGCTCACCGGCGAGCACATGACCGTGTACCAGGATGGCGCCAACCTGGATCGGGTCATCCTGCTGGGCAAGCCGGCCACCTACCGGCAACGCCCCGACGGCAAGGACCAAGACATGCGGGCCGAGGCCCTGCGCATGGAGTATTACGCCGATCCCGAGCGACTGATCCTGCTCGAGGAAGCCGTTGCCTGGCAGGGCCAGGACAGCTTCCGCAGCGATCGCATCGTCTATGAAGTGGCCCAGGACCGGGTGTTGGGCGGAGACCCGGAAGGTGGCCAGCGGGTGCACATCATCCTGCAACCCAGGCCCAACACCGAGGGGCAAGCCAGCGAATGAGCCTGCTGAGCGCCCAACAACTGGGGAAACGCTACCAGTCGCGCCAGGTGGTCGGCGATGTGAGCCTCGAGGTCCGCAGTGGCGAGGTGGTCGGCCTGCTGGGTCCCAATGGCGCGGGCAAGACCACCTGCTTCTATATGATCGTCGGCCTGGTGCCCTGTGATGCCGGCAGCATTCACCTGGACGACCAGGACCTGACCCGCAAACCCATGCATGCCCGCGCCCGTGCCGGGGTCGGCTACCTGCCCCAGGAGCCTTCCATCTTCCGCAAGCTGAGCGTGGCCCAGAACCTGATGGCCGTGCTGGAGACCCGCCCCGGGATGGATCGCCGCGCCCGGGAGGAACGCCTGGAGGAACTGCTGCAGGAACTGCACGTGGCCCACCTGCGCGATCAGGCCGGGGTGAGCCTGTCCGGCGGCGAGCGCCGGCGGGTGGAGATCGCCCGCGCCCTGGCGGCCGAGCCGCGTTTCATCCTGCTCGACGAACCCTTCGCCGGGGTGGACCCCATTTCCGTGGTGGACATCCAGCGCATCATCCGCCATCTCAGCGAGCGCGGCATCGGCATCCTGATCACGGACCATAATGTGCGCGAGACCCTGGGCATCTGCGGCCGGGCCTATATCATGGGTTCCGGGCAGGTGATCGCCGCGGGCCCGCCCGAGGCCATCCTCGCCAACCGCCAGGTGCGGGAAGTCTACCTGGGCGACGAATTCCGGCTGTGACCCTTATTACACCCGTTACCCCTCCCAATGGCACGAACTATGCAGTAGAATCGCTTCATGCGACATCTACGGCTGACTTCAACTAAAACATGAAGCAATCCATACAGTTACGTCTTGGTCAGCACCTCACCATGACTCCGCAGCTGCAACAGGCCATCCGCCTGCTGCAGTTGTCGACCCTGGAGCTGCAGCTGGAGGTACAGACGGTCCTGGATTCCAACCTGATGCTGGAACCCTCCGACAGCGAAAGCATGGACGATCTCGACCATGCGGAATCCCTGACCGATGACAACGCCGCCGACGAAAAACTGCAGATCTCGGAACAAAAAGCCGAGACCGATGCCGTAACGGAACTGCCGGAACGTCCGGCCGAAGACACCATGCCTGACGAGCTGGCCCTGGACAGCACCTGGGAAGACACCTTCGACATGGGTGACATGGGCCAGACCAGCTACAGCGCCCCCGGCAACGACGACAACCGCGATTTTCTCGAAACCCACAACGGCGAAACCGAAGACCTCTACCAGCACCTGATGTGGCAGCTCGGCCTGACCCCCTTCAGCGACCGGGACCGCCTGATCGCCACGTCCATCATCGACTCCATCAATGATGACGGCTACCTGGGCACGGACATCGAGGACATCCACCAGGGTCTGGTGCGGGAACTGGGTGAAGATGCCGACCTGGAACTGGACGAGGTCGAGGCGGTACTGCACCGCATCCAGCAGTTCGATCCCCTCGGGGTCGGTGCGCGCGACCCCGCGGAATGCCTGGGTATTCAGCTCGCCCAGCTGGATCCCGCCACCCCCTGGGTCATGGAAGCGCGCCAACTCGCCGCAGAACACCTGAATCTGCTGGCCAATCGGGACTATACTCAGCTCATGCGGCGCATGAAGCTGACGGAAGCGGAATTGCGCCAGGTCATCGAGCTCATTCAATCCATGAACCCGCGTCCGGGTTCGCAACTGGCGAAAAACGCGGCACAGTATGTGGTCCCCGATGTCTTCGTTACCAAGCGCAAGGGTCAATGGGTCGTGGAACTGAACACCGACGCCATTCCCCGCCTGCGCATCAACCAGTACTACGCCAGTCTGGTACGCCGCGCCGACAACAGCGAGGACAACAACTACCTGCGCAATCACCTGCAAGAGGCGCGCTGGTTCCTGAAGAGCCTGCAAAGTCGCCATGAAACCCTGCTCAAGGTGGCGCGCTGTATCGTGGATCGCCAGCACGGTTTCTTCGAATACGGCGACGAAGCCATGAAACCGCTGGTGTTGCGCGACATCGCGGAAGCCGTGGAAATGCACGAGTCCACCATCTCACGGGTCACCACCCAGAAATACATGCATACCCCGCGTGGCATTTTCGAGTTCAAGTTTTTCTTTTCCAGCCACGTGGGTACCGCGGATGGCGGCGAATGTTCCGCCACGGCCATCCGCGCCATCATCAAGAAACTGGTGGCGGCGGAAAATACCGTAAAACCCTTGAGTGACAGCAAAATCGCCGATCTGCTCGCCGACCAGGGAATCAATGTCGCGCGCCGAACGGTGGCAAAGTATCGGGAGGCGATGTCTATCCCTCCTTCCAATGAACGCAAACGCCTGGCTTAGGCAAAGGACGAGGAGTACCTGAATGAACATCAATCTGACCGGACATCATGTGGATA
This sequence comes from Gammaproteobacteria bacterium, assembly GCA_026197075.1. Taxonomy (GTDB): domain Bacteria; phylum Pseudomonadota; class Gammaproteobacteria; order DSM-19610; family DSM-19610; genus JAIVHA01. The sequence continues at coordinate 33,778 of JAPHQV010000022.1, read as the reverse complement.
TCACCGAACCGCTGCGTGACTACGTGAACAGCAAGTTCGACCGCCTGGAACGACATTTCGATCATGTAACCGATGTCCACGTGGTACTCGGCGTGGAGAAGCTGCGTCACAAGGCGGAAGCCACCATGCACATCAGCGGTGGCACCCTGTTCGCCGATGCCATCGAAGAAGACATGTACGCCGCCATCGACGGTCTGGTGGACAAGCTCGATCGCCAGGTGAAGAAGCACAAGGAAAAGATCACCGACCACCATCGCGCCGAAGGTTCCATCAAGACCCAGTTCTAATCACTCGCTAAGGAGCCCCGTTTCCGCAACGGGGCTCACGGGCCGCACGACATGCATATTACGCATTTACTCACCGCTGATCGCATCGCCTGCCAACAGGATCTCACCAGCAAGAAACGGGTGCTGGAGGCCCTGGCAGGTCTGCTCGCCGCGAGCATCCCCAGTCTCGCGGAAGTGGATATCTTCGACAGTCTGCTCAACCGGGAACGGCTCGGCAGCACGGGCCTCGGCACCGGCGTGGCCATTCCCCACGGTCGCATGACCGGCATCGATGCACCCGTCGGCGCCATCATCACCCTGAAGAACGGCGTGGATTATGACGCCGTGGATCACCAGCCCGTGGACCTGTTGTTCGCCCTGGTGGTGCCCGAGGCCTCCACTGACGAGCACCTGCAAATCCTGGCGGCCCTGGCCCGGATGTTCAGCGATCGCAAGCTCTGCGAGAACCTGCGCGCCAGCCAGGACGCCGAGCAACTATTGCGCGCCCTGGACGGCTGGGAACTGCACCGCGCCACCGCATGAACGAGACGCCCACGGTCCAAAGTCTGTTCGAGGCCCTGCGCGACAGACTTGGCCTGCGGTGGGTCACCGGTAAGGATCACGGGTCGAACCCGCTCCGGGGTGACCAGATCCAGGACCCTGACGTATCCCTGGCCGGCTATCTCAATCTCATCCACCCCCACCGCATCCAGGTGATCGGCGCGAGCGAATTTGCCTGGTTGCGCCAATTGCGCAAGAACACCCGCCTGGACAGCCTGGACCTGCTGTTCTCGGGCATATCCGACCTGGTCATCATGGCCGATGGACAAAAGGCCGGGGAAGAGATGCTACAGCGCACCAAGGGTTCACCCACGCCCATCTGGTCCTCCACCCGGCCCTCCCAATACCTGGTAGAACATCTGCAGTATCACCTCGCCAACCTGCTGGCGAAGAAAACCACCCTGCACGGAGTCTTCATGGAAATCATGGGGGTCGGGGTACTGATCGCGGGCAATGCCAGCATCGGCAAGAGCGAACTGGCACTGGAACTGGTCGCCCGCGGCCATCGCCTGGTGGCGGACGACGCGCCGGAGTTCGCCCGCCTGGCGCCGGACATCCTCAATGGCCGCTGCCCGCCCATGCTGGAGGATTTTCTCGAGGTGCGAGGCCTGGGTATTCTCAATATCCGCTCCATGTTCGGAGATAGCGCGATCAAGCAGAATCGCAACCTGCGCCTGATCATCCGCCTCGAGGATATGAGCGACTCCCAGATCCGTACCATCGACCGCTTGCAGGGCAGTCGCGCCACACGCACCATACTGGGAGTCGATATCCCGGAGATCACCCTGCCGGTGGCACCGGGACGCAACCTCGCGGTACTGGCCGAAGCCGCTGTCCGCAACCACCTGCTGTACCTGAAGGGCCGTGACGCCAGCGCTGAATTCATCGCGCGCCAGGCCCATTTCATGGACAATGCATCCTCATGAAGCTACTGATCATCAGCGGCCTGTCGGGCTCGGGCAAGAGCGTCGCCCTGCATACCCTGGAGGACGTCGGGTTCTATTGCATCGACAATCTCCCCGTGGGCCTGCTGGCCACCTTCGCCCGGCACCTGATGGAGGAAAACAGCGACCGGGCGCCGGAGCGGGTTGCCATCGGTATCGATGCCCGTAACCATCCCGACCAACTGCAGCGTTTCAGCACCATCCTCGGCGAACTGCGCGCCCAGGACATCGAATGCCAGATCATCTTCCTGCAGGCCGACGAACCGACCCTGCTCAAGCGCTTCAGCGAAACCCGCCGCAAGCACCCCCTGAGCGGCAAGCAGGTTTCCCTGGCCGATGCCATCGCCCGGGAACGGGAACTGTTGAACCCCATCGCCCAGAATGCCAACCTGTTCATCGATACCAGCCACACCAATGTGCACCAACTGCGTGACCTGGTTCAGGAACGGGTCGGTTCCGTCGAAAACCGCGACCTGTCCCTGCTGTTCGAATCCTTCGGCTTCAAGCACGGCATACCCGGTGATGCGGATTTCGTCTTCGATGCCCGTTGCCTGCCCAACCCCCACTGGGACCCGAACCTGCGCCCCCTTACCGGCCGCGACCCGGCCGTGGCGGATTTCCTCGACCAGCATGAACTGGCACTGACCATGTACGAACAGATCCGTGACTTCCTGCAATACTGGCTGCCGCACTTCAAGGCCGACAAACGCAGCTACCTGACCGTGGCCATCGGTTGCACCGGCGGCCAACACCGCTCGGTGTACCTCACCGAACGGCTGGCCGCCTGGTTCCGGGAGCACCACCAGAATGTCGCCCTGCGCCACCGGGAACTGCCATGAGCGTCGGCCTGCTGATCATCACCCACGGTCACCTCGGCCCGGCCCTGCTGAAATCCGCCACCGACATCCTCGGCTGCTGCCCCCTGGCCGCGAAGACCCTGGAAGCCGCCAGCGACTGCAATCCCGACACCATTTTCGAACAGGCGCGAGCGGCAGCCGCGGCCCTGGACGAGGGTGACGGGGTCCTGGTGCTGACCGACCTGTTCGGTTCCACGCCCAGCAACATCTCCTGTCGCCTGCAGAGCGCCTGCAAGGCCAATGTCATCGCCGGGGTCAATCTTCCCATGCTCGTGCGAGTGCTCAACTATCCTTCCCTGCACCTCGACGAACTGACCCACAAGGCCATCAGTGGCGGCCGCGATGGTGTAATGCTTTGTAAAACCAGGATCGATCGCTGACATGCCTCAACTGGACTGTGAAATCATCAACAAACTGGGACTGCATGCACGCGCGGCGGCCAAGCTCGTTACTCTCGCTTCGCAATTCGATAGTGATATCCAGATCGGCCGCAACGGTCAGAAGGTCAATGGCAAGAGCATCATGGGTGTGATGCTGCTGGCGGCATCCAAGGGCTCCACCATCACCGTCTATGCCGATGGCGGGGATGCCGATCAGGCCGTCCAGCAAATCGGCGACCTGATTGCACGTCGTTTCGAGGAGGCCGAATAGGCTCTGGCCATGTCCTTCATCCTCTCCGGCATCGGCGTATCACGCGGCATTGTCATCGGCAAGGCACACGTGTTGCAGCAGGATGCCCTGGAGGTTCGCGAGCAGCATATCGCCATTGAGGTCGTGGACCAGGAAATACGGCGCTACCAACAGGCCGTGGAGGTCGCCCGCCGGCAACTTAGCGCCATCCGCGACCAGATCCCCGAGGCCACGCGCAAGGACATCGTCGAGTTCATCGACACCCACCTGCTGATGCTGCAGGATTCCAGCCTGGTACACGTGCCGGTGCAATCCATACGCGAACAACAGTGCAATGCCGAGTGGGCCCTGAAACTGCAACAGGAAGCCCTGGCCGCGGTGTTCGATGAAATGGATGATCCCTACCTGCGCACCCGCAAGGATGACGTCAACCATGTCATCCATCGCATCCTGCGTATCCTGGTCTCCGGGGCAGAGGATCACGGCAACGTCGGTTTCGACCTCACAGGCACCATCGTCTTCGCCAGCGACCTGACCCCCTCGGACACGGTGCTGCTGCATCACCAGGGCGTGGCAGCCTTTGTAACCGAGTTCGGCGGCCCCCTGTCCCATACGGCGATCCTGGCCCGCAGCCTGGGCATCCCCGCCATCGTCGGCGCGCACAGTGCGCGGCGCTACATCCAGGACGATGAAACCATCATTCTGGATGGCGAGCAGGGCCTGGTATTGGCCGGTGCCGATGCCGGCCTGCTGTCTCACTACCGGAAACTGCAGGATGCGGAAAGTGATCGCCGGGAAAACCTGGAGCTCCTGAAAGGCACCGCCGCCATTACCCGCGACGGGGTACGCGTGCAGCTGCTGTCGAATATCGAACTACCCCAGGACATGGAGCGCACCCTGGCCGTGGGCGCCGAAGGTATCGGCCTGTATCGCACCGAATTCCTGTTCATGAATCGCACGGACATCCCGTCCGAGGAAGAACAGCTGGAGCAGTACCGGTCGGTGATCCAGGCCATGGAGGGCCTGCCGGTCACCATCCGCACCCTGGATCTCGGTGCCGACAAGAAGGTGGACAGCGGGCCGCTGCCCGAGCGCAGCAGCAGCAACCCGGCCTTGGGCCTGCGTGCCATCCGCCTGTGTCTCAAGGACCTGGACCTGTTCCGCCCCCAGCTGCGCGCCATCCTGCGCGCCTCCGCCGCGGGTCCCACCCGCATCATGATTCCCATGCTGTCTAACCTGCAGGAACTCAACCAGGTGCTGGGCCTGCTGGAGGAAACCAAGGAGCAGCTGCGCGCCGAGGGCCATGCCTTCGACCCCCACTTGCCCATCGGCGGCATGATCGAGATCCCCGCCGCCGCCCTTACCGCACCCTGCTTCGCCGCAAAACTGGACTTCATGTCCATTGGCACCAACGACCTGATCCAGTACACCCTGGCCATCGACCGTATCGACGACGAGGTGGCCTATCTCTATGATCCCCTGCACCCGGCGGTGCTGCGCCTCATCCAGCTCATCATCCAGGCTGGCCAGGCCGCGGATATTCCCGTGTCCATGTGCGGTGAAATGGCCGGTGACCCGCGTTTCACCCGGCTGTTGCTGGGCATGGGCCTCACCCAGTTCAGCATGTACCCCTCCAGCATCCTGGAAGTAAAGGACTGCATCACCCGCTGTTCCAAGCGTGAGGCGCAACAGCACGTGGAGAGCATCATCGCCTGCAATGACCTGCAGGAAATCCACGGCCGCCTGGACAGCCTGAACCAGGACGACAAGTGCCGCCGTTGAAATCCCCACGCACCACAGCCACCCGGAATCCCATGCACGAAGAAGACAACGAAAGGTACGATGAGCCGCCCAGCAAGTCACAGCGCAAGCGTGACATGACCGCCCTGCAGGAACTGGGCGGGGAATTGCTCGAGCTGTCCGCCTCGGCCCTGGACAGCATCCCCATGCCCCAGGACCTGCGCGACGCCGTGGACCAGGCCAAGACCATCACGGCCCATGGCGGACGCAAGCGGCAGCTGCAATATATCGGCAAGCTGATGCGCGATATAGATGCCGCGCCCATTCGCGCCGCGCTGGAACAACGTAACCGCCAGTCACGTGAGTCTGCACACCACTTTCACCAGCTGGAGCAACTGCGTGACCGCCTGCTGCAGGAAGGTGATAGCGTGGTGGACGAGGTGTGCGAGCGTCATCCCGCAGCGGAACGGCAGCGCCTGCGGCAATGGCTGCTGCAGGCACGTCGGGAAAAGGAACGCGGGCAGGCGCCGAAGGCGGCGCGCCAGCTGTTCCGTTACCTGCGTGAACTGGAGGAAGGAGAGGCGTCGCCGTAGGCCGACAAAACCGCAGGGTGCTACACCCGGCAGGTCAGCGAGCGATGCTGGATGGCAGGGAAGGTCCTGCGTACCCGTTCGAGACGCTTGCGGTCCACATCGGCGCATACCACGCCGGAACCACTCACCAGGCGGTCCAGCACGACACCCCAGGGATCGACGATCATGCTGTGGCCGTAGGTTTCGCGGCCGTTGACATGATAGCCACCCTGGGCCGGCGCGGCCACGTAGCAGAGATTTTCCACCGCCCGGGCGCGCACCAGCACATCCCAATGGGCATTACCGGTAACCGCCGTGAAGGCAGACGGCAAGGCCACCAGCTCCATGCCCTGGTCCAGCATGGAGCGAAACAGTTCAGGGAAACGCAGGTCATAGCAGACCGCCAGCCCCAGACGGCCCAGCGGGGTATCCACCACCACCGTGTCCTGACCCGGCTCGATGGTTTCCGATTCGTTATAACGCTCCTTGCTGTCCACCAGTTCCACATCGAAGAGATGGATCTTGTCGTAGCGCGCGACCTGTTCACCCTTGTCGTTGAACAACAGGCAGGCGGCGCGCACCTTGTCCGAGTTGTCCGCGGCGATCGGCACGGTGCCCCCCACCAGCCAGATGCCATGACGGGCCGCCTGCTGGGCAAGGAATTCCTGGATGGGACCGGCACCGGGCTGTTCCTTGACCTTGAGCTTGTCAGTCTCGGTCATGCCCATAATGGCGAAATTCTCCGGTAACACCACGAGCCGGGCCTTGCGCCCGACGGCCGCGGCGATCAGTCGTTCAGCTTCCAGCAGGTTCGCGCCCACATTGGGGCCCGAAGCCATTTGTACGCATGCAATCACACTCATGGGATATCTATCAGTCCTGTATACGTAATTCGAGGGCGTCGTCCTGGCCACTGCCCGCCGTCAACTGGATGCGCCGCGAGGGGACACCCAGGGCCACCAGCCAGGAACGCAGCTCAAAAGCCCAGAGGCTGCCTTCCTCGCCTCCTGGATAGGCAATAAACAGACGCTGCTCGCCATTCTCATGCAAATGCCGCACCACTTCCGCCAGGGGTTCCATGGATACCAGGCTGGCACCGCTGCGCGGCCGCGCCCATTGCTCGGCGGACAGGCTCCAGCGGTCTTCCGCCAGGGCCGCGGACTCGGCAAGAATACAAGCAAAAACGGTCAGATAGCGCAGCATGGCGGGAAGGATACCATATTTAGGGCCTGCTTCAGTCCGCGCCCGACCCGGGTGCCGGACTGAGATCGAGACGCTTCAGCTGCGGCGCGTCCCAGGAACCGGTCACCTGGTACTGGTAGCGGGCCAGGCGATTCATGCGCTCGCCGAACAGTTTTTCCGCCACGAACAGGGCCGCGCCCACCGCCGGCCCACCGGCCAGTACGCCGGCCAGGGGCAGGCTCGAGGACACCAGTGGCGTGATGGTGACCAGCTGGTCATAGTCGCGGGCCACGAAGCCGGTGCGGCCGGCGATGGCGATCTGCGCAGAAGGCGCATGCATGACCAGGTCCTGGGTATAGGCGTCACCCGCCATGAAAGTGATATGGCCGGTGATGCTGTCGAAACTGAAGCCCTTGCCGAACACGTCGCTGAAATCCAGGGCCAGGCGCCGCTGCAAGCTGTGGACACTGAAGATGTTCAGCAAACGACCCGCTGGCGCATCCAGCTTGACCAGCTGGCCGGCGCCGATGTCGAGATCCAGGCGACCCTCCACCTGGTCCAGGTCAAAGTCCAGCGGGGAACCGGGCCAGTTGGCCACCAGCAGGGCATTGGCGCGTCGGCTTTCCATGATCCGCTCATGGCCGAAGGTCTCCAGCAAGGCGCCCAGATTCGCGTCATCCAGTTGCAGCTCGAACTGGGACAAGGGCTGCCCCGCGGCATTCATGCGCCATTCGCCCTGGACCTGCAGTTTGTATTCCTCCCCGCTCAGGGTCAGCTGTTCGACGCGCAGGCCATCGGGACGTGGCAGGGTCTCCAGCATCAGGTTACCCAGGGCGCGATCGTCCAGCTGCAGGTCACGTATCTTCACGGACAACAGCGGCAGGGTGCGCGGGTCGAGATCCAGTTCCTTGCGCAAGTGCGGGGCATCGGGAAGGCGGGAGACATGCAGGTGATCGAGATCCAGGTCGATTCGTTCCAGGCCTTGCTTGCCGTTACCGATGCGCGCCTGACCCTGTGCGCCTCGACCGCTCAGTTGCGCGCGCCACTCCGTGTCTCGTTGGCGCAAGCGCACGGCCGTGTCCCGCAACAGGCGCCGGTAGAGTTCCAGCTGCCCAATGGCCAGGTCGACCTCCAGCGGCGGCAGGGTCGTCATGTCCTTCTTCCCCGCCGGCTGCCAGGCCTGCCATTCGGACAGGGACAGGCGCGGCAGCCGGCCGACCAGCTGCAATATCGGGTCTGCGGGCAGGCGCGCGTCACCCTCTCCCAGCCGCACACCCGCGCGCACCAGTCGCTGTCCCTCCGCACCGGTTTCCAGTTCCAGCACAGCCTGCAACCCTTCGCCATACTGCAGCCACAGGGGGGCGTCTTCCTGCCCGCCCAGGGTGCGCCACAGGCGCAGCGGGCGCACCTCTGCCGCCGTCTTGCCCAGGGGTTCCGGTATATCCACCCCGAGGCCACGCAAATCGGAAGCCAGTTCCAGGTACAGTCCACCCGCCTGCCCATCCTGCGATGCAGGTACCCGGATCTCCGCCCGCCAGTCCGTCTTCCCCTCGAGACGGTCGGCCAGCGGCCAGCCCCACTCACCCCGCCGGGCCACCAGGTCCGGCGCTCCCTGCAGGCGCACGCGGTGATAGCCCCCCTCCCCGGGACGGGTGTCGAGTTCGATCTGCACGGGCGTATCCCAGAGGCGCGCCTGCAAGCCGCGGCTGCCGATGCTGCGTTCGGTGAACGAGACCAGGCCGCCCAGGCCCTCCAGACTCAGCTCATGGGCTTCGACCGACAATCGATTGTCCGCCAGGTGCAACTGTGCCTGCACGCGAAAGTCACCCTGGGCCTTGCGCAGCGGCACGCCCAGCTCCAGCTCCAGCCGGGCGGGTCCGCTGAGGCGCAGCTCCCCATCCGTCAGGCCACCCAGGCGCTCCCGGAGCGGGCTGGCGCGCAGGAACTCCTGCATATCCTCCAGCTGACCGCTGGCCTGCCCGGTGATGCGCAAGGGCGGACCGCTGCGGCGCAGATCGGGTGTATGGGCGCGCACCTCCGTCAGCCGCGTGGGACCGACGCGCCCCTCGTGACCGAGGATCTCCATACCCGCGCCGGCGAAGACCAGTCGCGCGCGCAGGTCCCGAATGGGTTCCCAGCCTGCCTGGTAATCGAGCACCGCGTCCGCGACATCCGCCTGCACCTCGAAGCGCCCCTGACCGGCATCGAAGGGAAAGCCGCGCAAGGGACCGTGAAACAACACCGTACCCGCGGTGATCTCCCCCGCCACCAGCGCCCGGTCAAGCCAGGCCACCGCCCGTTCGTTCATGATGCCTACCGGCAGGTAACGCCCGGTGCGGGCGACCTGGCCACGTTCCACCTGGAAGCGCAGATCGAGATAGGGCAAGCGCGCCGAATCGGTCAGCGGGTCCGGCACATCCACCCGCCAGTGACCCTCTCCCGCCACTTCCTCGTTGGCCAGCCGGAACCGGTTGCTGTAGACACTCAGTTGTTGATCGGCGCGCCGCCAATGGATGGCGCCACCACCCTCGGTGAGCGGCAACGGGTCGCGGAACAGCGCCTGTTGCAAACCGGCCTCGGCCAGTTCCAGTTGCAGGGTGCCCAGGTCCTGGTCGCCATCGACCCGCCCGCTCCAGCCCTGTATCCCCGGCAGCTGGCCATGGGGTCGGGTGTGCAGGTCCAGGAAATCCGTGCGCAGGCGCACTGTCTCCGGTATGCCGTCCCGGATCCGGGTGGCGAAGCGCAGGTCGGTGAGCTGCCCTTGCGGAAGGATCGCCCGCAACGGATCCTCCAGGGCGGCCGGGAGCGGCAAGGCCAGCAACAGGCGCGACAGGACGCCGAGGTCCAGGTGGCCAGCCTCGCCGCGCCAGGCCAGGGCGCCGGCCGTGTCGGCCCGATGTTCCAGGCGCCAGCGACTGGCGGGCCAGGTGGCGCCGTTTTCCACCAGCTCGAAGCCGTCGGCACTCAGCCGCCAGCCATCCTCCAGGCGGGACCAGAGCAGGCGGCTCTCCAGGCGGGTGAAAATAAACGGCGACACATCGCCATTGGCCAGGCTCGTGAGCTGGGCATCCCGCAAACTGAAATCCACCGCGACCTCGTCGAGCCGGCCGGGCTCCAGTTGGCCCCACAGCCGCAGGTCGAGACGACCCCACAGATCCAGGTTTCGATGCGGCACCAGGCTGCTCCAGGCAGCCAGGTGCAAGCCGTCCAATTGCAGGAAAAAGCGGCCGCGCAGTTCCTCCAGGTGAATCGCCTCTCCCGTGATCCGCAACGAGGCGCGCAGGCGCTCCCCGTAGGCGGGAGGCAGTGGTGCATCGACATCGGCCCACAGGGCCCGGTCGCGCACCTCCAACCGCAAGATCATGTCGTGAATCTCGAGGCGCGGCAGCTCGCCGGTCTGGTCCTCCCAGCGCAAGCGGGTCTGCAACAGGGACAACTCGCCCACCGCATCCAGGGCAGCCAGTACCCGTTCCATGGACAGTTGCCGGAGCGGCAAGGGCATATCGCGCAGGCTGATGCGGCCATCGGGCCGGCGCACCAGGTCCAGGTCCAGGCCCACCAGGCTGGCGTCGGAGGTAACCAGGGTGCGCTGGCGCAGGGATTCGAAAAGGTCCACGCGCAGCCACAGCGCTTCCAGTGTCAATAGTTCTTCGTTACCCGTTTCATCCAGGATGCGCAGCTGGTGCAGTTGCAGGGTGGGACCGAAGCCGCGCCAGGCGGCGTCCATGCGCTCGATACGCACCGGTCGTTGCAGCAGGGTTTCCAGGCGGTTTTCCAGCTGCGCGCGCTGGTCGCCCATATGGGGTAACAACAGGCGCGCCGCGCTGAAGGTCACGGCCATGAGGATGAGCAAGGCGGCGAAAGCGAACCACAGCAGTTGAAAGACGCGATGCAACATCGACATGTAACTCAGTGGTGCGAGGAAAGCACGCAAGGCACCTTCACATCAGCACCACATCGTATTGCTCCTGGGCGTAGAGGGATTCCACCTGCAGGCGGATAGGCTTGCCGATGAAGGTTTCCAGTTCCGCCAGGCTGGTGGATTGTTCGTCGAGCAGGCGATCCACCACCTCCTGCGAAGCCAGCACCAGCAACTCCCCGGCATCGAACTGGCGCGCTTCGCGGATGAGCTCCCGGAACAATTCATAGCAAACCGTCTCGGCGCTCTTGATGGTGCCACGGCCGGCGCACACCGGACAGGTCTCGCACAGCACATGCTCCAGGCTTTCCCGGGTACGCTTGCGGGTCATCTGCACCAGGCCCAGGTTGGAGACCTCGCTGATATAGGTCTTGGCATGATCCTTTTCCAGGCTCTTTTCCAGGGCGCGCAGCACCTTGCGCTTGTGTTCATCCACGGTCATGTCGATGAAATCGATGATGATGATGCCGCCGAGATTGCGCAGTCGCAGTTGGCGCACGATGGCCTGGGCCGCTTCCAGGTTGGTCTTGAAGATGGTTTCTTCCAGATTGCGATGCCCCACGTAGGCGCCCGTGTTCACGTCGATGGTAGTCATGGCCTCGGTCTGGTCGATGACCATGTGGCCACCGGACTTGAGCTGCACCTTGCGATCCAGGGCCTTCTGGATCTCATCCTCCACCCCATAGAGATCGAACAGCGGTCGTTCACCGGGATAGTATTCGATGTGTTCGCGCAACTCGGGAATAAAGCGCTCCACGAAGCGCTCCACCCGCTGGTAGGTTTCGCGGGAGTCGATGCGCATCTTCTCCACTTCGGTATCGAGGAGGTCGCGCAACACGCGCAGGGTGAGCGGCAGGTCTTCGTGAATGACGTTACCGGGCTCCACGCTGATGGAGCGTTCCTGGATGGATTCCCACAACTTGTGGAGGAACTCCACCTCCTTGGTAATCGCCTCCTCATCCACGCCTTCGGCGGCGGTGCGGATGATATAGCCATTGCCACTCTGTTCGCCGTCCAGGGACAGCACGATGTCCTTGAGCCGCTGGCGTTCCGTCTCGTCCTCGATCTTCTGCGATACGCCCAGGTTCTTCTCGCCGGGCATGAACACCAGGTAGCGGGCGGGGATGGTGATGTGCGTGGTCAGGCGCGCGCCCTTGGTACCGAGCGGGTCCTTGATCACCTGCACCGCCAGGGTCTTGCCCTCGTGCAGGAGTTGACTGATGGGTTCCGTTTGCCCGCTGGGCTCCAGCCGCTCCCCATTCACTTCCGGGATGATATCCGAGGCATGCAGGAAGGCGGCCCGCTCCAGGCCAATGTCGACGAAGGCGGCCTGCATGCCCGGCAGCACCCGGCACACCCTGCCCTTGTAGATGTTGCCCACCAGGCCGCGGCGATTGCTGCGCTCGATGAACACTTCCTGCAGCACACCGTTCTCCACGACGGCGACGCGTGTCTCCTGCGGGGTGACATTGACCAGGATTTCCTCACTCATATCGGTTTCCGCGTGAACGTTGGAATTCTGCCGGATATATGCCCGCCCCGGCCAGCAGCGCCGCGGTCTCGAACAGCGGCAGGCCCATCACGCCGCTGTAACTGCCTTCCAGCCGCGCCACGAAGATGGCGCCCAGACCCTGTATGCCATAGGCACCGGCCTTGTCCACGGGTTCCCCGCTTTCCCAGTAGGCCAGCCGCTCGGCGGTCTCGATGGGGCGAAAGGTCACCCGGCTGCGGCTCAGGCGGACCTCGGGCTCCGGCGTCACCAGCGCCACGGCGGTCAGCACCTCGTGGGTGCGGCCCGACAGGCGCGCCAGCATGGCCAGGGCGTCATCGCGATCCTGTGGCTTGCCCAGGGGTTCGCCATCCAGCACCACGAGGGTGTCGGCGCCCAGCACCGGCCCGCGCTCCACCACCGGCAGGGCCTGCCAGCCCGCCAGGGCCTTGTCCAGGGCCAGGCGCTGCACGAAGGCCTCCAGCGTCTCACCGGAACGGCGGCTTTCGTCCAGGTCCACCGCCAGCACCCGGTGCCGCACCCCGATCTGGGTCAGCAGCTCGCGGCGGCGCGGCGAGGCGGAAGCCAGTACCAGGGTCGGTGTCTCAGTCATGGCAGTCTGCCACCCGGGGTCTATTGTCGATGGTAGGGATGACCCTTGTACAGGGTCCAGGCGCGGTACAGCTGTTCGGCCAGCAGGACCCGCACCAGGGGGTGCGGCAGGGTCAGGGGGGACAGGGACCAGGCCTGGTCGGCACGCGCGCGACAGGCCTCGGAAAGGCCGTCCGGGCCGCCCACCAGCAGGGCCACATCACGGCCCGCGCCCAGCCAGGTCTCCAACTCACCGGCCAGCTGTGGCGTGCTCCAGGCACGGCCCTCCACCTCCAGGGCGATCACCTGGCAGTCGCGCGGCAGCGCCGCCAGCATCTTCTCGCCTTCCTCGGCGATGGCGCGCTGCACATCGGCATTCTTGCCGCGCTTGCCGAGCGGGATCTCCACCAGCTGCAAGGCGCATTCGCGCGGCATCCGCCTGGCGTATTCCGTGAACCCTTCCTGCACCCAGGCCGGCATGCGCGTGCCCACGGCGATGAGCTGGATCTGCATGCAGCGAGGCCTACTCCTGGCCCATGCGCCGGTTGGGCTCCACCTCTGCGCCCGGACCGCCCACGGCCCAGAGTTTTTCCAGGTTGTAGAAGTCGCGTGCCGCGGGCAGCATCACATGCAGCACCACGTCGCCGAAATCCACCAGCACCCATTCCCCGGCCTGCTCGCCTTCCGTGCCGATGGGCATGACGCCCTTTTGCTTGGCCTCCACCACGGCATTGTTCGCCAGGGACTTCACATGGCGGTTGGAGGTCCCGCTGGCGATGATCATCCAGTCGGTGACCGAGGTCATGTCGTGGACGTCGAGCGCGGTGATCTGCACACCCTTGAGGTCTTCCAGGGCCGCGATCACCAGGTCTTTCAATTCAGTTGCTTCCATCAATCAAAAACCTCTATTCACCGCAAAGGCGCAAAGTGCGCAAAGAAAATCCGATCATTGCAAAATCTCGTCTGTAGGAGCGGCCTCTGGCCGCGAAGGGCCGGTGCCACTGCTGTTCGCGGCCAGAGGCCGCTCCTACAGGTGCCCAAACGGGAAATACAGTTTCTACCCGCCTGGCAACTGACCCGATACGCCATACAATCCTTCATCCAAAATATAGTCCAGCACCGCATCGGGCAGCAGGAAGCGCGGGCTCGCGCCCGCCGCCAACCGTGCCCGGATGTCCGTTGCGGAAATATCCAGCTGACTGACCGACACGAACCACACTGCCCCGGCCGGCTTCTGTGCCAAGCGTGCGATTTTCTCGCAGCGATGGACGCGCACCAGTTCCGCCAGCTCGCCCTGCTCCGGCAACGCCGCACCGGGCCGCTCCATCACCACGATGTGCGCCAGTTCGATCAGCCGCGTCCACTGGTGCCAGTCCGGCAGGCCGAGCATGGCATCCATGCCCAGAATCAGCACCAGCGGTACCTCGCCCAGCTCGTCGCGCAGCGAGGCCAGGGTATCCACCATGTAGGAAGGCCCTTCCCGTTCCAGTTCCCGTCCGTCCACCGTCATGCCGGGCTGGTCCTGAATGGCCAGCCGCACCATGTCCAGGCGTTGCTGGGCATTGGCCAGGGGCTGGGAACGATGGGGAGGAACGGCGGCGGGAATGAAACGCAGCTCCGCCAGTTCCAGCTGCTGCTGCACTTCCAGGGCGGTGCGCAGGTGTGCGTAATGGATGGGATCGAAGGTGCCGCCGAAGATACCGATCATCGGCGTGGTACCTGCTGGTCACTGGCGAATATGACCGTCACCCAGCACCACGAATTTCAGGGTCGTCAGACCTTCCAGGCCCACCGGGCCACGGGCATGCAGCTTGTCGGTGCTGATGCCGATCTCGGCGCCCAGGCCGTATTCGAAGCCGTCGGCGAAGCGGGTGGAAGCGTTCACCATCACCGAGCTGGAATCCACCTCGCGCAGGAAGCGGCGCGCGCGGCCCAGGTTCTCGGTGAGGATGGCATCGGTGTGGCGCGAGCTGTGGCGTTCGATGTGGGTAATGGCTTCATCGAGATCGGCCACCACGCGCACGGCGAGAATGGGCGCCAGGTATTCCGTATCCCAGTCCTCCTCGCTGGCGGCCGTGATGCCGGGCAGGATGGCGCAGGTGCGCGCGCAGCCGCGCAGCTCCACACCCGCGTCCTGATATTGTTTGCCCAGCATCGGCAGGATGCGTGCCGCGATACCTTCATGCACCAGCAGCGTCTCCATGGTGTTGCAGGTGCCATAGCGCTGGGTCTTGGCGTTGAAGGCCACGGTCACGGCCTTGTCGACATCGGCTTCGTCGTCGATGTAGGTGTGGCAGATGCCATCCAGGTGCTTGATCACCGGCACGCGCGATTCGCGACTGATGCGTTCGATCAGGCCCTTGCCGCCGCGCGGCACGATGACATCCACGTATTTTTCCATGCGCACCAGTTCACCCACGGCGGCGCGGTCGGTGGTCTCGATCACCTGCACGGCAGTCTCGGGCAGGCCGGCGGCGCGCAGGCCGTCGCGGATACAGGCGGCGATGGCCTGGTTGGAATGCACCGCCTCGGAGCCGCCGCGCAGGATGGCCGCGTTGCCCGACTTCAGGCACAGGCCGGCGGCGTCGGCGGTCACGTTGGGACGCGATTCATAGATGATGCCGATGACCCCGAGCGGCACACGCATGCGCCCCACCTGGATGCCGGAGGGACGGTACTTGAGGTCGGAGATCTCGCCCACGGGATCCGCCAGCGCGGCGATCTGGCGCAGGCCCTCGGCCATGGCACTGATGCGCGCCGGGGTCAGTTCCAGGCGATCCAGCAGGGCCGCGTCCAGGCCGCGTGCCTTGCCCGCCTCCAGGTCCTTGCGGTTCTCGCTGGCCAGGGTCGCGGTGGCGGCCTCGATGGCGGCGGCGATGGCGGTCAGGGCGGCGTTCTTGGCACCGGTGTCGGCGGCGGCCACGGCACGGGCGGCGGCGCGCGCCTGCTCGCCCACCTTCTGCATGTAGGCGGGGATGTCGAAATTCAGGCTGTCTGCTTCTGCGTTCATGGGTTCTCGTGCTTGCGCCTTACCTTGAAAGATTGCCCCTTGTAGGAGCGGCCTCTGGCCGCGAACAGCAGTGGCACCGGCCTTTCGCGGCCAGAGGCCGCTCCTACAGGATTCTTATCCCGTCCGCCGCAGCTCCAGGCCGGCCAGCCGAAGGGTCAATTGTACCAGCTCGTCCCAGGGGTTGCCCGGGGCCTGGCCCTTGATGACGCGGTCCAGCTCCGCCGCCTGGCGCAGCAGGCGCTGCCACTGGGGCAGGCGCAGCCGCCCGAGGGCGGCGCCGATGGGCTTCTTGCGCGACTCCCACACCCGGTATTTGGCCATCACCTGGCCCGGGGCCGTGCCCTGGGCCACCTCGCGGGCCATGGCCGCCAGGCTGCGGATCTCCCGTGCCAGGGCCCACAGGATCAGCACCGGCTCCACCCCTTCGCCACGCAGGGCGGTGAGCATGCGCTGGCTGCGTGCCACCTCGCCCGACAGGGCCGTGTCCACCAGGCCGAATACGTCGAAACGGGCGCTGTCCGCCACCGCGGCCTGCACCGCCGCGGCGCTCAGCGGGCCCGGGCCCTGCAGCAGCAACAGCTTCTCGATCTCCTGGGCGGCGGCCATCAGGTTGCCCTCCACCCGCTCCGCGAGCAGCGCCACCGCCTCCGCTTCCGGCTTGAGACCGCGGTCCTGCATGCGCTGGCGGATCCAGGCCGGCAGCTTGTGCATGTCCACCGGCCACAGGGTGATCATCACCCCGGCCTGCTCCAGGGCCTGCACCCACTTGCTCTTGCGTGCCGAGGCATCCAGCTTGCCGGCCAGTATGATCAGCACCGTGTCCTCCGGCGGCCGCTCCACGTAGGCGCGCAGCGCCTTGGCCCCGGCATCCCCGGGCTTACCGGTGGGCAGGCGCAGCTCCAGGATGCGCTGCTCGGCGAACAGGGACAGGTTGCCGGCGGCGGCCAGCAACTGGTCCCAGTCGAAGCCGGACTCCACGCTCAGCACCTCGCGGTCCGAATAACCACGGGCCCGCGCCGCCGCGCGCAGGGCGTCGGCAGCCTCGGTCATCAGCAGGGGATCATCGCCGGTGAGGAAATACACCGGGGCCAGGGTCTTTTTCAGGTGGGCGTCGAGCTGTTCGGGGCGCAGTTGCATGGGGGCATTCTAGCAGAGGGCATACCCCTGAGTCCGTCCCCAAACCACCCGTAGGAGCGGCCTTCGGCCGCGAAGGTCGGTGGCACGTCCGTTCGCGGGCAGAGCCCGCTCCTACGGGTGCGGGTTCTCGTTCCCGTGGGATTGCACGGGCGAGCCGGTCACGCCAGCGGTGAGAATGAAGCGCATGGCCTCCTCCATCTTCATGTTCAGCGGACGGATGGCGCTGCGCGGCGTGAGGGCCGCATAACCGCCGATCATGTAGCTCATGGGAAAATACACCAGCACCGTATCGGGCACATTGAGCCCGCCGGGTACATCATCCAGGTCGGTGCGGGTCACCAGGCCGATCAGCTGCAGGCCCGTTTCGCCGAGAGTGACCGCCACCACCTGCTCAAAATCCTTTTTGCGCTTGGGCGAAAAATAATCCAGCAGGTCGCGGATGCCCATGTATACCGACTTGACCAGCGGCAGGCGGTAGAAAATGCTCTCGCCGCGCGCGAACAGGCGCTGCACCAGCAGGCTGTGCATGAGCAGCCCCACGGAAAAGGCCACCACCAGGCCGGCGCCCACGCCCATGCCCGGCACATAGAGTACATCCGGGACGATGTAGTGCAGCACCCCGCCCAGCAGTTTCTCGGTGGAGACCACCAGCCAGTACAGCAGGTACAGGGTCAACACCACCGGCAACATGGTGAACAGGCCGGTGAGGATATTCTTGCCGATAGTTGCCATCATGGTTCACGTTCCTAAGCTGTACAAAAGGAAAGGGGTCAGGTCTTGCAATGCAACATTCACGGAATGGAGATGTGCATTGTTCATAGCAGGCATGTGAATGTTGCATTGCAAGACCTGACCCCACCTTTCGGTCATTTCTGTAGTGCGAACAACCAGCCTTTCACATCCTCGCCGAAGTCCTGCCGCAACACCGTCGCGCGTACCGCGCGCACCGTCAGGCCGGTCGCATCCGCCAGATGCTGCAGATACTCGACACTATGAGCATAGCGGCCCGACTTTCCCAGCACAAAATCCTTCCCATCGCCCTGCTCCACGGAAAACAGCAACCAGCCGCCGGGCCGTAACGCCCGGCCACAGGCTGCCAGCACGGCAGCCAGGTCACCCAGGTAGACGAAGACATCGGCCGCCAGCACCAGTTCCCAGGCAGCGCTTTCGGCCTCCAGGGCCTGCATCACGTCGCCGCACTGCAACTCGTCGTAGCGTTCACGGGCGCGGGCCTGTTCGAGCATGCGCGGGGAAAGATCCACGCCGGCCAGGAACGCGGCACGATCCCGGAAGGCCAGTCCCGAGAGCCCCGTGCCGCAACCGAGATCCAGCACCCGCAGTCCGGTCGCAGTGCCTGCCAGTTCATCGAACAGCTCGCGCAGGCGCTGTGGTGTCCGGTAGCCCAGTGCACCGGTGAGATGTTCATCGAACGCCTCGGCATACTGATCGAACAGGCCGGCGATGTATTCCTGCGGCGCGGTCTCGGGTGCCGCATTGCCCCGCAGGGCCGCCAGCTTGTAGGCCACCTCGGCGTAGTCGGGCTTCAGGCGCAGGGCTTCCTGGTAATGCTTCAGGGCGGCTTCCCGCTGCCCGGTCGCCTCCAGCACGGCGGCGTAATTGCGATGCGCCTCGGCCAGTTCCGGGTCGACCGCCAGGGCGGCACGATAACAATCCGCCGCCGCGTCCAGCTCATCACGCGCCTGGTGGATACCGCCGAGGTTGTTGTGGGCCTGCGCCAGCCCCGGTTCCAGCGCCAGTGCCTGCCGGTATTGTTGCGCGGCCTCGTCCAGCCGACCCAGGCCCTGCAGGCAGGCGCCCAGGTCGAGACGCAGCGCGGCATGATCGGGTTCGAGTTCCACCGCCCTGCGATAATGATCCAGCGCCGCATCCCCCTGCCCCTGCGCATCCAGCAGTTCCGCCAGGTTGTAGTGATAGTCCGCCTCCCCGGGCTGCAGCTCGATGGCGGCCGCGTAGGCCCGTAGCGCCGCATCCGGATCACCGAGGTCACGGCACACATTGCCCAGGTTGAAGTGATAGACGGCATTGGCGGGTGCGCTGGCGATTGCGCGCCTGATCAGTGCCGCGCCGCCGGCGGCATCACCCTTGGCATACTGGACCAGGCCGAGCAGATGCAGGGCATCGGCCTGCTCCGGCTCACGAGCCAGGATATCGCGGTACAGGGATTCGGCAGCGTCGAGATCGCCGGCCTGGTGCAGGGCGATGGCTTGATGGAGTGCGGTCATGGCGTTGGTCTGGACTGGATGAGGCCTACCATAGCGACAGGCGGTCTCCTTTAAAAGGGGCGGGGTCAGTGGACGGGGCTCATCTGCGATTGAAATGCAGATGACAGCGGTCCATGATCCCTGCAAACCGTCGTGCCGCCTGCGCAAGGAATAGCACGCCCGGTTATACCGTCATATCCACATACCCGCAGCGCACACAAGCGCACGGCCGCATCCGGAATCGCCCAAGGACACCCTCATGAAACCTGCCTTTTCCCATCCCGTCTGGCTGCTGTTCGCCTGCCTGTGGCTCACACCCGTCGCCGCCGAGGACTGGATCCTGCCCAAGCCCACGCAGATCAGCGAACATGTCTGGGCCTGGATAGGACCCTATGGCGGACCCAGCAAGGACAACAACGGCTACCGCATGAACCTGGCCTTCGTGGTGGGCCAGGACGCGGTGGCGGTGCTCGATTCCGGCTACGGCCCCGCCATGGCCAACGACATGCTGCGTCATATCCGTCTCATCACCGAACGGCCCGTGCGCTACGTGGTGAACAGCAACTCCCAGCCCCATCGCTTCATGGGCAACGGCCCCTTCCAGGCGCAGGGCGCCACCCTCGTCGCCGGCCAGGAGGCCCTGCCGCGCATGCAGGCATCGGGTGATGCCTTCGCCCGCACCATCGAGACGACGCTGGAGCTGCCGGACGGCAGTATCGCCACACCGCCGGCGCCGGAGAAGCTGGTGGAGGACAAGCTCACCCTGGACCTTGGCGGGGTATCCCTGGAGATCGTCGCGGTGGGCCAGGCCCACACCCCGGGCAGCCTCATCGTGCATGTGCCCCAGGATAATCTGGTCTATGCCGGTGACGTGCTCTATCGTGGTCGCCTGTTGTCGCTGGTATCGGAAGTAAGTGACCTGGAAGGCTGGCTGCAGGCCTGGGAGCGGCTGGAACAGTATCCCGATGCGCGCTTCCTGCCCGGCCACGGTGAAGCCGGCCCGCTGTCCGACTTCGCCCATGGCAACCGCGATTATCTGACCGCCCTGCTCGAGCACATGCAGCAGGCCGTGGACGCGGGCACCGACATGCAGTCCGCCATCAACGCGTTCGACTCCAGCTCCTGGCAGTCACTGGCGGATTTCGAGGAACTGGCGGGGCGCAATGCCCATGAAGCCTACCGGCAGCGTGAAGCGGCGGCGTTCGGGTTCTAGGGAATCGCCGATCAACCCGTCATCCCGGCATGCGCCGGGATGACGAGGGTATGCGCCGGGATGACGTAATGTGGATTAATCAGAGGGTTCCTGGTTCATTCGCGCCCACGCACTGAACATCGGGCGCCCCTATCCTAGAACACCGGCACCAGGTGATACCCCTGGGCCTGCCAGCCGATCAGCGAGATGAACCCGTCACCCACCAGGGTCAGGGCCGGCAACAATGCGCCGTTATCAATGGCGAACGCCCGGGTGGCGACGGCACAGATCTCCTGGCGCACGCCGAGCTCACCCAGTGCGGCGACACGTTCGGCAATGCTCTGCAGCGCATCATTGTGTTCGAACATCAGGTCTTCATCGGGTTTCGTGGAGAGATATTTCACGCTGGGGCCGATGTACACCAGGATGAAATCCGGCGTTACGCCCTGATCCTTCATTCCCTGGTAGGTACCCTCGATCACCTTCAGGTAGAAGGCCAGCTTTCCCGGCTCACCGATATCCACCAGGAACACACCCTTGCCCTGCTTGAGATCCCCCAGGGCCGCGGCATCATGGATTTCGGCTGCTGCCACGGAAAGGGAACACAGCAGCATTATCAGCGCCAGAATGGCGTTCAGACGGATTTTCATGTTCATGACTCCTTAGGGGCCTCTGATCAATCCTTTTTTCGTCATTCCGGCGAAGGCCGGAATCCAGAAGACTTGGAAGCATGGATGCCCGCCTTCGCGGGCATGACGGCTAAATCGGAAGTTCCTTAAAAAATTCCCGGCCTGTATTCAGCTCTTGCGCACGTAGTAATGCAACACCCCATCGGTTTCATCCGTGTCGACCAGAATATTCCCGGTACGTTCACACCAGGAAGGGATATCCGTCCGGGTGCCGGGATCGGTTGCCACGATTTCCAGCACTTCGCCGGAATGGATCGTTTTCATGGCCACATTGGTTTCGACGATCGGCATGGGGCAACACTTGCCGGAGGTGTCCAATTGGCGGGTAACGGTAAGCTTGTTCATGACTCGACTCCTTAAAAGTATTGGCAGTGTTCGGCGTGCGCCGCTTTGTCATTCAGGAACCAGGAGGCACCGACGATGCCGGATGCCTCCGGGATCAGGTTGTCCTGATCCACCCCGAAGATCCCGGCCGCGAGACTGCAGGCATAGAAATTGACGTTGCCGGTGGCCTTGAGGGCCTTGATCACGTCGTAGATGTCCTCCGGCAGGCCGGCCTTGCCCACCCGCTCCCGCACCCAGGCATCCCGGTCGGCATGCTCGCCCTGGATGCATTGCTGGTGGGCGCCCTCCTCGGTCAACGCCAGCACCGCCCAGTTGACGAACAGCATATCCACCTGGGTCCCTTCGGCGCCCTGCAGATAGGCGAAGGCCAGGGGGGTGAGCAGCTTGTCGTACCCATCATCACGTACCACGATTGCCAGGGACTTCATCATCTCCTCCTTAGAACGAACATTCGTTCTATTTGTTGGTCAAAAAAAATGCCGGCCGCGGGTCCGGGGGAAGCCTTACTCCGCGACCGACCTCCAGGCACAGGCCCAGATTTCCTCCAGGTAGTCCGGAAGAGGCTTGTCGAGTATCCCGTCCAGGCGCAGCTGAATCAGGCGCAAGGCACCGCCGAACACCGACGCGGCCGCCACGATCGGCTCCAGGGTCCTGATCTCACCCGCGGCCATCCCCGCGCGGACCATTTCGCGCATCTGCACGAAGGGGCGCGAGGAACAGACCGGGGCCAGTTCCGGAATGAACTCGCGGTGGCGGGAAAACAGCATGAACCGCATCAGTTCCGGCTCTTCCTCGGTCAGCCGGAACAGCAAGGCAATGACCGCACGGCAGCGATCATGGGCGCTCTGGTGCCGGGACTCGATGTCGGAAAAGGCCGTCTCCATACGCTCGACCAGGCTGTCATACAGGCTCCTGGCGATGCCTTCCTTGTCACGGAAGCGGTGGTAGATGGAACCGGTGCTGACCGCCGATTCCCGCACGATGTCCGGAATGGAGGTATTGAAATACCCCTGGCGGGTGAACAGGCGCAGGGCGGCCTGCATCACCTGCTCGGTGGCGGCGGCGCCCCGCTCGGTTGTGGCCCTGGCTCTGGTTTCTGACATGCCTGAAGACTAGAACGAATGTTCGTTCCAGTCAAGCCCCATGACATTCCACGCGGTTCCGGCCGGCCCCCTTGGCGCGGTAGAGCGCTTCGTCGGCGCGGCGGACCAGCTCATCGAGCCCGCACTGGCCGTCCCACTGGGCGATGCCGAAACTGGCGGTAACCGGGATATGCCGGCCATCGTAATCGATCTCCAGCACTTCGATGGCCGCGCGAATGCGTTCGGCGATGCCGGCGGCCGCGGCCTGATCCACCCCGGTGAGCAGGATCAGGAATTCCTCGCCGCCCATGCGGCCCACCAGGTCCCGCGGCCGCAGGCATTGGCGCATGGGCTCGAGTATCGAGCACAACACCTGGTCGCCCGCCTCGTGGCCGTACTGGTCATTGATGGCCTTGAAGCGGTCCAGGTCCACCATGATCGCCGATGCGGTCTCCCCATCCTGTCCCAGGCGCGTCAGTTCCCGCTGGGCCTCGGAACGCAGATGCCGACGATTGGCGATCCCGGTGAGTTCATCGGTCGCGGCCATGGTGGCCAGCTGCTCGTTGGCATGGCGCAGGGACCGGTTGGCCTCTTCCAGGGCCAGGGTCCGTGTGTGTACCCGTTCCTCCAGCACCTCGTTGTAGGCGGCCAGGGTCCGTTCGTTTTCCTTCAGAGACTCGCGCTGGTCGGCGATCTCGCGCAGCAGAATGGCCAGCCCCACCGATACCAGCGCGATCACCGCCAGGTATTCCTGGGTCAGCCAGACGGCCTGCTGTGGCATGGAGGTGGCGTAGGGGTGTATGCCCGCTACCAGCTGCCAGACCGCCAGGACGGCAATCAGCATCACCGTGGCCGTCGCGCCCAGGATCCCGAGGCGCAGCGCCGCCAGGATCCCCAGCGGCACCAGCCAGACCAGCCGGAAGAAGAAGTCCATGCCCGAGGCGTCACCCTGCTCGAAGACCGTAAGCCCCAGAGCGAGCACCACACTCCAGAGCAGCAGACATTCGAGCATCACCGGCCAGCGCAACCTGGGCATGCCCCGCTCCAGCCAGCGCCAGGCCTCCACGATGAAGGGCGTCAGCAACAGCAGGCCCAGGGCATCGCCGAACCACCACAGCAGCCAGAGTGTCAGGTAGGGGGTATCCGCGCGCCCCAGCAGCAGGTACACGCCCGCGCCCGCCAGCGCGGCCAGCGCGGAGGCCAACAAGGGGCCGAACAGCAGGAAATAGGCCCCGTGGCGCAAGCGCTCGAAACCGAAGGGAGTCCGGACCCGCTGCCGGATCAGAATTGCGGCGAGGCTGACTTCGAAGAGATTGACCAGACCGAACGCAAATGCCGCCCAGAGCGGAAAGCTGGGTGTGTCCGCAGCGATCTCGGCCACCAGCGCCGCCAGCGCGAGCAGCGGCCATTGCCGGTACGGGAGCAGGAGAAAGGCCGGCAGCAGGATCGCATTCGGCAGCCACAGGATCGCAATGCCTTCCGGCGTGATGGTGTAATGCACACTCAGCCAGGCACCAGCATAATAGGCCAGGCCCACCAACAGCATGGGCAGAAATGCCCTCGGGTTTACCGCCACAACCATGAAACAGCGCTCCTACACGCCCAGTTATATTCGATTTTCCGGGTGGCAGGCAAGCCGATGGGACAGGTAATCGTTGTATTGACCCTTCATTCGCGATGCCCGCGCAGACGGGCATGCACCTTTCCCGCACATCAGGCGCCGAGCAGCAGAAACAAGCCAACCGCGATCAGCAGCAGGGCCGCGAGACCATTCAGTGCCACCCCGACCCGCGCACCCGACCGCGCGCGCAGCCGATCCGCGGCGAAGGCATAGGCCAGCTTCACGCCGCCCACGGCCAGGATGGCGATGGCCGCCACCAGGCCGGCATCCAGTGCGGTCAGGGAATCCAACTCGAGGAAGGCGGGAAAGAAGCCCAGGTAGAACAGGATGGCCTTTTGGTCGCCCAGAGTCAGCAACAGGCCGGCCATGAAGCTGCCGCGCAGGGAGGTGCGGCTGACCACGCCCTCCTCCACCAGGCGTGGCCGCGTCGTCCACAGCCGGATGCCGAGGTACAGCAGCCAGGCCGCGCCCAGGTAGCGCACGAACCGGAAGCCTTCATCCAGGGTTTCGGCCAGCAGCGCCAGGCCGAAGATGGCCAGCAGGATGAACACCAGGTCGCCCGCCACCACACCCGCCGTGGTGGCGGCGCCATGCGCGAAGCCATGGGCCGCGGCGCGCGCCGTCACCGTCAGCACGCTGAGACTGGGCACCGCCGCGAGTACGAGCATCGCAAGGAACAGGGCCGCCATGCTGGCGGGTGTGAGGGTGATGGCCATGGTGGTTAAAAATTCTGCCTGGGTCATGCCTGCCTGTCGAGGCCAGGTTGGATCCTGCGTCATTCTTTCCCGGCGGATCGCTCCATGACCAGCACGACGGTGTCATCGTAGTCACCAGGGCCATAGGTCTTGATCTGCTCTTGCGCGGTCATGGGGATGATCTCGAAGCCGGCCTTCTGGTATGCGCGGATCGCACGCCGGTTGCGCGCGGACGGACGCAGCAGGAACGTCTGTATGCCCAGCGAGGCAGACAGGTACGCGGTCAATGCCATGAGCGCGTCCGGGCCGTAGCCATGCCCGGTATCCGCCTCGGAGCGCAACCAGATGTCCAGCTCGGCGTGGCGGACGGGGGCGTCGCGTACCTCGTAGTTGACCTGTCCAACCGCGTCGCCTGCATGCTCGATGATGTACGAGGCCTCGATCTCGGGCGTCAGCCCGTCGAAGAAGTGTGGGCCGTAATCGGCACAGAATTCCTCCCAGGTGGGCGGCTGTGCCTGTGGATAGTGTGGTGGCCCCAGCATGGACGGCGTAAGATCGGATGCCGTCAGCCACTGGTATACGTCACGCCTGTCTGATTCGCGCGCCGGGCGCAGGCGGATGATGCGGCCCTCGATGTCCGTCATGGGGTTTCAGTGCCCTGATCGGGACAGGCCGGACATTGGCCTAGGGGGCCAAGCCTGGCGCGGCATATTGGCTCGCATCATTGAACTCACGCTTTTTCCCCTGGAAGGATTCATAGAGCGCCAGGTGCGCGCGGAGTCCGTACTCATCCCCGCGCGTCTCGTAGGCGCGCACCCACTCGATGAGATTCTCCAGATTTTCATCCTGCGCCTGGGGGGAGCCGTATTTCTCCGGCTCCCAGGGCCTGGCCCGGCAGTGCGCGACGCAGGCCTCGACTCCGGGATTGAGGAAAATGAGTTCCTCACACTGGTCAAGGACCGGCCGGATAATGTCCGCATAGCAGCCCTCGATAATCCAGCTGTCATGCTCCGCAATGAAACGTTGCACATCACGGATGCTGTCCTGCAGGACGCGCCGTTCCGTGCCACCCTGGAACGCCACTTCATCCAGCGAAAGCCGTGCGGCCTGCTCCTGCGCCATGAGCTTGCGGGAAAAAGTACTCTTCCCCGCCCCGGCATTTCCCAGAAGGATGATTTTCATTGCGTCAGGTACCTTTGATGTATCCGTCATATCCGCGGCTTCTTTCTCGTCATTGCAGCTGCTCCTTTCTCGTCATTCCCGCGAAGGCGGGAATCCAGGTCTTTTAAAACATGGATTCCCGCCTTCGCGGGAATGACGGAAAGAAGCCACGGGAACGACGGATAAACCCGAGATCCCTAGGCGTCGAGGCCTTCAAGAATCTCCACATGGACACGCTGGTCGGCCGGGTCATGTAGTACGAAGCGCACCAGCCGCACCGTAGCCAGACGCGGGGCCTCGTCGATCACGGTGCACAGCGCCACCCGCGCCGCCTCGGCCAGGGGATAACCGAAGGCGCCAGTGGAGATGGCGGGAAAGGCGATGCTCTCGATGCCGGCCTCCTCCGCCAGTTGCAGGGCGTGGCGATAACAGGCCGCCAGCAGTTCCGCGGCCGGCTCGTCCTGGCCATACACCGGCCCCAGGCAATGGATCACATGGCGGTTGGGCAGATCATGCCCGCCGCTGATCACCGCCTGCCCGGGCTCGATGGGCGCCAGCGGGCGGCACTCCTCCTCCAGCCCGGGCCCGGCGGCCCGGTGGATGGCCCCGGCCACGCCGCCGCCCATGCGCAACTGGGCATTGGCGGCATTGACGATGGCGTCCATGTCCGGTTGGCGCACGATGTCGCCGGTGACGCATTCGATGACGAGGTTGTGGAAGGTTTTCTGGCTCATGTCTGTATTCCTCCCGGGTGACCAGAACGAATTCCTTGCAGCAGCAGGTACAGTCCCAATACCACCATAAGAACCAAGGCAAGATCCTGCCTGACGCCCAAGGAAAATGCCGCGAACGCCCCGATGAACGCCCAGACCAGCGGTCCGACAACCAGGATCCTGGGCAGGTTGGACTTCGCCATGAGCAGAAGCCCGAATGTAAAGATTGTAGTCGGGCACGGCAGGCCGAAGGTTGGCGTGGCTGGATAGCGGTGCCCCAGGAACTCACCGATCAGCGGGTATCCCAGCAGGGCGAATAGGGCCACCGCCAGGCCAAGGACCACGCGGAAGGACATAGCCCGCTCAAATTGCAATTGCCCCCTGATGCCGCCAGTCCATGCGAACGCGATGGCTGCACCCAATGAGATCGCCGCGAACAAGGGCGCCGCGGGGTTCACCTCCCAGAAGAAGGTCAGGTGATAGGCAATGGACAACCACGCCCAGAGGAACGCAAGACCGAAAGAGACGGCGCGGCCTGCCTTCCCAGGAATTCCAAGCACGAGCACCAGAAGTAGAATCGCGAGAACACCCAGCAGGAACGGTGCCGGCCACACGGCCGTGTTGTATACGGCAAACACCTCAAAGAACTGTTCTCTTGTAAATGGCAGATTCATGCTCTTGACCAAAGACGAGGCTGCGGAGGTCAGGCCGGCGCCAAGCTCAGCCCGCCGCGCGCAACTCGCGCCGCGCAGACGCGATCACCCGCAAGGCGGAGCGCATCAGGAACGCGGCCAGGATCGCCGCCACCACCAGGTCGGGCCAGCCGGCGCCGGTCAGCCACACGGCGCCGGCTGCCACGAACACGGACAGGTTGGAGGCGATGTCGTTGCGCGAACACTCCCATACCGAGCTCATGTTCACGTCCTCGTGGCGGTGGCGCCAAAGTAAATACAGGCATGCGGAATTGCCCGCCAGCCCGACCAGGCTGAAGATCCCCATCAATTCGAAGATGGGCACCGTCGGCACCAGCAACCGGTACACCACATGGCCCGCCACGAGGGCGGCGGCGAGCAGGATGAGCACACCCTTGAACAGGGCGACCCGGGCCTTGGCCGCCGCGCCCCGCGAGACCACGTACAGGCTGAGGGCATAGGTCAGGGCGTCGCCCAGGTTGTCCAGGCTGTCGGCCAGCAGCGCCGAGGACTGGCCATACAACGCCGCGACCACGATCACCAGGAACAGAACGGCATTGATGCCGAGCACCATGCGCAGGGTGCCGCGCTGGCGCTCGCGCAGCGCCTCGAGGGTACAGCTATCGTCGCAACAACCGCTCATGCGGGGAACCTCCTCCGCTTCGCCCTAACTGCAAAGCGGCCATACCTGGTACCAATGGCGGCACTTGAACTGGTCTTCACACTGGCGCAATTGCGCCCCGTATTCCCGCGCCGTATGGTCCACGCGCGCTGCGATCTTCATCAGCTTCGGCTTTTTCCGATAGCTGCCGCGCCGGTATCCGCCGTGGCCTTCATGATAGGCAAGATAGAGTTGCTTCGGATCCCACTTGGAGATGCCCAGCAGCTTGTGGCTCTTGTTGTTGTACCAACCGATGAAATCCAGGGCGTCTTCCATGTCCGAACGACTCTTCAATAGGCCACCGGTTTCCTTCCGGTAGTCCTTCCAGGCCGGATCCTGCACCTGGGCATAGCCCTTGGCCGAGGAAGGCCGGCCCAGGGGAATGAACAAAAACCATTCACGGGCAGGTTTCGCATTGTGCCGATAACTGGACTCATGCCGGACAAAGGCCATGAGGATATGCGCGGGGACACCCCATTTCTTTTCCGAAGACCGGGCATAGTCATACCAGTCCGGATGCTGCTCGAAGACCGCGCAGAGATCATGCTGCTGGCGAGGGGGACTGGCGGCACAGCCCGCCAGTACGGCCAGCAGGGGCAGAACCATGATCCATCGAAGGATCCGCTGATGAATGTCCTGTCCGTCATTCCCGCGAAGGCGGGAACCCAGGTT
Organism: Gammaproteobacteria bacterium; assembly: GCA_026197075.1. GTDB lineage: Bacteria > Pseudomonadota > Gammaproteobacteria > DSM-19610 > DSM-19610 > JAIVHA01. The sequence goes on along the minus strand of JAPHQV010000022.1, from coordinate 5,135 downwards.
TTTGAAATACCTGGATTCCCGCCTTCGCGGGAATGACGGAAAAATCAGGGCTTTCTTAAAATGAACGAGTACGACCGACATCCCGATTAAGAGATTCCATTGCCATCAAATTCCAAACAGTATACCAGCCAATACATCCAGATTGAGTTCTGCCAACATATCCGCCCTCTGCTACTGAGATTTATTTCCTCCGTCCCCCTTGAAGGCATGATCGGACGCGAGGTATTCGAGTTCGGCCGCCGTGCTCTCCCGCCCCAGAATGGCATTGCGGTGCGGGAAACGGCCAAAGCGCTCGATGAGGCCGCGGTGATGGCGGGCGAATTTCAGGTTGTCCGTCAGCCCATGGGCCTCGAACAGCTTCACCGACAGGTCCTGGTGCTCCAGGCGTTCACTGTGCATCAGCGGCATGAACAGGAAGGCCAGGCGTTCCACGGGCAAGGCCGCGTGCAGACCGTTGTCGATGGCGCGCAAGGCAACCGCGATGGCCTTGCCTTCGGTTGCAAAACTCCTGGCATCGCCACGGAACATATTGAGGGGGAACTGATCGAGGACGATGGCGAGCGCCAGGGCGCCCTCCGGCGTCTCCCGCCAGGCATCGAGATCGCCCGCCGCCGCGGCCTCCCACAGCGCCTCGAACCCGGCCCTGATCTCTGCATCGAGCTCGGGGGTCGAGGCAAACCAATGGTTCCGGATGCGATCCGAATACCAGAAATCGAGGATGTCAGTCGGCTGCATGAAGCGGCTCCAGATCAGTAAAAAAGCCGGGGGGAAATTCACGCCCACCGTAGTAGCGGCGCCATGAGCGAAGCCATAGGCCGCGGCGCGCACCGTTACCGTCACACGTTGAGGCTCGGCACGGTCGCGAGCACACCAGGTACGGCGAGTCGGCGTCCGTCAGCCACTCGATGGCAAACGACGTTCCGGCTAGGTAAGTTCAGCGATGCCAGAGTACCGCACGCCCGACAATAGGGCCATGTCCCGGTGCCAGGTGGCCAGGTCGGTGGGATTGAACCCTGCAAGGGCATCATGCCCACAGGCGCGCGCCATCACTTGCATCAGGGCAACCGAGGCCATGAGGAAGTTATGCAGGCGCCCGGCCGCGTGTTCCACGTCGATGCGCTGGCGCAGCTCCTCTCGCTGGGTGGCGATGCCGGAGGGACAGTTGTTGGTATTGCACATGCGTGCCCCCACGCAGCCGATGGCCTGGATGGCGCTGTTGGCCAGTGCGACCCCGTCGGCGCCCAGCGCCAGGGCCTTCACGAAGTCGATGGGCACCCGCAGGCCGCCCGTGATGATGAGCGTCACCCGGCCGCTGGCCTGCTGCACATCCAGGTAGCGGCGGGCGCGGGCCAGGGCGGGGATGGTGGGCACGCTGATGTGATCGCGGAACATCGCGGGCGCGGCGCCCGTGCCGCCGCCGCGACCGTCGAGGATGATGTAGTCGGCGCCCGCGTCCAGGGCGAACTGGATGTCCTGCTCGATATGATTGGCGCTGAGCTTGAAGCCCACGGGGATGCCGCCGGTGATCTCCCGCACCCGGTCGGCGAAGCGACGGAAATCCGCGACCGTGACAAGATCCTTGAAGGTGGGCGGCGAGACGGCGGGCGTGCCCTCCGGTATCCCCCGCACCTGGGAGATCTTGCCCCTGTTCTTGATGCCCGGCAGGTGACCGCCCGTGCCCGTCTTGGCGCCCTGCCCGCCCTTGAAATGAAAGGCCTGCACCCGGGTCAGCAGTTCCTCCCGGTAGCCGAACTGCGCGCTGGCCAGCTCGTAGCAATAGCGCGAATTCTCCGCCTGCTCCTCGGGCAGCATGCCGCCCTCCCCCGAACAGATGCCGGTGCCCGCTCGTTCCGCGCCCCGGGCCAAGGCGATCTTCGCCTCCTCGGACAGGGAACCGAAGCTCATGTCCGAGACCAGCAGCGGCATCCTGAGCACCAGCGGCTTTTTCGCCTCCGGCCCCACCACCAGCTCGGTGGCGACCGGCACATCCTCCATCAGGGGCCGGGTCGCCAGCTGCGCCACCATGAGCTGCAGCTGGTCCCAATGGGGCAGTTCACCGCGCGGCACGCCCATGGCCACCATGGGCCCGTGATGACCCAGCTGTGACAGACCCTCCCGGGCCAGCTGGTGGATGAACTCGAGGGTGGGCTCCTCCGCCGTCGCCCGGGGCGCGGGCGCGCCATCATCCTGCCGTTCGGGACCCGGGCCTTCCTGGCCCACGTCATCAGCGGAGAACTGCTTGTGGGTGCCATCGCAGAAGGGAAGATTGCCGCTGTGCTTGCACTGGCACAGCCAGGCTTCGCCGCTCTCCTCCGCCGTGAAGGCCTTGGGGCTGAAACCGGTGCCCGCATGGGAGCCGTCGCAGAAGGGTTGCTCCTTCGAGCGGCCGCAGACGCAGAAGTGGTATTGCTCGCCCTGGGTGAGGGTTACTTTGGCGGGCTTGTTGTTGGCGATGATGGGGTGTTTCATGATCGGTAATATATCCCTCGGCGGCCTGCACAGTCTCATGCAATTTTGCATCAATCGTCTGACACGCACAGATTACTTATCCAGGGAAGGAAGGCGCCGATTTGGATGAGTGTCAATTATTTCGGGATAGGTTCACGCTAAGTTGACATCCTTATTAGGCACAAGACCAACTGCACACACAACGTCTCACTGACATGGATAGAAACGGTGCAGGACCAAGCGAACAGCTTCATGAGCATTCATTTCTTGCAGCTGTTTCGAGGCAGTAATCTCTTTCTCCGTAATGGTAACAACATCGGTGCGCGTAGTGCCTTTCGGGAGACAAACGCTATCCTCTTCAGGAATACTATCAATGACAGCTTGAATGTAGCCGTTACAGAAACTGACCCAACTCTCGTCTGCTCGCGTGCATGCATTTGAAAAAACGTCCCCGGTCATCTGCATTTTTGAATCGATCGCAAATGCCGGAATTGAAATAATCGTAGCCGCCAAAATGATTGATGACAACCACTTAACAGAAATCTCTTTGAAACAAATGTTGAACATCACTTTCACCTTAAGCGCATAACGCTGTGCGTGAGCACCATCATAGCGAGACCGATTCCGCGCGCTTACTAGGCCTCACTTGCAGTATGACTGCAAAATATAGAACGAGGATTTATAGCGAAAACTCAAGTTGTTCTTCGCGCCCCCCTCACTAATACCGCTACGATCTGATTGCATGAACTCATGACCTAACTCGTCGAGTTTGCAAGACAACATAGTTCCACTTCTTGGGTCAAAGAACGCTAACGTGCATGAAAATTGACCGCCAGGTAGTACGAAGTTTTTTCTTTGCGCCTCGGAACCAGAGTTAAAAGCAAACGAATGCTCTACCTTGGATTTTGAGCCCGAATTTACATCTTCAATTTCGATAGTGCAGCTTGCTGTATCTGCCCATGCCGGAGACGACAACACCAAGAGCACGAAGGCGAATGAAAACTTTGACATGCGAAGGCCCTCCTTTTTGTGAGGACTAACGCCTACCAGAAGCCGCGGCGTATTTTGGTGCCGGCTTGTTGGGTTTTTAGCCGCTTTAGCCATCACCGCCCTCTGCTGCTTCTTCATCCTCATCATTTTCTGCCTCATTTTCGCGCGAAGGTAATAGCTTTATTTCTTTTCTTATGTTCTCGATAAAGCCTTTTAGCTCAATTTTCGACTCATCGCCTTCCACATCAGCCGCCTCTGAATCCTTGTCACCGATGTCAATATCAAGCTTACCGCCATCCTCGATAAAGGTTATTATTTTTGATAATGCTTGTTTTACTGCATTCCGCACTTCTCCATCCGTATTGTATTTTTTCTTAATTTCATCGGCTGCCTCTTCTGCGATGGTTTTTCGCTGCTCTTTTGCATCTTGATACAGGTCTTTAATGATTTGACTCTTTACTTTCAATTGTTTTAGTTTTTCTGCCTCCTGACAAATCCTGATAACATGCTCAATCTTAGACAGTACCCATTGAATTCCAAAACCCAACGGGACTAGAAGCGCAACATTTGCAGCCACCTCTAATTCTAGAGGCGAATGCTTTTGCATTTGAAGTATTCGACCACCATCTGCTGATGCACCAGGCATCCTAGAAAAATTATGAAGTATTTGTTTCCAAGTATCTGCCGCTTTTTCTAAGTCACCTATCGTCGTCACTGATGCGGCTTCTGAAAAATACAACCATAACCTGCCCTCATTTTCCCCAAGCTCTTCCTCGTCAAGCTTATGTTCTTGTATCATAGGCTCAAGAACGGAAACTAATTGATTGGAGCGTTTAGCTAGCTGATTTGTTTCGTTGAGCATTTCCGTTATAGCGGCTACCATACCCTGCGGGTGAGCCCGATGCTTATCGAATATACTCGTCAATCTTTGCGATGCATTTTTACCAATCAGTTTGTCTGCCCCATAATCAACAACTAATTTACTTTGAGCTGGACTAAGAATTCGCTCATCTGCTTCCGCATGCACCTGCAATAGGCGATTATAATTAGTTGTTACATTGCCAGGATTTTGGTTCTGCGCCGCTTGATTCACGGCGTTAACAAGCTCTTGGTACAGGTTCGGCAAACCATGTTCCTGTATGAATTCCTTGAGAAAGGCGCCTAGCTCTACTAACTCTCGTACTTGCATTAATTTTTCCTTCTTGCTCTGATTTGGCGGCTAACGCCGCCCATAACCCGCAGCCAAAAGCGGAGCGACGGAGGAGCGTAGCTTTTGACTGTCGGAGTTCATGGGCTTGTTAGCTGCTTTGCCCGTCATGCCCACCAATTTGCCTTCGCATCTTGTCGAGCATTCTATTAACGAACGCATTAATTTGATCCCTGCTGTTCCTGTTCTGGTCGATAATCTGCTCGATCTCCCACTGAGGAATCTCGTCCACCCGGCGCGCGTGCACTAGCTGTTCTTTTCCTATTTGATACCTTTCTAATCGCTCGATAGCTACCATGATCTCCTGGTAGTGCTCTGGGTCGATCAATAGCGCACTGTTCCGTATTTGCCTTTTTGCTTTTGTCAACGCAGACACAAAACGTTGGAGATTATGAACCGCCCCGGGTTTTGAGGAGGCTCCAACATCTGAGAGAATGGAGCCATGAACAAGTCAAACAAGTTTTCACCTGAGGTTCGGGAGCGGGCGGTG
>JAPHQV010000057.1 GCA_026197075.1 Gammaproteobacteria bacterium | reverse complement strand
TGGCTCAACCAGAAGCTGGACGAGCTGCTGCCCACCAAGCTGAAGGAAATCGACGAGGCGCGCACGCCTTCCATGTCCATCATCGCCACCAAGGGCACCCTGGACTGGGCCTACCCGCCCTTCATCCTGGCCTCCACCGCCTCCGCCATCGGCTGGGACTCCTCCATCTTCTTTACCTTCTACGGCCTGCTGCTGCTGAAGAAGGAAATCCCCTCCGAGGTCAGTCCGCTGGGCAACCCCGCCATGCCCATGAAGATGCCTTTCGGACCCAAGTGGTTCCAGGGCATCACCTGGCCCATGCCCAACCTGATCATGGCCGGCATCCCCGGGTTCGAAAAGGTCGCCACCTCCCTGATGAAGAAGACCTTCAAGAACAAGGGCGTGGCTACCGTCGAGGAACTGCGCGAGCTGTGCATCGAGGCGGATGTGAAGATGCTGGCCTGTCAGATGACCGTGGATGTATTCGGTTTCAGCCACGACGAGTTCATCGATGGCCTGGATTACGTCGGTGCCACCTACTTCCTGCCGGTGGCCAAGGACTCCGACGTCTGCCTGTTCATCTAGGACCGGACTGAACCCGTCATTCCGGCATGCGCCGGAATGACGGCACTCGCCTGATGTGGGACAATGGCGACCCTTTTGTGAAGCACGCACAGCCCCTAGCCGCATGTCCCGACCCGACCCGTCCACGCCGCTCACCGGCAGCAGTCCTCTTGTCCCCCCGCTGCCCGCCGATCGGGGTGAAATCACCTGGGGGCGTCTCTATGGTGACAGCCTGGCCCTGGGCCTGGCGAGCGCGGCACAGACGGCCGGCGCGCCGCTGGTGGTCATCACCCCCGACATGCGTGCCGCCGAGGCATTGCAGGAACAGATCCGCTTTTTCGCTCCCGACGAAAGTCTGCCGGTGTTCTGTTTCCCCGACTGGGAAACCCTGCCCTACGACAGCTTCTCGCCCCACCAGGACATCATCTCCGAGCGCCTGACGGCCCTCTACCAGCTGCCAGGTCTCGCGCGCGGAGTCGTACTCATTCCCGTCGCCACCCTGTTACAGCGCCTGGCGCCGCGCGCCTACCTGGACCAGCACAGCCTGTTGCTGGACAAGGGCAAGCGGCTCGATGTGCAGGCCCTGCGGCTGCGGCTGGAACAGGCCGGCTATGCCTGTGTATCCCAGGTGATGGAACACGGGGAGTTCGCGGTGCGCGGCTCGCTACTGGATTTATTCCCCATGGGCAGCCCGGTCCCCTTCCGCGTCGACCTGTTCGACGACGAGGTGGAATCCATCCGCACCTTCGATCCCGAGACCCAGCGTTCCCTGGAACAGGTGGACGGGATTCGTATGCTGCCGGCCCGCGAGTTCCCCCTCGACGAGGCCGCCATCACCCGTTTCCGGTCCCAGTTCCGCATCCAGTTCGAGGGGGATCCACAGGCCAGCCTGATCTACCGGGATGTCAGCCAGGGACTGGCGCCGGCCGGTATCGAGTACTACCTGCCGCTGTTCTTCGAGGCCACCGCCACCCTGTTCGACTACCTGCCCGGCAACGCCCTGATGGTGAGTCTGCCCGATGCGGAAGAAGCCGCGGAGCGCTTCTGGACCCAGACCGAGGAACGCTTTGAGTCCCGCCGTCATGACCGCGAACGGCCCTTGTTGCCTCCCGCGCGCCTGTTCCTCGATCTCGATGAACTGCGCAAGGCGGAAACCGCCCACGGCCGCATCCGCGTGCAGCGCTTCGAACAGCTGCAGGCCGGTCCGCACAGCCATAACTTCCCCACCACGGCCCTGCCGGAACTGCGCATCAAGGCGCGCGCCGAGCACCCGGCGGAATCCCTGCAAAGATTTCTGCGCGATTACCCGGGGCGTGTGCTGTTCAGCGCCGAGTCCGCCGGACGCCGTGAGACCCTGCGCGATCAGTTGCGCGACTTCGGCATCCGGGTCACCCCCGTGGATGACTGGCCGGCCTTCCTCGCCGGCGACGTCAACCCGGCCATTACCGTGGCCCCCCTGGAACAGGGCCTGCTGCTGGAAGCCCCGGCGCTGGCGGTCGTCGCCGAACCGCAACTGTTCGGGGAACGGGCGGCGCAGCGCCGCGCCCGCAAGCCCAGTCCGGCGCGCGATGCCGATGTCATCATCCAGAATCTCACCGACCTGCACGTGGGGGCGCCGGTGGTGCATGAGGATCACGGCGTGGGCCGTTTCCTGGGCCTGCAGAAACTCACGGTAGGCGCTCACGAGGCGGAATTCCTCACCCTGGAATACGCCGAGCAGGCCAAGCTCTATGTGCCCGTGGCCTCTCTGCACCTCATCAGTCGCTACACGGGCGCGGCACCGGAAAACGCGCCCCTGCACCGCCTCGGCAGTGAGCAATGGGGCAAGGCGCGGCGCAAGGCCGCGGAACGGGTGCGTGACGTGGCGGCGGAGCTGCTCGATATCTACGCACGGCGCGCCGCCCGCCAGGGCCACCGTTTCCAGCTCCACACGGATGAATACGCCGCCTTCGCCGCCACCTTCCCCTTCGAGGAGACCCCGGACCAGCAGCGTGCCATCGAGGCGGTCATGGCGGACATGGCCGGCAGCCAGCCCATGGACCGGGTGGTATGCGGCGACGTGGGCTTCGGCAAGACCGAGGTGGCCATGCGCGCCGCCTTCATCGCCGCCCAGGACGGCAAGCAGGTGGCCCTGCTGGTGCCCACCACTCTGCTCGCCCAGCAGCATCACCAGAATTTCCTCGACCGTTTCGCCGACTGGCCGGTGCGCATCGAGGTGTTGTCGCGTTTCCGCGGCAAGAAGGACACCGATGCCGTCATCGAGGGGCTGAAAAAGGGCACCGTGGACATCGTCATCGGCACCCACAAGTTGCTGCAGGACGCGGTGAAGTTCAAGAACCTCGGTCTGGTGATCATCGACGAGGAACACCGCTTCGGTGTGCGCCAGAAAGAAGTCATGAAGGCCTTGCGCGCCGAGGTGGACATGCTTACCCTGACCGCCACGCCCATCCCGCGCACCCTGAACATGTCACTCTCCGGCCTGCGCGACCTGTCCATCATCGCCACCCCGCCGGTACAGCGCCTGGCGGTGAAGACCTTCGTGGGCGAATGGGACAACAACACCATCCGCGAGGCCTGCCTGCGCGAGATCAAGCGCGGCGGCCAGGTCTATTTCCTGCATAACGAAGTGGAGAACATCGAGCAGATCGCCCGTAATCTGGGTGAACTGGTGCCCGAGGCCCATATCGCCATCGGCCACGGCCAGATGCGGGAGCGTGACCTGGAGCAGGTGATGCTGGACTTCTATCATCGCCGCTTCAACCTGCTGGTGTGCACCACCATCATCGAGAGCGGCATCGACGTGCCCACCGCCAACACCATCATCATGAATCGCGCTGACAAGCTGGGCCTGGCGCAACTGCACCAGCTGCGCGGCCGGGTGGGCCGCTCCCATCACCGCGCCTATGCCTACCTGCTGGTACCCGAACGTCGCGCCATGACCCCCGATGCCATCAAGCGCCTGGAGGCGGTGGAGTCCCTGGAAGACTTGGGTGCCGGATTCACCCTGGCCACCCATGATTTGGAGATCCGCGGCGCCGGCGAGCTGTTGGGCGATGAACAAAGCGGGCAGATCGCCGAGATCGGCTTCAGCCTCTACACCGAACTCCTGGAACGTGCCGTCAAGGCACTCAAGGCCGGCAAGCAACCGGAACTGGACAAGCCGTTGGAACACGGTCCGGAGGTGGACCTGCAAGTGCCGGCGCTCATTCCCGACGACTACCTGCCCGATGTGCACAGCCGTCTGGTGCTCTACAAGCGCATCGCCAGCGCAGTCGATGAAGACGGGCTGCGTGAACTGCAAGTGGAGATGATCGACCGCTTTGGCCTGTTGCCCCCGCCGGTCAAGCAACTGTTCCTGGTCACGGAACTGAAACTGCGCGCGGCGCCCATGGGGATCCGCAAGATCGAGGTCGGGCCGCAGGGCGGCCGCCTGGTATTCGGCTCCGAACCCAATGTGGATCCCATGCAGATCGTGCGCCTGATCCAGACACGCCCCCAGCAGTACAAGCTGGACGGCAACGAGAAATTGCGCTTCCTGGGGGATTTCACCGACAATGAGACCCGTGTGCAGGCCGTGCGCGACCTGCTGGATACCCTGGACGCGCCCAAGGCCGCCTGACCGGAAGTCGATACCGATGCGCAAACCGATACTGCACTACCTGCTCTTGTTACTGACTCTGACGGCCGGAGGAACGGCCCTGGGAGAGGAACCCGGTCGCCAATTCGATATCGAGGTGGTCATTTTTTCGCACATCAACGCCTATGATGGAGGCGAAGCCTGGCCGCAGGAGGAAGGTCACGGTGTGTCGCCAGGGACCGGGGATACGCTACCCCTGGACGAGGTGACGACGGCATTGCCGAATTCCCTTGAGCAAGATGCCAACTGGCAGGCACTGCCGGGGGACGCGCGCAAACTGACGGCCGTGGCCGAAGCCCTGCGACGCAGCAACAACTACCGTCCCCTGGCCCACCTGCACTGGCGCCAGACGCTTATGGAGCCCGCCGCCGCGCAGTCCATCGATATCGCATCGCTGGGCGGTGCAAGGGATGACCGGACCAACCCGCGGCTGGAAGGCAGCCTGCGCCTGTCGGTGGCCCGCTACCTGCACCTGGAAACCGACCTGCGCCTGGTAGAGGATGTACGCTACATGCCGCAGGACAACCAGGCCGCGGTGTACAGCCTGCGCCAGAGTCGCCGCATGCGCAGCGGCGAACTGCACTACATCGATCACCCACGCCTGGGCGTGCTGGCGCTGGTCACACCCGCGACCGAGGGCAACTAGCGCCGCCGTGAACGATCCCACCCAGGTCGATGCCCTGATGGTCATGCTGGTGGGTGCCGGTGTACTGGCGGCGGTGGGTATCAACGCCCTGTCCGGGCGAGCCGGGCTGCCGGCCGTGGCGGGCTTCATGTTGCTGGGTATCCTGCTCCGGCTGGTCGACAGCCGGTGGACTTTCCTGAACGACCAGGTGCTGGTGGCCTTTCGTTTCATGGCCAACCTGGGTGTCGTCGCCCTTCTCTTCAAGATCGGCCTGGAAAGCCATCCCCGGGCCTTGCTGGCCAAGCTGCCCAGCGCTTCCCTGATCTGGATCGGTGGGGTGATCCTGTCCGCCGCCACGGGATTCTTCACCGCATTCCACCTGCTCGACATCGCCCTGGTGCCGGCCCTGGTGATTGCCACCGCCTTCACCGCCACCAGCGTGGGCGTCTCGGTCGCGGCCTGGGAGGAAAGCAACGCACTCAAGTCAGACAACGGCGAACTGCTGGTCGATGTGGCCGAGCTGGACGACCTCTCGGGCATCGCCTTGATGGCGCTGCTCTTTGCCCTGGTACCGGTACTGCTCGGCGGACAAGGAGAACTGTGGCCGACGTTGACGAATACGGCGGGGCTCTTCGCGCTCAAATTCGCGCTGTTCGTTCTCGTTTGTTTGCTCTTCGCGACCTATGGGGAGCACCGTCTCACGCGCCTGATGGCGGGTTTGCGAAGACCTCCGGAACGGATGTTGCTGGTGATCGGGGTCGGATTCCTGATTGCAGCCTTTGCCGGCAGCCTCGGGTTTTCCCTGGCCATCGGTGCCCTGTTCGCCGGCTTGATTTTCAGCGGTGATCCGGAGGCCGTAAAGACCGAGAAGTCCTTTCAGGATCTATATGCCTTCGTCACGCCGTTCTTCTTCATCAGCATCGGGCTACATATCGATCCCGCAGCCATGGCCACCGGCCTGGGCATCGGCCTGGTTCTCATGGTGGCCGCGGTTGCCGGCAAGATCATCGGTCACGGGTTTCCCGCCCTGCTGATCAGCGGTGGCAGCGGTGGCTTGTTGATCGGCGTGAGCATGATCCCGCGAGCCGAAATCGCCATGGTGATCATGCACCAGGGACAACAGTTGGGTCCCCAGGTGGTACCCGCCGCGATCTATACCGCCATGGTGGTGGTCAGCATCGGCACTTGCCTGCTGGCCCCTCTGCTGCTCACTCCCCTGTTGAAGCGCTGGCCGCAACGGGAATGCGCAGAATGATAGCAAACGCATTGGCGAGATCATCAAACATGGCGGCCAAGAAACACCACTTCGGTACCGTGGAAATATCCATGGATGAACGGAGCGGAAGGTCCGCCATAGGGGGTTGGGAGTCTTTCGAGTTGCACCGGAAACCGATTACCGGAAATGGCGATCCACACACCCCGCCGCCATGCCGTCTCCGCCTATCGATACTGGGACTGGCAATGCTTGCCTCCCTCGGCAGCGAAGCCCGGGGCGCTGCCGATGCCACCGGGTCGGCCCCCAACACCTGGGTGGAGCTGCACCGCCGTGACTCTGGCGACTGGCATCGCCAACAGCATGCCGGCATCGCCTATGACAGCCGCCGGGGACATCTGCTGGTGTTCGGCTCCGACACCCATGGCAGCGACTGGGACAATAGCCTGCATGTGTTCGATCCCGCCACGCCCGGCTGGAGCCGGCGTGGCGAGTCCATCGCACCGGATCGCTACCGTGTCGGTGAAGACGGCGTCCCGGTCGCCGGCGACGGGGACCCCTGGCCCTGGGCCATGCACACCTTCGACACCGTCGTCTACGACCCCATGCGGGATGCCCTGCTTGTAGCCGCGGTCCCCCTGCACAATCCGGCCCGCAAGGGCTTCGACGTAGACATGGAACATCCCACCTGGGTCCATGATTTACAGACCGGCACCTGGTCCACGCTGCCCAGCCCGGTCAATTTCTTCGCCGGCTCGGCGGCCTACGACCACGCCCGGGACACCATCGTCGCCTACCGGTACGGCATCTGGGAACTGGGCCCGGAGCGCAAGGCCTGGGTCAGGGCCTTGCCGGGCAGCCACCACGGGATTCATCACAGCATGGTCTACGATCGTCGCCGCGGCGAACTGCTGATTTTCGGCGATCACGGCGACAGCCGCGACATCTGGGTCTACACTCCTGGGAAGCACGCCGGAGCGGCCGGCAGCTGGGACAAGCGGGATCCGGGCGGCGACGATTGCCCCGCCGATCAGCACTTCCCCGTGGATTACAGCGAAGACGACGACCTGTTCGTGCTGGTGCCCGACGAACACCGGGAAGGCCAGCCAGGCCGGGCGGTCACCTGTATCTACGATCCCCGCAGCAACACCTATCATCGACTCGACGGAGCCGACCTGCCGGCGCAGGGAATGAATTACATGATGGTCTACGACTCCAAAGGCAAGCGTTTCCTGTTGGTCAGTGGCAGCCACACCAAACCCACCACCGTGCATGCCCTGCGGCTGGACCTGCAGCGCCTCGGTATCCGCTGAAGCCGGCGCCTCGGCATGCACCGATTCACCCTCACCTTCCTGGTTCTGTGCCTCGCCGGCAGCGTCCCGGGCCAGGCCAGCGAGGCCTTCATGGCCGAACGCTGGACCCTGGAGGCCTTCACCGATGCCCTCGGTGGCGGCCCCGAGACCGGCCCGGTGGCGCTGGCCCGCGGCCGGGTGGACACGCTGTGCGGCGACGCCGCAGGCAATCGGTTTCTGGCCGGCGACCAGTTCATCGACATCGTCACGCCCGCGGGCCAGCGCCGACACCTGGCCGGCAGTGGCGAGCCGGGTTTTCGCAACGGCCCGGCCCACCAGGCCGCCTTCCGCATGGGCATCGGCAGCTATTACAGCCTGTACGACCTGGCCTGCACGGCCGACGGCGACCTGTTCGTGGCCGACAGCGGCAACGCCCGGGTACGCCGGGTTTTTCGCGGCGATGACGGCTGGCGGGTGGAGACCTGGGCCGGCGGCGGCAAGACCCGCCTCGGGCCGGGCATGGACGCCAGGCCCGCAGAGGTCGAGCTGCCCGCCACCATGGCCCTGGCGGCGCTGCCCGACGGCACCTTGCTCATTGCCACCTCCCAGGGCTACCTGAGCGTGGACCCCGACGGCCGGCGCATCCGCCATGGTGCGCGCTGGCCCGATTCCCTGGCGCTGCCCGGCAAGGCCTCCGTCAACCTGAACCCGGTTGCCGGGGACGCCGATCGCTCCGGACAGGCCTATTTTCTCTCCCGTGGACCCGATGTGGTGGTGGCGGTGGCGCCATCGGGGGAAACCCGGCACCTGGCCGGCATCGTGCGCGTCAGGCCACCCAAGCCGCACCATATCGGCGATGGCCCACCACGGGAGGTGTTCCTGGATGCCACCATGTCCCTGGCAGCCGACCCGGCGGGCCGGGCCGTGTATGTGTGCGGTGGCGACGAATACGATATCCGTCGCATTCCCACCGATGGCGAGACCCACACCGCCACCCTGATGCAGAACGGACGCTGGTACCGGGCTTCGGTGCATCCCAACCGCAGTCGCGGTGGCGCGGTGTTCCGACCCGGCCGGGACGGCCGGCTCGACCCCGATGGCAAGCTCGACATCCTGCTGGTCGCCCCCCTGGCGGGACGCGACTATGATGGCGTCCTGTATGGCAGGCTCAATCACTGGAGCGGAATGAGCCAGTACGTGGAAGGCCGCGGCCTGCTCCCCACGCGGGTGTTTCGCATCCGCCCGGAACGGCCATGAATCGCATCGCCCGGGGGTGCGTCCTGTTCGTGCTGGCCTGGTCCGGTGGCCAGGCTCTGGCCGGGGGTGCCACCCCCCTCACCCCCGGCTTCGCCGACGCCCGGCCCCAGATCAACCCCCGCGTCGCCTACGACGGCAAGGAGACGTTCCTGGTGGTGTGGCAGCAGGGACGCCACTACCATGAACAACAGGAAGGTGACATCCTCGCCCTGCGCCTGGATCTCGAGGGCCGGCCACTGGATGATCGGCCGCTGCGGGTCTGTACCCATGCCGGCAGCCAGGAGCGGCCCCGCGTGGTGTTTAGTGACGGGTATTTCCACCTCGCCTGGCAGGATCTGCGCAACGGCCGGGACTGGGATGTCTACGGGGCGCGCATCGATCCCGATGGAACGCTGCTGGATGAAGAAGATGGTGTGGCCCTGGCCGCGGGCGCGGGCAATCAGGCCGTGCCGGTGCTCGCCGCTGCGGAGGGCGGCGCCCTGCTGGTCTGGCAGCACAGCGACGGCGACGGCTTCTATGAACTGCGTGGCGTCACACTGTCCGCCGAAGCTGTAGGCGAGGCTCTGCCGCTGGTCCATGCCGGTGGCAATCCGGGTCCCTGGTACGGCTACAGTCCCGGCTTCGGTTTCTTGGGCGAGCCCCTGACCCAGCCACCCCGGCATGACGAGCATCTGCGCGGCGGGGGGGTGGCCCTGGCCCGCGCCGGCGCCAGCTGGCTGCTGTCCTGGAACGACGAGGCCAACTGGGGCTTCGGTGGCGCCACCGGGATTACGCGACGCTTCGCTCGCCTGACCCGGCACGGGGAACGGCTGGTGGTCGAGGACGTCCACCGCGCACCCACGCCCCCCGTCGGACAACGCGGCGGCGACTTCGCCGTTGGCCCGGATTCGAGCCTGTATGCAAGCGCCGGCACCCTGGGCCGGGGCAAGGAAGTTGCCACCGCCATTCTCTTCTCAAACCGTGGTCCGGCCGTGCCGCGCCCCAATCCCAACCGGGAACCGGAACGCCTGGGCTCGGGCTGGGACCCGGAGCATACGGCCCTGATCTTCGATCACGGTCTGCAGGTGCAAGGGCCCGTGGCCGCGACCTGGTTCGGCAAGGCGTTCACCCTGGTGACCCCCGGCCTGGCGGCGGCGAAGCCGCCCCACTCCCGGCGCCTCTACCTGTCGCGTCTCGCTGCCGACGGGCGGCGCCTGGACAATAATGCCACCGTGATCCACGAAGGCCTGCAATCCCCGGCCAATCCGGATATCGCCGCCAGCCCCGAGGGGTTGCTACTGGTATTCGAACAAGGGGACGAGAACGGACACCGGCGCATCTGGAACCTGCTACTGGGAGAGCACTGACATGGGTTGGCAAGGCGCCCTGATCGCTGCGGTACTGCTGGGCTGGATGGTGCCGGCCCAGGCACTGCTGCAAACCGGCGGCGAAGCCTATGCATGGGACGGCAAGACCTTCGCGGTACCGCTGAGCATCCGCGACAACTCCGGTCATGGCCGCGAGCGCTGGCCGGTAACCATGGGCGTGCCGCTGCCAGCAGGCGTAGTCCAGGATGCCGGCACCCTGCGCCTCACCGATGCACATGGACGCACCATCCCCTGCCAGTTCCAGACACTCAGCCGCCATGCGGGACGGGACGGATCCCTGCGCTGGTTGCTGCTGGACTTCCAGGTCGATCTCGCCGCCAACGCCACCACCCGGGTGGTGCTGCGCAACGACGGCAAGGAGCAGAAAGCCGGCGCGGCCATCACCATCGAGACCACTGCTGACCGTATCCACATCGACACCGGTCCCCTCCAGGCCGACATCCCCAGGGACGGCGGCCACCTGCTGGAACGCGTCACGGTGCAGGGGCACAGGATCCTGGACGCCCGGAGTGGAGACGGCGCCCACCTGCGTTCGGGTGCCGTGCCGGAGATGGAACGCTTCCGTGGATCGCGCTGGAATCCCGCTGGCTGGAACAAAGAGCGCAGCACGGAAAAGATCGAAATCGCGGAAGCCGATTATCGCAGTGGCCCGCCCCGGGACGTGGTGGTCGAAACCGACGGTCCCTTGCGCTCGGTAGTGCGCATACGCGGCCGTCTGCTGCCCGAAGGCTCGGGTCGGGGCATCGTCGATGACGGACTCTATAATTACACCGTACGGCTGACCTTCTACCAGGGTCACCCCTATATCCAGGTGCAGTACGACATCGAGAACAGCGCGCCCGAGCAGCCCCAGTGGATGTACCTGTTCCGTGAAGCGGGCTTGCGACACAGCCTGGTGCTGGACGGGTCGGTGCAAGTGCGCGGCGGTGGCCAGGGAACGGAGGACGGCGCCAGCAGGCCCACCGAAGCCTCCCTGCGGTTGCCGGCGGGCAAGGGCGCATGGCTGTCCCAGTCGGAACCGGTCGTGACCCGGCCAGACCGCGGGCATCCCAAGATCGAGACCGGCCGCTATCGCTTCGGCGCGGGCGAAAACACCCTGGTTGCCGCGCCCCTGGCAGCCGGCAAGCGCGGCCGCTACCTGGCGGTTTCCGATGGCAACAAGGGCGTGGCCCTGAGCCTGCGCCATTTATGGCAGGAAGGACCGCGGGCCCTGGGTTTCGAGGATGGGCGGCTGCAGGTGCGCGTCCATGCCTCCATTCCCGGCGAAGACGGTAAGCGACCCGCCTATGCCCTGGACTTCGGTGAACGCTCCATCAGCGACCTTCTGTATCACTTCCATGGAGGAGAGGTCTCCACCGAACGGCTCGCCGCCGTGGCCGAGGCCTTCGAATTCCCGCTGGCCGCCCATGCCCCGCCGGCCTGGTACGCCGACACCGACACATGGTATTTCGAGTTGTCACGCCAGCCCACCGGAGGCGACCGGGGCCTGGACACGGACGAGCACTGGCACCCGGACATGGTTGGCCATGATCGCCACGCCATCAACCGCAGCTACAATGCCGGCGGACATCACGAAAGCCTCAATTCCGGCTGGCTCAGCTACATCCGCAGCGGCAAGTTGGCCGACTGGGAACGCAACCTGGCCATGAGTCGCTGGAGCATCGCCCATACCCGTGGCTGGGCCTACCGGGACAATGTACTGGCATTCGGCGTGGGCGATGATCGTCTCGCCCGCCTGGATGCACAGCTGCGGGAGTATCACCGTCTGGCGGGCTTCGGTCCCAAGGACTTCTACTTGTGGCGCAGCGGCGAGACCTACACCGACAAAACGCCCCGGGGGCCGGTTGAACGGCCAGTGGGCGGCGTATCCTATCTCAACGCCTACAAATGGCTGCCGGACCACGAGCATTACGCCCTGTTCCGGCTGTTCGAGTATTACTATCTCACGGGCGATCCCCGTGCCCTGGATTCCATCCACGGCTTCGTGAACTGGGACATCTATTTCCAGAACCACCATTTGTTCGGCGGCACCACCCGGCCCCTCGCCGACGTCAACTACCTGCGTGACAACCCGGAGGTCCTGCACCAGGGCCACTACGCCCGAGTCTATTCCTGGATGCTCTATACCAATCTGGCCGGCTTGCACGCCACCGCCAGCCCGGTGTTCGATCTCTACGCCCGCTGGCAGGTGCGCCGCGCCCTGGCGCTGCTGCGCGATCGCCACGGCCAGTTTACCCGGCGCATGCGCGACGGTGCCCACGAGACGGATTCCGAGGGCCGCAAGATCCATTATTCCCGGGTTCAGACCTGGATGGAGGCTCAGGGCATCCTGGCCCTGCACGAGGCCTACAAGACCTTTGACGACGAACGCATCCTCGACGGCATCTGGGCGCAGGCCGATTACTTCTCCCATCACGTGCTGTTCTTCCCGCGGCTGGCCATGATGAACAATCGCACCTCCATGCCCAACAAGCGCCTTGGCACGGGCCAGCAACGCGGGGCCGCCCTCACCCCCCATGATCATGACCGTTATATCCAGGGCTTTCCCCTGCTCTACCACTACACCGGCTGGCCGGCGGTCATCGAACGCCACCAGGTATTCCAGCAAGCGGCCGAGGACAACTGGGTCCGGGACTGGTTCATGCAGACCAGCCACTGGGTGAGGGAACAACATCCCAAACGATCCCACCAACCACCCGAGCCCATTACCGATCTCGAGGTGGTGCGCGCCGGCCGGGATGGCATCCAGTTGCGTTGGACCAGTCCCATCGACGATGCCCCCGGGGGTCGTGCAGAGCGTTATTTCGTCAAGTACAGCGACAAGCCCATCGTAGACTTCGCCCCCACAGACAATCCCGCCCGAGCCGAACACATGCAACGCATCCTGCGCGCGGCAGAGGACCTGGTGATGGAACGGCGGGGGGGCGCGAAGAAGATCTCCCGGAAGGATCGGTTGTTCATGCCGGGGGATACGGAAGTGGAACCGGATGTGAACATGCTGGCGCATCCCCGGTGGCATGAAGTCGATGCCTTCTGGATGGCGGAGCATGTCGTCGGTGAACCCGCGCCCGGGCCCGCCGGCAGCCGGGAGACCTTTACCCTGGAAGAGCTGCGGCCCCACAGTTGGTTCGGCCTGAACGACAACCCCAGGGTGACGGATCTGGGTGCCGGCACCTACTATATCGCCGTGGCCACCTGGGACGAGGATCGCAACCTCAGCCGCATCTCCAATGTGGTCGAAGTCAGGCTGCGGTAGGGGGCGAATCCGTTCACATTGCCGGAAGTGCCCGCTCCAGCAGCGTGCGCACCCTGGCCATGCCGTTCTTCAGGTTGGCATCGATACTTTCCAGGCTGATGGGGCCGGTGCCGCGCCCGGCGGCCCAATTGGCCACTACCGAGCAGGCGCAGTAGCAAAGCCCGAGCTCACGGGCCAGGGCGGCTTCCGGCATACCCGTCATGCCCACCAGGTCACAACCGTCGCGCTCGAGGCGATTGATCTCGGCGGCGGTCTCCAGGCGGGGACCCTGGGTGGCACCGTAGGTTCCATCCTCCACCGCCTGGAGGTCAAGGTCACGTGCGACCTGGATGAGATGGCCGCGCAACTCACCGCAATAGGGTTCGGTGAAATCGATATGGGTGACATTGCTCAGATCATCCTCGAAGAAGGTCTGGGCGCGGCCGTAGGTGTAGTCGATGATCTGGTCGGGAAAGGCGATGCGGCCCGGCACCATGTCCGCACGGATACCGCCGACGGCCGCCACGGCGATCACCCGTCGCACACCCATATCCTGTAGCGCCCAGAGATTGGCCTGGTAGTTCACGCGGTGGGGCGGAATGGTGTGACCGGAACCATGGCGGGCGAGAAACACCACTTCGGTACCGCAGAAATCCCCATGGATGAAGGGGGCGGAAGGTTCGCCGTAAGGGGTGCGGCGCATTTCGCGGCGGGCGATGTTGAGGCCGTTCAACGTGGTAAGGCCGGTACCGCCGATAATCGCTAGATCAGACATGCAGCTTTATCCTGTGTGTTCAATGACCGCGTACGGCGTAGATGCCGGGCAGGTTGCGGTGATAGCCCTTGTAGTCCATGCCCTGGCCGAAGACGTAACGATCCTCCACCACCAGGCCGTGAAAATCCGCCTTCAAGCCAGGCACCCGCCGGTCATGCTGCTTGTCCACCAGCACCACGCTATAGACCGCGGCCGCGCCTTCCTGGCGGCAGTAATCGAGAATGGCCGCCAGGGTATGGCCCTCGTCGAGAATGTCATCCACCACCGCCACCACGCGCCCCTTCAGGGGAGTTTGCGGCCGGGCGATCCATTGCAGGTCGCGGCCACGGGTTTCACCCCGGTAGCGGGTGGCGTGCAGGTAATCGACCTCGAGGGGGAAATTCAACCTGGTCAGCAATTGGCCCGCAGGAATGATAGCGCCCGTGAGGACGCACAGAAACAGGGGATTGTCTGCCACCATGCATGCACTGATGCGCCGGGCAAGATCATCGAAGGCAGCTTCCACATCGCTGGCGCTGTAGAGTTCATCGGCCTCCTGCAATACCTGCCGGGCCTGCTCAAGGGAGTTGCTCATGGGAAGTCGGGTTGCCTAGTAAGTGAAGGTTACGGTGTTGTCGTCCATGGCTTCGCTGATGATATAGGCGCCGCCCACGGTTTCGTCGATTTCGGAAATGAGTTCGTCGCCCCAGAGTTCCAGGGTCGGGGTGCAGACCTTGAACTTGACACCGGCTTCATGGGCATCCTTGATGTAGTCGTAGACGGTACGATCGGTACCCTGCTTCAGCACGATGCCCTCCGCCACCCCGACCTTGGCCAGTTCGCCCGCGCGCCCCGTCAGCACGATCTCCACGTCATACTCCATGGCCGCCGCAACCGTCGCCTGGAAGAAGGGCGCGCCCAGTTCCGTGGGATTGGCCGGGTCGGTATTGACCATAATGATCAGCAATTTATCGGCCATGTTCCCGTCTCCATCCGGATTGCGTTCGGGCGATTATAGAGACCTCCAAGGGACAGTACCACCGCCTCGGCAAGACCGGCCGCACTGGTCGCCGTTGTCACAGATCCATGTCCAACAGGGGTTCGGGATCACAGGACTGCACCGCGGCCACGGCGATGCGCCATTCTTCGCTGGCCCGCAGGGCCTGCAGACCCCGTTCTTCTCCGCTGCCGTGCAGGCGCGCCAGGCGCATCATGGCCGCAGGGTCATGGTAGTCCCGCAAGGATTCCACCACCTGGCGTGCCTGTTCCGGCGCGTTGCAAACCAGCACCATATCACAGCCGGCGTCCAGGGCCGTTCGTGCCCGCGCGGGGTAATCCCCCGCGCAGGCCGCCGCCTTCATGTTCAGGTCATCGCTGAATATCGCCCCCTGGAAACCCAGACGCCCACGCAGCACGGTGTGCAGCCAGAAAGGAGAAAAGCCGGCGGCACGGGAATCGCAATCACGGTAAATCACATGCGCGGCCATCATGGCCTTCATGCCCTGGTGAGCCAGGCGCTCGAAGGGTACCAGGTCATCGAACTCCAGCTCCGTGAACGGCCGCTCGTCGATGGGCAGTTCGAGATGGGAATCGGCGACCACGGCGCCATGGCCCGGGAAGTGCTTGCCCGTGGCGGCCATGCCGGCCTCCCCCATGCCGCGCTGGTAGGCCTGGGCCAGTTCCGCCACCACCTCGGGCTTGCGATGAAAGGCCCTGTCGCCGATTACCGTGGAAACCCCGTAATCCAGATCGAGCACCGGCGCGAAACTGATATCAATGCCGATGGCACGCAGTTCCGCCGCCATCAGCCAACCGCTGACCTCCGCCAGTTGCCGCGCCCGGCGCGGGTCCTGGTCGAACAGTTCGCCCAGCCGCCGCACCGGTGGCAGCCGGGTAAACCCATCGCGGAAGCGCTGTACGCGGCCACCCTCCTGGTCCACCGCCACCAGCAGTCGCGGCGTACGCAAGGCATGGATATCCGTCACCAGGGCCGCCACCTGCTCCGGGGAAACGAAGTTGCGGCTGAACAGGATCACACCACCCACGGCGGGCTGGCGCAGTACTTCGCGCTCTGCCTCGGTCAGGGTGGTGCCCGCCACGTCCAGCATTACAGGTCCCAGACTCACTACAATCTCCTGTCATGGAGCGAATTCACAAACGTCGGCCGACATGCGGTGGTAAGCAAGGTAGCCGGGACGCAGTCAGGGGACTCGCTGTGAATACATCCCTGTACGCTCGACGGCCGCGTCCATGCGGCCGACGGTCCCCTGACTGCGTCCCGGCTACCTTGCTATAGCGTCAATGTGCATGCCTGGTCAACGACTGCGCACATCCAGGTGATCCCGCAGCCGATCGCCGAGCAGGTTGACACTCATCACCACCAACCACAAGGCGATGCCCGGCACCAGCACCATGTGCGGCGCGACCAGCATGTAACGGGTGCCGTCGCGGATCATGCTGCCCCAGGAGGCATCCGGCGGTTGCACGCCCAGGCCCAGGAAGGACAAGCCGGCCTCGGCAATCACCACCGCCGCCACCCCGAAGGTGGCCTCGATGATCAACGGCGCGCTCATCAATGGCAACAGATGCCGCACCAGGATGACAGGGGTTCCGCTACCCAGCGCGCGTGCTGCCAGCACGTGGTCGCGATGCTTCAGGGATAATACCTGCGCGCGACTCAGGCGGGCATAGCCCACCCAGCCCACCGCGCTCAGGGCGATCACCACGTTGTCCATGCCCGGGCCCAGCATGCCGGCCAGGGCAATGGCGAGCAGGATACCGGGAAAGGCCAGCATGATATCGATGACCTGGACCAGCAAGCGGTCCAGCCAGCCACCCAGGTAGGCGGCCAGGGTGCCCAGGAGGGTGCCCAGCAGGGAGGATACCAGCACCACCCAGAGGGCCACCCGGAAGGAGGTCTGCGCCCCCGCCAGGAGACGATCCATGAGCGGCCGTCCCAGGTCGTCATACCCCAGCCAGGAAGAGGCCGTGGGCGGTTGCAGGATGGACTCCAGTTCCATGACATTGGGCTGCAGTGGCAGCAGCGGCGCGAACAGACCCAGCAGTGCCCAGAGCAGGAGGACGGATATGGCCAAGCGGTACAGCATTCAGCTTCCCTCCCCGAGCCGTATGCGCGGGTCGATCCAGGCATAGACCAGGTCGGTGGCGAGATTGACCAGTACATAGGCGAGGCTGATGAGCAATACGCAGGCCTGCACCAGGGGATAGTCGCGACGCTGGATGGCCTCGATGGTCAGGGAACCGATGCCGGGCCAGGAAAACACCGTTTCGGTGATCACCGCTCCACCCAGCAGGGCGCCGAGCTGCAGCCCCAGCAGGGTGATGACCGGCAGCAGGGCATTGCGCAGGCCGTGCACCCACACCACCCGCGTCGGCGACAGGCCCTTGGCACGTGCCGTGCGCATATAGTCTTCCTGCAGCACCTCCAGCAGGCTGCTGCGCACCATGCGTGACAGGATGGCCGCCAGACCGGTACCCAGGGTCAGGGCCGGCAGCACCCAGGCTCCGGGGCCTTCGGCGCCACTGACCGGGAACCAGCCCAGCCACAGGGAGAACAGCAGGATCAGCAGCGGGCCGAGCCAGAAGTTGGGGATGGAGACGCCTAACAGGGCAAAGCCCATGGCGCCCGTATCCCACAGGCTGTCCTTGCGCAGCGCCGCCAGTACCCCCAGGGGTACGGCCAGCAGCAAGGCGAAGCCCAGGGCGGTGACCGTGAGCAAGAGAGTGGCGGGGATGCGTTCCAGCAGCAGTTCGCCGATGGGACGCTGGGAAAAGAGGGAGATGCCGAGGTCGCCTCGGGCCAGGCCGGACAGGTACTGCCAGAGCTGCACCAGCAACGGCTGGTTCAGGCCCAACTGTTCCCGCAACGCCGCGCGGTCGGCACTGGAGGCGGATTCGCCCAGCATCACCTCGACGGGATCACCGGGCACCAGCTGGATGAGCAGGAACACCAGGCAACTCACCCCGAGGATCACCACCAGGGCACCGGCAAGACGCCGGATCAGGTATCGCAGCATCGGCTAAATCCTTTTAGCGGGAGGCATGAGCTCGGGCTCGCAGGGCCCGCGGACTCAGGATTGCTGGACCCGGCGGGTTTCCGGATCGGACAGGGAATCATCGCCCGCCGCATGATAGGCGCACACAAGGGGTTGTCCGGAATGCCGGGTGAAACGCAACAGTTCCATGGGCTGGTGTCCGGCCAGTTGTTCGCACTGCACCTGGTAGGCACCCAACACCTTGCGCAGGGCCTCCGGCTTGTCGCACTCCCCGGGCGGACGTGACGGCAACCGCACCACCGGCGAATGCGGTGCATTCTCCCGGCCCGCCGGCGCACGCCGAACCTGCAGCTCCGCGCGAATCTCGCGTAACTCGTCGAATACCGCCCGCAGGGTGCGCGTCAGTTCCCCGAGCACCGGCATGACCTCGGCGCGCAGAGCCGCCACCCCGGGTTCCGGTACGGGCACGGGGGTGACTTCCACCGCGGGCGCGGCAACCCGCGCTGCCGGAAGCTCCGACTTGACCCCGCGCAGGCTGGCGCCTCGCAGGCATTTCAGATAGGTGGCCCAGTAGTGTTCCATGCCCGAAATACGGGTTTCGGGTGCCTCGCTCCCCAGCAGATCGGAGGCCATCTGGTGCAGGCGGCGCGCGGCACGGCTGTCGGGATCGCGCACCACCAGTGCCTGCTGGGCGGTCACCGCCTCGGGCATGCCGGCATCCTGCGGGATCACGCCCAGCAAGGGGATATCACGCTCCAGGTAAAGGCGTACCGCCCGACGAAACTTGTCATAGGTCTGCTCGCCGGCCGCCAGTGATTTGCACTGGTTCACGACCACTCGCACAGAACCGGCGTATTCATTGTGGAAGAGGATCTTCAGCAAGGCATAGGCATCGGTAAGCGAGGTGGGCTCGGTATTGACCACCAGCAGCAGCTCCGGTGCCGACAGGGAGAAACACAGCACATTGCGATTGATGCCCGAGGAGGTATCCAGCAGCACCCAGTCATACGCATCGAGGCCGGTGAAGGCGGACACCAGGTCTTGCATCTGGTCCGGCTCCAGGTCGGCCATGCGCTCGATTCCGGAACTGCCAGGGATGATATCGATACCATCCGGGCTCCGGATGATGATGTCCTGCAGGGTTGCCTGGCCCTGGATGACGTCGGCGAGGGTATGGCCGGGCTGCAGACCCAGGAGAATATTGACGTTGGCGAGCCCCAGGTCGGCATCGAACAGGCACACACGCTGACCCTGGCGAGCCAGTTGCAGTGCCAGGTTGACACTGATGCTGGTCTTGCCAACCCCGCCCTTGCCACTGCTGATGCCGATGATTCTCGCCATGGGATTCGCGTTATGCTTGTGTCGCGCGGCGGTATCCTGGCCCCCCGGCCCCGCCCGCGGTCGGGCTGTCCATCCCTTCAGCCCGCTGCGCCAATCCTACCTGATTTGACTTCGGGAATCGAAAAAATTTTATTGCCACTTCAATTGCCTGTATAAGATAGTCCACTAAAGAACCAACCTCACCGGGCGCTAATACGTCGATAATATCAAGCCAGGCAGCAGCTAAGGTCCGTATATGAAACACCACCACGCCCGACGGCAGCACGTCTGGGCCCTAATCCGGTATCGAGGATCCGTGCAGGAGTGGTCGTGAGCCTGCGTACGCGACTGTTCAGCACCTATACGGGCCTGGTACTGGCGGCCCTGTTGCTGTTTGGCGCCCTCACCCAGCACCAGGCAAGCGCCATGGCTGACCAGCGCGAAATAGAGCTGCTGCACAGCCATGCCGGATACCTCGCCCGGCACTTCGCCCTGCTGCTGCAGGAAGGTATCCCGGCTTCCGTGGCCCTGGCCAATCTTCGGGAGTACAGCGACCAGGACTGGATCCTGCAGGTGCAATCCGCGGGCAGCATCACGCTGAGTCGCATGCCGGACGGCATCACCCTGCCCCGGAACCTGCCTCAACTCACGGATCCATTCGCACGCGCCGGCCATTCCGCCCAGAGTGGCCGCAGTTATGCCTGGGCCACGGTGGAAAGCCCTGGCACCGATTATCATCTACGCCTGCTGCGTGCTTCCAACCGGGAGGATTCCATGCTGGCCGAGGGTCTGTTCACCCGGTTGGCCTTTGCCGGAGGCCTGGTGCTGTTGCTGATTTCCGGTGCGGCATTGCTGTTGTCCCAGCGCATCGCGCGTGGCTTTCGAGCCGAAACCGCCGCCCTCACCCATCGCGCATTGCATGACAGCCTCACGGGCCTGCCCAATCGGACGCTGCTGTTTGATCGGCTGGCCCATACCCTGGATGAGGCCCATCGGCATGGCAATCCCGTCGGCCTGTTCATTCTGGATCTTGACCGGTTCAAGGAAGTGAACGATACCCTGGGTCATCACAGTGGCGATCTGTTGCTCAAGACCGTCGGGGAACGGGTCAACGGCCTGCTGCGCCGTAGTGACACCATTGCCCGGCTCGGCGGTGACGAGTTCGCCATCCTGTTGCCACATACCCCTCTGAGTCGGGCGCAGCGCTGCGCGGAAAAGATCATCGATTGCCTGGAAACGCCCATTCCCACCGCCGGCGTGGATCTCGATATCGATGTCAGTATCGGCATTGCCATGTATCCCGATCACGGCACCGACGCCGAAACCCTGCTCCAGCATGCTGACGTGGCCATGTACAAGGCCAAGGAACACAATCTCGGCTACGCCATTTACGAACCCCGGGAAGATCGCCATAGCGTACGGCGCCTGACCCTGATGGCCGAGTTGCGTGCCGCCATCGAAAAACACCAGCTGGAACTGCATTATCAGCCCAAGCTCAATCTCAAGACGCGGCAGGTGGAAGGGGTCGAGGCACTGTTACGCTGGCAGCATCCTGAATACGGATATGTAACGCCCGATGAATTCATTCCCCTGACGGAACAGAGCGGTCTCATCTTCCCGCTCACCGATTGGGTGCTGCGCGAGGCCCTGCGTCAGCGTGAACTGTGGCACAAGCAGGGCTTGCACCTGCATGTGGCAGTGAATCTCTCCACCTGCAGCCTGCAGGATGCACAGTGTGCAAGCAAGATCGCCAAGCTGCTCAGCCACCGCTTGGTATTGGCGGACCAGTTGGTACTGGAGATCACCGAAAGCGCCATGATGACGGATGTGAATCGTGCGATGGATGTGGTGAGCGCGCTGGATGCCATCGGTGTACGTCTGTCCATCGATGATTTCGGCACCGGCTTTTCCTCACTGTCCCACCTCAAGCGTCTGCCCGTGGACGAACTCAAGATCGATCGCTCCTTCGTGCAGGACATGGAGCGGGACGAAAGTGACGCCATCCTGATCCAGTCCATTATCGATCTCGCCCATAACATGGGCTTGCGGGTAGTGGCCGAGGGCGTGGAAAGTGCCGGGGCCCTGGCGATGCTGGAGCAGCTTGGCTGTGACATGGCACAGGGTTTCCACATCAGCCGGCCGCTGCCGGCCCGGGAATTCGAGGCCTGGCTGGAACATTCCTCCTGGGGTGGGGGTGCGCAGGCCGACGACCTGGATCCTGAACTGGTGCTTGCCACCTGATCAGGACAGGCAGGCGCCTAGGAGCGCCAGCCGGGTTGCCCCAGTGACGCCTCCTGGATCCATACTCGCGTCCCCGTCGTCACCTGGTCGAACAATGCGATGACCTCCTGGTTGCGCATGCGGATACAACCGTGGGACCGGGCCACGCCCATGGGGCAATCATCGGGACACCCGTGGATGTAGATGTAGCGGCGCATGCTGTCCACCTGGCCCAGGCGGTTGAAGCCGGCTTGTTGGCCGCTGAGCCAGAGGATACGGGTCAGGATCCAGTCACGAGCGGGATGGGCCCGTGCCAGCTCCGGGCTGTAATGCTCGCCTGTGGGGCGGCGCGCCACGAACACCGTCCCTGGTGGGCAGCCGGCGCCGATCCGGGCGCGCACCCTGTGCCAG
>JAPHQV010000033.1 GCA_026197075.1 Gammaproteobacteria bacterium | reverse complement strand
GAACCGGCGGTGGCACACCCGTTCGCGGCCAGAGGCCGCTCCTACAGGGGGTTCGGTGGGTGGACAGTATCGTAATGAGTGGAATGGCATGTTCACAGGCATCATAGAAGCTATCGGCGAGATCGCCGCCCTGGAACCCCGGGGCGGCGACGTGCGCCTGCGGGTGCGTTCCGGCAAGCTGCCGCTGGAGGACGTGAAGCTCGGCGACAGCATCGCCACCAGCGGGGTGTGCCTGACCGTGATCGAGTTGCCCGGCGACGGCTACTGGGCCGATGTGTCCGGCGAGACCCTGGCCTGCACTTCGCTGGGACAATTGAAGGTAGGCGCGAAGGTGAACCTGGAGCGCGCCCTTACCCCCAGTACCCGTCTGGGCGGCCACCTGGTGAGTGGCCACGTGGACGGCGTGGGCGAGGTACTGGCGCGGCGTGACGACGCGCGCTCGGTGCGCTTCTCCATTGCGGCACCGGATGCACTGGCGAAGTACATCGCCGCCAAGGGCTCCATCTGCGTCGATGGCGTCAGCCTCACGGTCAATGCCGTGCAGGACAAGGTGTTCGAGCTGAACATCGTGCCCCACACACTGGCGGAGACCACCCTGGGCGGATTCCAGGCCGGGCGGCGGGTGAACCTGGAGGTGGATCTCAT
Source organism: Gammaproteobacteria bacterium (assembly GCA_026197075.1). Classification (GTDB taxonomy): domain Bacteria; phylum Pseudomonadota; class Gammaproteobacteria; order DSM-19610; family DSM-19610; genus JAIVHA01. Next base: position 61,425 of record JAPHQV010000033.1, on the reverse strand, counting down.
TGCCCGCTACCTGGAGCGCCTGCTGCTGGGCGAGCGGGCGGCGGACGCGGGTGCCACGGGCATCGACATGGCCTTCCTGGCCGAACACGGTTTCCTGCAGCGGTATACAACGAATGGCACTGAACACGATTGAAGAAATCATCGAGGACATCCGCCTCGGACGCATGGTGATCCTCATGGACGACGAGGACCGCGAGAACGAGGGCGATCTCATCATGGCCGCCTCCATGGTGCGTCCCGAGGACATCAACTTCATGGCGCGCTACGGACGCGGGCTGATCTGCCTGACGCTCACCAAGGAACGCTGCCGGCAGCTCAGCCTGCCATTGATGGTGGCGGACAACCGCGAGCAGCATTCCACCGCCTTCACCATGTCCATCGAGGCGGCGGAGGGGGTGACCACGGGCATCTCCGCCTACGACCGCGCCCACACGGTGCGCACCGCGGTCATGCCCAACGCCGGCCCACAGGATATCGTACAGCCCGGCCATATCTTCCCGCTCATGGCCCAGCCCGGCGGCGTACTCACCCGCGCCGGCCACACCGAGGCGGGCTGCGACCTGGCGCGCCTGGCCGGACTGGAACCGGCCTCAGCCATCGTGGAGATCCTCAACGAGGACGGCACCATGGCGCGGCGCCCGGAACTCGAGGTATTCGCTGCCGAGCACGGCCTCAAGATCGGCACCATCGCCGACCTGATCCACTATCGCATTGCCAACGAGAAGACAGTGGAGCGGGTGGCCGAGTGCCCGCTGCCGACCGCCTGCGGGGATTTCCGGCTGGTGACCTTCCGGGACAGCATCGACAAGGACCTGCACCTGGCCCTGGTGATGGGTGACATCCGTCCCGAGGAACCGACCCTGGTGCGGGTGCATGTGCAGAACACCCTGGGCGACCTGTTCGATGCACGCTTCGAGGACACCGGCTGGCCGCTGCGCGCCGTCATGCAGCGCATCGCCCGCGAGGGCAAGGGCGTGGTGGTGGTGCTGGGGCGGCCGGAGGACAGCGACTCCCTGCTGCAGCGCATCCGTCAGCATGCCCGTCATCCCGATGCGGAGCCCCACAAGTCAGAGCCCGGGCAGCAGCTGCGCACCTACGGTGTGGGCGCGCAGATCCTGGCGGAACTGGGCGTGGCCAGGATGCGGGTGCTGAGCGCGCCGAAGAACCTGCACGGCATCAGTGGCTTTGGCCTGGAAGTGGTGGATTACGTCACCGAGTAGCCTATCCAAAGGTTGGAGCCGCGAAACGCGGAGAACGCAGAGATATGGAGGACACAGAGTTTTTTGGGTTAGGGATGTGGGTGCTTGGATGATGCCCCGTGACGGATGGTAAGCTGGGCAGGGTTTCGCCATTCGTGATCTCCTTTACTCTGTGTTCTCTGCGTCCTCCGCGTTTTGCGGCTCCGCAGTAAAATAGAGCCCATCCGGCGACCAGCACCACCATCGCCCATTGAAACGAATTTGAAACCGAAAGACGGGAAACGAACATGAGCAACCTGAATGTACTGGAAGGCGATATGGTCATCCGCGACAAGCGCTTCGCCCTGCTGGTGGCGCGCTTCAACAGCTTCGTGGTGGAGAGTCTGCTGCAAGGGGCACTGGATACTCTCAAGCGGCATGGTGCCGACGAGCGCGACATCGACATCATCCGCGTGCCCGGCGCCTTCGAGATGCCCATCGCCGCACAGCGCCTGGCGGCCGGGAAGAAGTACGATGCCATCATCGCCCTGGGCGCGGTGATCCGCGGCGGTACTCCTCACTTTGAATACGTGGCCGGCGAGTGCACCAAGGGCCTGGCCCAGGTGTCATTGCAGTACGATATTCCGGTTGGCTTCGGCGTGTTGACGGTGGACAGTATCGAACAGGCCATCGAGCGCGCCGGTACCAAGGCGGGTAACAAGGGGGTGGAAGCCACCCTGTCGATGATCGAAATGGTCAATCTGCTGCCCAAGCTGGAAGGCTGAGACCATGACGGCTGTTACCGGAAAGGATAATCGCGGCGCCAACCAGGCGCGTGCCAAGGCACGCCGCCTGGCGCTGCAGGCGTTGTACCAGTGGGACCTTTCCGGAACCGATCTCAAGCTGATCGAGCAGCAGTTCCGGGAATCGGAAGAATTCCCCGGTGTGGATGACGAATATTTCCAGGAGTTACTGCACCAGGTGCCGGCCCGCCTCGATACGGTGGAGGCCGGCCTGGCGGGTGCCATGCAGATCCCCTGGGCGGAACTCGATCCCGTGGAGCGGGCCGTGTTGCGCCTGGCCAGCTATGAACTCCAGGCGCGCCCGGACATCCCCTACCGGGTGGTGATCAACGAAGCGGTGAACCTGGCCAAGAAGTTCGGTGCGGAACAGGCCCACAAGTTTGTCAATGGTGTGCTCGACCAGGCGGCGCGCCGCCTGCGTCCCCATGAACAGGCGAAATAGACAGGCATTACTAGTCGCAGATCATCCGGTTTCCTTCCATCAAGGCGTGACGATTCTCCATGCCCGAATCCGAATTCAGCATCATTGATCATTACTTTCACCGGTCCGGAGCCGAACGTCCGGACGTGACACTGGGCATCGGTGACGATGCCGCCCTGTTGCGAGTGCCGGACGGGCAGGAGTTGGTGGTCACGGTGGACACCCTGGTGGCGGGTGTACATTTTCCTGTCGATACCCCGCCGGCGGCCATCGGCCACAAGGCGCTGGCGGTCAACCTCAGCGACCTGGCCGCCATGGGCGCAACACCCGCCTGGGTAACCCTGGCCCTGACGCTGCCAACCGCGGATACCGACTGGCTCGCGGCCTTTGCCGAAGGCTTGTTTGCCCTCGCCGCGGCGCATGGTGTGCAACTGGTGGGTGGCGACACCACCCATGGTCCCCTGTCCATCACGGTACAGGCCATGGGACTGGTGCCCGCAGGCCGGGCACTGCGCCGCGCCGGCGCCCGGGAGGGCGATGCGATCCTGGTCACCGGTTACCTGGGCGACGCGGCATTGGCGCTGAAACGGGGTGCGGCAGCCGTCAGCGCGTTGCGCGCACGCCTGGATATGCCACACCCGAGGGTGGCCGCCGGCGAGGCACTGCGCGAACTGGCCAGCAGCGCCATCGATCTCTCCGACGGCCTGCTCGCCGACCTTGGCCACATCGTCCGGGCCAGCGCTGTGGGCGCCGAACTCTGGGTGGATGCCCTGCCGCGTTCAGATGCCTTCCGCCAGACCGTGGAGCGGGAGCAGCCGGACTGGCATGGACTGCCGCTTACGGGCGGGGATGACTACGAACTCTGCGTTACCCTGGCGCCGGAGCGCATCGAAACGGCGCGCGCGCGACTGGCGGAGCTGGGCCTGCCCCTCACCGAGGTGGGGCGGATCCGCGCCGGGCAGGGGATTCATTGCCGTCATGAGGATGGCCGGGAACACCAGCCGACGTCCAAAGGGTACGAACACTTCGTCACATGATGAATACACCCCGCTTCTCCTCCCTGTTGCGCAACCCGGTGCAGTTGCTGGCCTTCGGCTTCGGCAGCGGGCTGGCGCCACGCGCGCCCGGGACCTTCGGCACCCTGGCCGCGCTGCCCCTCTATTGGCTGTTGATCCAGGGGCCCTGGTTGTTCTTCGCCGCCTTCGTGCTGGTGGCGACCCTGGCCGGCATCTACTGGTGCGATCGTGCCGCGCGCGAACTGGGTATGCACGATCATCCTGGTATCGTCTGGGACGAGATCGCCGGTTTTCTCCTCACCCTGTTGATGGTGCCCACGGGCTGGCTCTGGGTGCTGGCGGCCTTCCTGCTGTTTCGCCTGCTGGACATCTGGAAACCCTGGCCTATCCGCTGGGTCGATCGCCGGGTAGGGGGTGGCTTCGGCATCATGCTCGATGATGTGCTGGCAGGACTGGGGGCCGGTGTGCTGTTACTTGCGGCGGATTTCCTGATCTCCCACCTGTAGGAGCGGCCTTTGGCCGCGAACCGTTCGAGGTTCCCGCCGGCCATTCGCGGGCGCAGCCCGCTCCTACATGGCGAAGATAGCCGCGGGTTCCAGGTAGAGCCTGTCGTTGGCTGTGCTAGAGTTATTTCATGCGGTCTCCTGACTTCATCACGCCGATACGGCCACCGTGGGCACGCCGCCTGCGCGCGGGGCTCTGTATTGGTGCGCTCATACTGGGTCTGCTACTGGCCCTGCCCGGCATCGGCCAGGACCGCCGCGTGGCCATCCTGCTTGACGTGGATGGTGCCATCGGTCCCGCCAGTGCCGAGTACATCCTGCAGGGCCTGGAACAGGCCCGCCTCGACGCGGCCGAACTCGTTATCCTGCGCCTGGATACCCCGGGCGGACTCGATTCCTCCATGCGCGCCATCATCAAGGGCATGCTGTCCTCGCCCGTGCCCGTCGTGACCTATGTGGCCCCGGCCGGTTCCCGTGCCGCCAGCGCCGGCACCTATATGCTCTATGCCAGCCAGGTGGCGGCCATGGCGCCCGCCACCCACCTGGGCGCCGCCACGCCGGTACAGATCGGCGGGCCACCCGGTGTGCCGGACATGCCCACCGATCGTTCGCCACAACCGGAAGAGGGCGAGGGCGACGGGAAGGAAACCCAAGACACAGGGGACGCGGACGCGGAAGAGGCTCCCCGCCGGGGCAAGACCGCCATGGAACGCAAGGTACTGGAGGATGCGGTGGCCTATATCCGCGGGCTCGCGGAGCGCCACGGACGCAACGCCGACTGGGCGGAGGAGGCGGTGCGCGAGGCGGTGAGTCTGACGGCACGGGAGGCCCTGGAAAAGAATGTCATCGACCTGGTGGCGGAGAGTGTTCCGGATCTGCTGGAACAGCTGCATGAGCGTACCGTTCGAATGGACTTCGGGGACAAGACCCTCGATACGGAACAGCTTGAGGTAGTGACCCTGGAACCGGACTGGCGCAGCCGCCTGCTGGGTATTATCACCAACCCGAATATCGCCTACCTGCTCATGCTGGTGGGCATCTACGGCATCATCTTCGAGCTCGCCAATCCCGGCACCATCGTCTCCGGGGTGATCGGCGTCATTTGCCTGGTGCTGGCCCTGTACGCCTTCCAATTGCTGCCCATCAATTACGCCGGCCTGGCACTGATCATCCTGGGGCTGGCCTTCATCATCGCCGAGGCCTTCATGCCCAGCTTCGGTATCCTCGGCATCGGCGGTGTCATCGCCTTCGTGGTCGGATCGGTGATCCTGGTGGACGACGAAAGCTGGCAGGTGTCCCTGCCACTCATCGGCGGCACTGCCCTCTTTACCGGTGCCTTCCTGGTCTGGGGTATGGGTCGTTTCATCAGCATCCGTCGCCACAAGGTCGGCACCGGTCGCGAGGAAATGGTCGGCGCCATCGCCACGGCCATGAAGGATTTTGACGGTGAGGGGCCGGTGTGGCTGCACAGTGAACGCTGGACCGCCCTCAGCGACCGACCGCTACGCAAGGATCAAACGGTGCGCGTCATCGCCATGGACGGCTTGAAGTTGCGAGTGGAGCCGGTATCGGGCTCGGAGGAATGAGATTCAGGAAAATCTTGTTATGGCCACGGAAGCACACGGAAATACAGGGAAAGATAATATTGCAGCTAGCCGAAGGCACTTGTAGGAGCGGCCTCCGGCCGCGAACCGCATGTGGCACACCAAATGTTCGCGGCCGGAGGCCGCTCCTACAGGTGCCTTGCAATACAGCTCAAATTTTTCCGTGTATTTCCGTGTGCTTCCGTGGCCATAATCGGATTTTACGGTTTTAGGATATCTACTGAAGGAGCGATCCCATGACGACCACCATGTACATTGTCCCCCTGTTTTTGATCCTCGGTCTGCTGGTCATGTCGGTGCGCATCCTGCGCGAATACGAACGTGGCGTGATTTTTTTCCTGGGCCGTTTCCAGTCCACCAAGGGACCGGGCCTGATCATCGTCATCCCCGGCCTGCAACAGATGGTCCGGGTGGATCTGCGGGTGATTACCCTCGATGTGCCCAGCCAGGACGTGATCTCCATGGACAACGTCACCGTAAAGGTGAACGCGGTGCTCTACTTCCGGGTGATCGATCCCGAGCGGGCCATCATCCAGGTGGAGGATTTCTTCAACGCCACCAGCCAGCTGGCCCAGACCACCCTGCGTTCCGTGCTGGGCAAGCACGAGCTGGATGAGATCCTGTCCGAGCGCGATAAGCTCAATGACGACATCCAGGGTATCCTCGACAAGCAGACCGATTCCTGGGGCATCAAGGTCACCAACGTGGAGATCAAGCACGTCGACCTGAACGAGAACATGGTCCGTGCCATCGCTCGCCAGGCGGAGGCGGAACGCGAGCGACGCGCCAAGGTGATCCACGCCGAGGGCGAGTTGCAGGCCGCCGAGAAGCTGGTGGGCGCCGCCAATATCATCGCCACCAATCCCCAAGCCTTGCAGTTACGCTACCTCCAGACCATGAGCGATATGAGCACCGACGGCAAGGCCACGGTGATCTTCCCCTTCCCGGTGGAGATGCTGGAGGGCTTCCGGCATCTGGTGAGTGGCGGGAAGGGCAAGGACGCCTGAGCCATTCCTGTAGGAGCGGCCCTTGGCCGCGAAGCAGTGTTGGCAGAAAGGTTCGCGGCCAGAGGCCGCTCCTACAGGGAGGATAAACGGGGGCAGATTTGAAATCCGTCCCCTGGCGTCCAGGGCTTCATTTCCAGATCACCGTCCGGTTGCGCCCGCCTTCCTTGGCCTGGTAGAGGGCCTGGTCTGCGTGGCTCAGCCATTCCGCATGCCCTGCCATTTCCTGGGAAAAATCGGCGATCCCCAGGCTGACAGTGAAGGCAATGGTCCGATCCTCGTGCGACACGGGAGTATTCTCGATACGGGTACGGATGCGTTCCGCCACGACGTGGCCGTCTGCCGCGCTGGTGGCGGGCAGGATGACCCCGAACTCCTCTCCACCATAACGCCCACCGATATCGGTACCGCGGATACTCTCGAGCAGGACCCCGGCGACGACGCGAATCACCTCGTCGCCGGCCTGGTGGCCATGGGTATCGTTCACTTTCTTGAAGTGGTCGATATCGAACATCACCAGGCTGGCTGGTTGGCGGGTACGCAGGCAGCGGGAGAACTCGTTGCGCAGGCACTCCTCCCAGTGGCCGCGATTATTCAGTCCGGTGAGGCGGTCGGTACGACTCAATACCGCCAACTGGTCGTTGGCACTCTCCAGTTCCAGCTTGCTGGTGGCGGCGTCGGTGACATCGTAGAGAATCACGCCCACGTGGCGCACGGAACCATCGGCCGAGGCCAGCGGGATCAGGGTCAGGTTCTGGTACATGAATTCCGCCATGCCGGTGATGGGACGGTAATTCTTGAAGCGCAGCAGGAAAGGGCGCTGTTCCCAGGTGATGAAGGAACGGGTCTTGAGCTGGAACACGGCATCCAGCTTGCGCTGGAACCAGCGACGCGGGATCTCCGGGAACAATTCGAAAAGATTATGCCCGATGGCATGGGTGGGCGACAGGCCGCTGTGGTTGGCCATGAAACCATTCCATAAATGAACACCGTAGTCGCGGTCCAGTACCACCAGACCCGCATCCACGTTCTGGAGCATGTCCATGAGCCAGTGCAGTTCCTTGATGTCGCTGCTCATGTGGTCGACTCGATGTAGGAGGCCCGTTCGCCAAGGGCCTGCATGGAATCCTCGGTGAACAACAGCATCAGGTCGCAGTTGATGTTGCGGTTCGCGATCCGGTAGCCGAATTCGATGGCCAGGATGCCCCTCCACCGCGCCGCATTGCGCCGCAGCAGATCATGGATCGCCACGTGGCGGCCCAGCACCAGTGGGTGCCCCTGGCTGAAGCTGATATCGAGTTGTTCGGCAAGGCCGTTCAGGCAGGCACCGATCAACAGGCTGGAGATGTCCATGATGAGTTCCAGTTCCACGGTCTCGTCGATCTCACCTTCATAGTGCATGAGTTCGCCGATGTCCGTCAGGCTGGAATCATTGAAGGTCAGCAGGGCCTCGCCGGCGATGCCGGCACCGATGAAGCCCTGGCAGACCGCTGACACGGTTTCGTTGGTGGCGACTTCCTGGAAGGCCATGCGCAGGTCGTTGCCCTCGATGATGTTCACCTGCGGCACGGGCAGGGTGATGAAGACCCCGAGGAGCCGTGCCAGGCGATCGCCGGCGCGGCCCATGGCCACGTTGGCGATCTCGCGGTAGATGTCCAGCAGGTCGACCTTCAACTCCAGTGTCTCGCGCGGCCGGTCCGAGTGGGTGCGGATCCCGTAGCGGTCGAGCAGTTCCAGCAGGCCGGCCGGATCGACGGGTTTCTTGATGAAATCCAGGGCGCCGAGTTGCGTGACCCGGGCATGGGCCTCCGGCTGGATGTCACCGGAGACGACGATGACCAGGGTGGGCAGGTCGCCGGCGCGGATGGCCTCCAATACCTCGTAGCCATCCATGACCGGCATGTTCAGATCCAGGAACAGGATGTCGGCCTTGCCGGCCGCGATGGCCGCGATGGCCTCGCGGCCATGTTCGGCGAAGGAGATGTCGATGTCCCAGTCGGCAGGCAGCGCGCGCGCCATCTGCTTGCGCGCGAAACTGGAATCATCGCAGATCAGCACCGGTGTACCCATGCGGGATTGTCCCTGGCTATGTACCGCAAAGGCGCAGAGTGCGCGGAGATATACTCAAAATCAAGCGATTGAATGGCTCTGGGTGTTGGCCAGGGGCCGCGGCCGGTTTTTTTATCTTCCTCAGCGTTCTCTGCGTCTTTGCGGTGTATTCATTATTGTTGAATGAGACCCTATCTTACGGGGTCTTGTTCCTTGTCGCGAGTAATCAGTGCATAGGCCGAGTGGTTATGGATGGACTCGAAGTTCTCTGATTCCACCTGGTAGGCGCTGATACGGGGATCCTCGTTGAGGCGGGCGGCCACGTCACGCACCATGTCCTCGACGAACTTGGGGTTGTCGTAGGCGCGTTCGGTGACGTATTTCTCGTCGGGCCGCTTGAGCAGGCCATAGAGCTCGCAAGAGGCCTCCTTTTCCACCAGGTCGATCAGTTCCTCGATCCATACGAAGCCCTGGGTGCGGGCACTGACGGTGACGTGGGAGCGCTGGTTGTGGGCACCGTACTCGGAGATCTTCTTGGAACAGGGGCACAGGCTGGTCACCGGCACCACCACCTTCACGGTCATGACCGGCTTACGGTCATGGATCTCGCCGATGAAGGTGACCTCGTAGTCCAGCAGGCTCTCCACCCCGGAGATGGGGGCGGTTTTGTTGACGAAGTAGGGAAAGGCCATCTCGATATGGCCGGATTCCGCTTCCAGGCGCTCGGTCATTTCTCCCAGCATGTCCTTGAAGGATTCCACGGTGATCTCGCGCTCGTGGATATTGAGGATCTCCACGAAGCGGGACATGTGCGTGCCCTTGAAGTTATGGGGCAGGTTCACGTACATGTTGAAATGCGCGATGGTGTGCTGTTCCCCGCCGGTACGATCCTTGACCCGCACCGGGTGGCGGATGTCCTTGATGCCCACCTTGTCGATGGCGATGTGGCGGGTATCGGCCCGGCTCTGCACGTCCTCCATGATGTCGTTGCTGACCTCGCTGGCGGCGCTGCTGCGTTCGATGGCTTTGCGTTGGCTCATTCGTTCATTCCTCTACATATCGCACGCAGGCGCGCTCGGTTTCCCACAGAGTCACGGCACTGACCTTCAGGTGGGGCTGGTTGAGTACCCGGGACAGCTCACGGTGGAAATAGGCCGCAATGTTCTCCGCCGTCGGATTGAGTTCCGTAAAGGGCTCCAGTTCGTTGAGATAGCGGTGATCCAGGCGCCCGGCGAGCTCGCGGGTGGCGGTCTTGATCACCTTGAAATCCACGCCCATGCCCACCTCGTCCAGGCGGGTCGCTTCCACTTCCACTTCCACCTTCCAGTTATGACCATGCATGCGGGCACAGGCGCCCGGGTAGCCGCGCAGGGTATGGGCGGAGGCGAAATCGGTATGGATGCGCAGGGTGTATTTGGCGGCCACAATCTATTCCTGACTAAAATACTAGGATATTAATCGACTGCGGGGCGGTGCGCAATCGGCAGCCCGGCAGGCGGCCTCGATGGCGGCCTGGATGCCGGTGGCGTCCAGGCCGCAGGCCGCCAGCAGTTGTTCGCGGCTGCCGTGGCCGATAAATCGATCGGGAATCCCCAGTTGCAACAGGGGAACGGCCAGGTTCCGGGCGGCCAGGCACTCACCCACGGCGCTGCCGGCCCCGCCCCGCACGGCATTGTCCTCCAGGGTGACCAGGCGCTCGTGGCGGGCGGCCAGCTCCTCGATCAGGGCCTCGTCCAGGGGCTTCACGAAGCGCATGTTGGCCACCGTGGCGTCCAGGGCCTCGGCCGCCGCCAAGGCCTCCGGCAGCAGCGTCCCGAAGGAAAGTATGGCAGTACCCTTGCCCTGGCGGCGAATCTCGCCCTTGCCCAGCGGCAGATTGGCAAGCCCCGGTTCCACGGCCATGCCCATGCCGGTGCCGCGCGGGTAGCGCACGGCGGCGGGTCCGTCGTGTTCCAGGCCCGTCTGCAGCAGCAGGCGGCATTCGCGCTCATCGGCCGGGACCATGACCACCAGGCCGGGGATGCAGCGCAGGTAGGAGAGGTCGAAGCTGCCCGCGTGGGTATCACCGTCGGGGCCCACCAGGCCGCCACGGTCGATGGCGAACAGTACCGGCAGGCCCTGGATGGCGACATCGTGGATGAGTTGGTCGTAGGCGCGCTGCAGAAAGGTGGAGTAGATGGCCACCACCGGCTTGAGGCCCTCGCAAGCCATGCCGGCGGCCAGGGTCACGCTGTGCTGCTCGGCGATACCCACATCGAAATAGCGCTGCGGGAAGCGCTCGGAGAAGGCCACCAGCCCCGAGCCTTCGCGCATGGCCGGCGTGATGGCCACCAGTTCCGGGTGTGCGACGGCGGCGTCGCAGATCCAGTCGCTGAACACCTGGGTGAAGCTGGGCTTGCCGCCCTTGCGCGCCACCACCCCGGTCTCCGGGTCGAAGGGTCCCACGCCATGGTAATCGCAGGGGTTCTGTTCCGCGGGTGGGAAACCCTTGCCCTTGCGGGTGACCACGTGTAGCAGCTGCGGGCCCTTGAGGGCGCGCAGGTTACGCAGGGTGGAGAGCAGGGCGTCCAGGTCGTGGCCATCGATGGGGCCGATGTAGTTGAAGCCCAGCTCCTCGAACAGGGTGCCGGGCACCACCATGCCCTTCATATGTTCCTCGGCGCGGCGTGCCAGCTCCCATACCGGTGGCATGCCGGCCAGCACCTTCTTGCTGCCCTCGCGCACGGTGGAATACAGCCGGCCCGAGAGTACCCGCGCCAGGTAGTTGGACAGGCCGCCGACATTGGGGGAGATGGACATGTCGTTGTCGTTCAGCACCACCAACAGGTTGGCGTCCAGGGAGCCGGCATGGTTCATGGCCTCGAAGGCCTGGCCGGCGGTCATGGCGCCGTCCCCGATCACCGCCACCACGCGGCGCTCGACGCCCTGCCGCGCGGCGGCGAGGGCCATGCCCAGGGCGGCGCTGATGGAGGTGCTGGAGTGGCCCACGCCGAAGGCATCGTAGGGGCTTTCGGCGCGCTTGGGAAAGCCCGAGGGACCGTCCTGCTGGCGGATCCGCGCCAGCGCATCGCGGCGCCCGGTGAGGATCTTGTGGCAGTAGCTCTGGTGGCCCACGTCCCACACCAGTCGGTCATCGGGGGTGTTGAACACATAGTGCAGGGCGACGCTCAGTTCCACCGTGCCCAGGTTGGCCGCCAGGTGGCCGCCGCTGCGGCTCAGGGAGTCGATCAGGAAGGCGCGCAATTCCCGCGCCACGGCGCCCAGCCGCGCGGCCGGCAGGGCGCGCAGGTCCGCCGGGCTATCCAGGCTGCGCAGCAGGGGGAAATCGCTCGAAACTGTCATGGGGCGGACCAGCACGGAAACCGGTTATTATCCCTGTCAGCCCTGTTCCACGCAAGGAAAAACACCCTGCCGGTGTGCGCGCTTTGTCTGGTAAAATCCTTTTCAATCATGAGGATGTTGCCATCGAAGCAGGCCGGTGCCGTCCCTCCTGCATTTACTCCCTCATGGGGTTTCGGTACTGTTCCGGCGACATCCTTCCTGCTCGATCCAACTCCTGCCCAGGGCCGTTCATGACCGACAGCTACGACGAGATCCCCTACCAGAGCATCCCCTTCACCGACAGCGACCCGGAAAATCTCGCGGCCCTGGGCCAGATGTTCGGGCTGGACGCGCCGGACCCGGCACGCGCGCGGGTAGTGGAACTGGGCTGTGCCAGCGGTGGCAACCTGGTGCCCATGGCCTTCCGCCTGCCGGAGGGCCGTTTCCTGGGTGTGGAGCTGGCGGCACGGCAGGTGGCCGATGGCCAGCGCCTGTTGGCGGAGCTGGGGCTGGACAATATCCGCATCGAGCAGGGCGATATCATGGAACTCGACGAGGGCATCGGCGAGTTCGACTACATCATCACCCATGGCGTCTATTCCTGGGTGCCGCCCGCGGTGCAGGCGCGCATCCTGGATCTCTGTGCGCGCCATCTTTCCCCCCGGGGAATCGCCTACATCAGTTACAACACCTGGCCGGGTTGGCGCATGCGTGGCGTGATCCGCGACCTGCTGCTCTACCATACCCGCGATATTCAGGACCCCATGCAGAAACTGGACAAGGCCATCGCCTTTCTCGCCGGCTTCGAGCCGGTGGTGACCCAGGTGGAAACCGAGGCCGCCCGTTTTTTGCGCGAGGACCTGCAGCGCTTGCGTACCTCCCACCCCAGCTATCTCTACCATGAATACCTCGAGGCCTGGAACCAGCCGCAATTCGTCAGCGAGTTCATCAGCACCGTCGAGGGTCACGGCCTGCAATACATGTGCGATGCCGATCTCAAGAGCATGTTCCCCTCGGTGCTCGGCGAACAGGCCGAGTCCTGGCTGGAACAGTTCGAGACCCTGGCGGAGCAGGAACAATATCTGGATTACCTGGGCAATCGCTGCTTCCGCCAGTCCCTGCTGTGCCGTGCCGGCGCGCCCCTGTCCCATGACCTGGACATCGGCCGCCTGCGCACGCAGTCCTTCTTCGCCAACCTCGATGCGCCCGCCAAGGTGAACCTGCGCAAGGCCAGCAGCGAGGCCTTCATCCGGGCCGGAAAAACGGAGGTCCAGGTCCGCCATCCCCTGGCCAAGGCGGCGCTCCTGGAGTTGACGGCTTGTTATCCCGATGCCGTGCCGTTCCCGGAACTGGCCGAAGTCGCCGCCGCGCGCCTGCGCGCGGTCGGAAATGACCGGGTGGCGGAGGACGTCAATGGACTGCTGTCCGAGCTGTTCATTCTCTTCACCCACCAGGCGGTGGGCATGACCCCGTTGCCGCGTCGTCACAGTCGCGGCGACGCCGAACGCCCGCGTGCCCATCATCTCGCGCGTACCCAGGCCGCCCAGGGCATCGGGCACCTGGCTACGGCGCGGCACTCCACGATCCTGCTCGATGATTTCTCGGTGCGCCTGGTGAGCTACCTGGATGGTACTCGCACGGTGCCCGAGCTCATCGCATTGCTGACCCAGGATATCCGCGCCCAGCTCCTCATATTGCCCAACCTGAAACCCACCACACCGGAAAAGCTCCAGGGCCAGGTAGGCGCCAATGTGAAGCGTTTCCTGGGACTGTTTGCGCGCCAGGGCATCCTGGTGTAACGGGGGAGGAGTAAATTAGGTTTCCTCCATGGTAACAATATGTAGAATCCGTCAAATCGGACGATATCGATTGATGTCGGGTGGAAATCAGCGTGGACCAGCAGGGCTGCCGGCCTGATTGTCATAATGGCATAAGGGCATGCGCCATTCGTATTCTGATATTCGGGAGGTGTTTCATGAGAGATCATGAGAGCGTGGGGGACCCCCCGAACACCCGTGGGAAAAGGGAACAAGCCTCCCGGGAGCCGCGGGCCGCTGCGGTACTCTCCGCGCCGTTCTTCTACGGCAGCCTGTTGGAATCGACTCGCACCATACCCTGGAATTTCGACCTGGCAGAAGACCGTTTCACACACATCGGCTCGCAGGTTGAAGCGTTGCTGGGATATCCCGTGGATGCCTGGTATGAGCCGGGCTTCTGGCAGACCCACATCCATCCCGAAGACCGGGATTGGGTGCCGGACTTCTGTGCCGAGGCGGCCCGGCTCAGTGAGGATCACGAGTTCGAGTATCGCATGCTGGCGGCGGACGGTCGCACGGTGTGGCTGCGCGAGCACGTCAAAGTCATCGATGGCCCGCATAATCAAAAGGCCCTGCAAGGCTTGCTGATCGATATCACCGAACAGAAGCAGGCGCATGACGTGATGGAGTTTCTGGCGCGTGCTACCAGTACGGTCGATCCGGACGAATTCTTTCGAACCTGCGTGCGGAACCTCGCCCAGTCGTACGGTGCACGTTACGCGTTCATCGGTCTGCTGCTCGATAACAGGAAGAGCGTTCGAACCCAGGCGGTGTGGGCCGGCGAGGACTTCGCGCCCAACTTCGAGTACAACCTGAACGGCACGCCGTGCAAGGATGTTCTCGATCTGAGCAAGGAATTAATCCCGCGCGATGCGGCTCGGCTCTATCCGGACGACACGATGCTGAGCCAGATGGGCGTTGAAAGTTATTATGGCACTCCGCTTATTGCATCCAACGGCCGAATGCTGGGTCTCGTCTCGGTCATGGACACAAAGCCCATGATGCTGACACGCTGGACAGCGCCGCTGCTCGGCGTGTTTGCTTCGCGGGTGGCCGTGGAATTTGAACGCAAGACGGCCATCGACAGCCTGCGTAAACTCAATGCCTCGCTGGAACGGCGCGTGTTGCAGCGTACCGCTGAGCTCGAGATGGCCAATGAAGAGTTGAAGGCATTCAGCTACTCCGTCTCGCATGACTTGCGCTCGCCCCTGCGCGCGATCGATGGCTTCAGTCAGGCTCTGCTGCAAGACTGTGCCGAGCAGATCGACGACACCGGAAGGAGTTATCTGCAACGTGTCTGCGCCGGTGTCCAGCGCATGAGCGTACTCATCGATGACATGCTAAAGCTATCGCGCATCACGCATGTCCCGCTGGAGCCGGATCGGGTCGACCTCAGCGCGATGGCCGAGGATATCGTCACGCAATTACGCCAGCAGGATCCGGGCCGCGACGTCAGCATCGAAATCGCCCCTGGCCTGCTCGCCACCGGAGATCCTGGTTTACTCTATATTGTGCTCGAAAATCTGCTCGGCAACGCATGGAAATACACAGCCAGGAAGGCCGTCGCCCATATCGTGTTCGCTGCTGAGCAGCGGGACGGCGTAACCGTGTTCCAGGTGAGCGACAATGGCACCGGCTTCGACATGGCGCACGCCGGCAGGCTCTTCGGAGCATTCCAGCGCCTGCATCAGCGCGAAGAGTTCGAAGGTAACGGCGTTGGTCTGGCCACCGTGCAGCGCATCATCCACCGCCATGGTGGCCGCATCTCGGCGGAGGCGGTACCGGATCAGGGCGCCAGTTTTTATTTCAACCTGGCCGACCAGGCAGGTTGATTCATTCCAGCAGCCTTCATGACGCGGTTGGTCTGCGTCGAATGACGCCCGTCGGCAGCGCCACCAGCCCCAATGCCAGCACGATGGCCGCACCCGAAGGCAGGTCCAGCCAGGCCGAGGCGAGCAGGCCAAGGGCGTAGCCGGCCGCGCCGATGGCATAGCCACGCCACAGCCGTTCACCACCGGCCAGCGCCGGGATGATGAGGCTCGCGAACACCAGGTACACCCCCACGATCTGTACCGAGGCGGTGATCATCACCGCGAACAGCAGGTAAAACCCCAGTGGCGAGCGCCACAGCCGCAGGCCGAACCAGGCACCCAGCACGGCGAGCGTCAGAATCCCCAATGGCAGCAGGTCGGACCAGGTGGTCCAGAGGATCTGCCCCACCAGCAATTCGCGCAGGTGCTCACCACCGTGGGGGTCGTGGCTGATGAGCAGGATGGCGGCGCTGGCCGCCACCACGAAGCTCACGCCGATGATGGCCTCCTGGCGTGCGGGATTGCGTCGTTCCGTCCATTGCAGTAACAGTGCGCCGGCCAGCGCCGCACCGACGGCGCCGAGCTGGGTCAGCCAGGGGGACTCCGCGTGCCCCAGGGCATGCACGGCGATCACTCCCAGCCCGGCGATCTGGGCAATGGCCAGATCGATGAAGATGATGCCGCGGCGCAGCACCTCCCGGCCCAGGGGCACGTGGCTGGCCAGCACCAGCAGCCCCGCCACAAAGGCGGGAAGCAGGATGCCAAAGGGCAGTTCCAGGTTCATGGCAGGGCCGCCTTGAGGCGCGCGAGGGTGTCCTCATACAGGGATAACAGGTCCGTGGCCTGTTCCGATCCACCCACGGTATAGGGCAGTTCCACGGCCGGGATGCCGGTGCGGACGGCGAGCCATTCCGAGGCGCGTGGCGCGTGGTAGGCGCTGCGCAGGGTCATGCGTGCCGGCTTCGCCTGCAGGGTTTCCAGCAATCTCCCCAATTGCGCCACGGAGGGATCGACGCCCGGTTTGGGTTCCAGGTCTCCTACTACCTCCAGCTCCAACCAGCGTGCCAGGTATGACCAGTTGGTGTGATGCACCAGTACCGGTACTCCGCGCAGCCCCTCCGCTTGCCGCTCCCAGCGGGTGATGGCGACGCGCAGTCTTTGGTCGAAGTCCTGGTGTCGTTGTGCATAGGCATCGGCGTTGGCAGGATCGATCTCCGCCAGGCGCGCGGCCAGGGCCGCGGCCACCGGCAGCAGGTTGCGCGGGTCGGTGACGATATGCGGGTTGCCCGCCGCGTGCACGTCGCCCATGGAGCGGTCGATGCGTTCCAGCTGATCCACGAGTTCGACATACCCGGTCGCCTCGAAATAACCCGGTCGACCGGGCTGGATGCGGGCATTGCCCGATTCCCGCAGCAGCAGCGGCAACCAGCCGATCTCGAGGTCAGCGCCGGTGCATACCAGCAGGTCCGCGTTGCGCGCCCGGGCGATCAGCGAGGGCCGTGCCTGGATGCGGTGCGGATCCTGGTGTGCGGTGGTGGCGGAGCTGACACGGGCAAGATCGCCCGCGAGCTCTTCCGTGAGCGCCGCCCATTCCGGCTCGCAGGCGAGCACGGTGAGGGCGGCCTGGGCCGGCCAGGCGCAGCCGGCCAGTAGTAACAGCAACAATCGTTTCATGATGTTTGCTCCTCAGAAGCGATGCGCGCCGTGGGCGCCCAGGCTGAAGATGTACTGCAGGATGACCTGGTTGTCGGCGGCGTCCTCCATGGATTCGTCGCGGGCGTACTGCAGGCGCAGGCGCGAGAACTCGCTGGGCGAGTAGTCCACCATCAGCGTGTGCCTGCTGGGTTCGTAGTCGGAACCGGTCACCCAGGTTTCGAGGTTGCCGAAGTCCACGGAGTCCGACTGCAGCCGGTCATAGCGGTAGCCCACCCGCCAGCGCGGCATGAACTGGTACACACCCTGCGCATACCAGCCCGACTGCCGGGACCGGTAGTCTCCTTCCTCACCCACGCAGGCGCCGTCCTCGCATTCCATTTCACCACGTTCGGTACGGCGGAAGTACTCCGCCTGCAGGGTCAGGTTGCGTTGGGTGGGGTTGCCTTCCGGCGCCCACTTCCATACGAAGTCAGCCACCCAGGCGCGCGAGTTCCCGGTGAACGCCAGCTCCGCCTCGTCACCCCACAGATCCTCCACCTCACCGTCACGATCCTCGGGCTTGGCGCGCACATGGGACAGGCCCGCGCGCCAGCTGTGGGAGGTGCCGACGTCATCACCGATATGTGCGAAGGCCGCCCAGGTGCCCACGCCGCGCTTGTCGTTGTCGGTGCCGGGGAAGTTCTGGCCGCGCGCCGCTTCCACACCGAATTCCAGGAAGGTTTCGAGCGGGGCGATCCACCTGGCCTGCAGGCCGTCCTGGATCAGGTGGGTGCCGAACAGGGCCTGGTGCAGGAGACTGGTGTCGTAAAAATCCCAGGCATGGGGGTGCCGTTCGTTCTGGTAGCCGATGCCGGACAGGAAACGACCGCCCTTGACGGTGAAGCCATGGCCCAGGCCCAGGGTCTGGAACCAGGCTTCTTCCACTTCCACCTCCTCGTCGATGAAGGCGAGGTTCAGATAGCCGCGGAAATAACGGTCCACGTTGGCGGACATGACGAGCTCGGTATGGTCGAGGGTGAAGCCGCGTGACGACTCGCCACCGCCGTGGTCATGGCCATGGCTGTCGGCGGGCAGGAAGCCGGTGATATGGCGTTCACCGCCGGCGCGGTCGACCCAGGCGCCCTGCAGGATGAGGGACATCTCCGGGTTGAAGTTGGTCTGGCCGGCGGCCAGGGCAGGCAACAGGGACGCAGCGACGGCGCTGCCGACGAGGTAGTGCTTGAACATGATGGATCTCCTGATACACGCGCACGGCATGCCACGGGGCAGTCGCCATGCGCAGGGTCAATGGTTCATGGGCGACAGATGTCGCCAGTTAGCATGGGCCGGGTATCAGGCGTGGGGTGGGGCGCGGCTGTGGTAGCGGTAGGGGAAAGGAGTGGAGGGAGCGACCACGGCGCTGGCGTCGAGCAGCGGGCTGGAGCCGTCCCGGGCAAGCAGGCACAGGCCGGTCGTCGGCACGGCGGCGCCCAGCTGGGAAAGGTTGAGGCACCATTCGCAGGCGGGGGTATGGGTGCCGCCTTCATCGGGGTGATCGGACAGGTGGCTCAGGCCATGGGCAGACGCCGTGAACTGGGCCAGGGCCAGTAACAGGCCGAGCAGCAGCGTCAGACCGGGGCGCGAGGGTCGCGGGCCTGTGCGCAGGAAACGAAATGGTGCAGGGGTCGCCATCGGCGCATTGGAGCACAGGGCGCGGAGGCTGGCAACCGCGTGTGGTTGCACTATATCCCTCCTCCCTTATTCGCGTAGGAGAGGGAGATGGATTTCTGTGTGCTATGACGCGGCCATTTGACAAGCTGAAAGTCATGGTCTAGGAATTCAGTCAGGGCCACACAGGGTCCGAAAGGATGCATAACCAAAACCAATAATACTGGGGGCAGGGATGGCTCAAACAACAGCGTTACCGCGGAATTCCGTTTTTTATCTTGTGCTTATCGTCACTGGCTGGGTTCAGCTCACGGGAGGTGTAGAAAGTTTGTCTGGATGATACTCGTAGAGGTAACTCAAGGAGCGGTTCATGAACAAAACGAAACTTATTGGCGCAATGTTGTTGATGATGGGTGTGACGGGTTCTGCCCTCGCACAGAATGGTTTCTATGCGGGTGCGAGTATCGGACAGGCTACCATCGATGGCTGCAGTGGCGTAACCAATTGCGACGATGAAGACACCGGCTGGAAAATCTTCGGCGGCTGGGAGATGAATCAGAACATCGCCTTCGAGGCCGCCTGGGTGGATATGGGCGAGATCAGCGGATCCATAGGCGCTTCGGCAGTCAGCGCCGAAGCGGACGGCTGGACTCTCGCTGTCAAGGGCATCCTGCCGCTCAACGAGCAGCTCGGTGTGTTCGCCAGGGTCGGTCTCGTCGACTGGGAAATCGAAGGCGGTGGTGCTCTTTCCGGCGTTGACGACGATGGCACCGACCTCATGTATGGCATCGGCGCTCAATACATGTTCACTGACCAGTTCGGCATGTTCGGTGAGTGGGAGTGGTATGATATTGACGATGATGTTGATCTGCTGTCCATCGGTGTACTGATCAAGTTCTAGGCGGCTCGATCGAGCCCGATAAAGAAGGCCCCGGCAGGGGCCTTCTTTTTGTCCGATTCTTCCGGGCAGCTCAATCGGTTCGGTCTACACCGTCTCCAGATTCGCATACGCCAGTACCAGTCACTTGGCGTCCGCGTCCGAGTCCCCCCCCAGCAATCGGCTACATTGTCGACGTAGCCTTTCCCTACTTGTTCACTGGAGACTCCGGATCCAGCAGGTAGGCCATGATGTCCGCGATGGCCTCCTGGGTGAGCAGGCCCTTGGCGCCCATGCGCGGCATGTGGGTGCAGGGGAAATAGGCGTGCGGGTTATAGATCATATCGTAGACGAACCGGCGGGTGGCCTCGGTGTCGCCGCGGATGATGCCATAGCCGGTCAGGCTGGGGCCGATATCACCACCGGTACGCTGCGGTGACAGTGCGTGGCAGTTGTAGCAATTGCCGCTCGGGTCGCGCTGGCTATGATCGTCGGGATTGTGGCCGATGCGATAGCCGAAGCCGCCCCAGGCCAGGTCACCGCCCTTCTGCCAGTCGCCCAGGGAGATGCCGCCTTCAGGGTACTGGATGGAGGCACGCGCGGCGGTGACGATCTGGCCGGCCTGCTCGGCGTTGGGCTTGTTGCGGGTTTGTGAACAGAGTTTTTGCAGGTCGTCCTGAATCATGCGCTCACGGGCCGTCCCACCCTCCTGGGTCGGCTGATCGAGATCGAAACTGCCGGATTCCAGGACCAGGTGTTCGGCCAGGGCCTCGGCGCTCATCTTCGTGTAATCCGGTTTGCCGGGCTCCGCGGCATGGGAGGTGGTGTACGCGCCGAGGCTCAGTGTGAGTACGGTCGCAAAGCGGGTCATGTTGTTCAACATCATGGCGAGTCTCCTAGGCATCCGGGTTCAGCGCTTCATGTCGGGCAGGATGGCCGGCTGACCACGCGCCATGTCGGTCCAGAAGGACAACACGGCGATTGTCGCGGGGGAACCTGCGACGGGGCCTGCCTTGCGCATTTGCCAGTAACAGCCACGCAGGCGGTGCTGGCTGCTGCGCGTCTCCTGGTGTCCTACGCGGAACGCCGGCCAGGAAATCGCCTTGGACCATTCCTGGGGAACATAGACATTGGGCAGTACCGAGGCACGGATGCGTTTACCGGTTACGCTGTGGCAGGTCTGGCAACTCATGTCGAGCGAGCCGGCGCGACGGTAGAAGATCACCTCGCCCGCATCACGCATGGCCTTTTCCAGGGGATGATCCATGGGCGGGTTCCAGGGCATGCCGTTGGATTGCGCGGCGATGTAGCTCTGTAATTTCATATGGTCGGTGTCGGAGCCATGCAGCTTCTTCACCGCCGGGTCGTCAGCGGGAAACCCCTGAATGGTGGTCATGCAGTGCACCAGGCGTGTCTCCAGGTCCATGACCTTGCCCGTGTCCTTGAAGTAACGGGGCATGGCGGCATAGGCACCCTCCAGCTTGCCGGGGCCCATGCCGAAGTCGCAGGTCTCCAGGGAAACGTTCTTCGGCCCCCGCTTGGCGTGGAACAAGGCCTTGCCTTCCTCCACCGTCCACAAGGCGGGATTGTCCTCCATCATCATGAGATTCTGATCACTCTGCGTGAGATAGGCTGAGTCTACGGAATTGATCAACTCCTTGAGGACTTCGACCGGGTTTTGCGATGGATCTGCATGGACCGGGACCCCGATGGTCACCGCCAGTACCAGCAACGCATGTCTGATCATGGAGACCTCCAAAAAAGTTTGAGTGGCTTCTCGCCTGGCCGACGCACGGGTTCTGCCCGGCGCCGGGTTGCTCCCCATCCGGGGCTCATGCATGAGTATAGAATCGTTTTCACCATTTTCCTGGTGACATGCAGCCGACGGGGGGCTTTGAGAACTATAGTTCCGGGTGCAAAGGTTTGTAGTGTCACGGGTAAGTTCCGGCAAGGAATAAAATCCTTTCCGGGAGTAGGGTTGAGCGCGTTGCCAGGCCGTGGATCCGGTTCCTCGGACGGTACCCGGTCCGGATGCGATCAGGTCTTTCCAGGGCTTCGGCGGGATTCCCTGACGGGTCGGCTAGGCCCGGACATCCGTCATCTTCACGGCTGTGCCAGCGACTCACCCAATCTGCGCAGCAGGCCGGCGCCATCCCCCGACCAGGCACTGCCGTGCATGCAGGCCAGCACCTCCGGTCGCAGGCTGGCCAGTTTCTCGATCATGCGCGGGGTGTCGCGGCTGTGGGAAAAGTAGTCCATCTGGCGTCGGAAGGCCTCGCTCGTCGCGAGGATATCCTCGCTGACCAGGGGGTGCTCCCCCAGGCCGGGCTGGGTGAACAGGTCGCCACAGAACAGGGTGCGGGTCGTCTTGTCGAAGAAGAAGCCGCATTCCCAGCCATGCGGCAGGTGGGGGGTCGATTGCCACACCAGCTGGTGCCGTCCCAGGTCGAGTTCCTGGCCGTCGGCCATGGCCAGGGGTGTCACGTCGACCAGGTCGCCTATGGAGGTCATGGCGGCGACCTGGCTGCACACGGGCTGTGATCCTGGCGCGGCCGCAAGGAATTCGGGCAGGCTGCCGCATTCGTCGCCCTCGACATGCGAGAACGCGATATAGCGCAGGCGGGATACCGGCAGCACGGTTTCGATCTGTTCGCGGACCAGCCCAAACAACCGTTTTGGACCAGTGTGGAAGAGCAGGGGCATCTCGTCGACCACCAGGTACTGGTTGAATGAGAAACCACCGGGCATCAGGTCAGGCAGTGCGATGTGGATTCGGTAGGTGTCGGCGGCGATCGGATGGATCGAGGCAATCGGGGCGTGGGTCTGGTTCATGGCGTTCTCCTCGGACCTGGGTTGGATGAGGATGCGGGCGCCGGTCCGGCGACGGCCAGCAAGCATTGCACAAGCATGCGTCGCACCGCGGCACGCGGTAAGCGGTGCTCACGGGCGAGACGGTGCCACAGATCGAATGACAGTATGGATTCCCATGCCGCGACCAGTTCCCGTTGCGTTCCCTGTACTTCGTGGGACGCCAGCACATTGGCCAGCAGTGCCGCCTGCGATTGGCGTATCTCGGCAGCCATCGCGGCCAGAAACGGAATGACCCGGTCCTCGCGCCAGGCCTTCCAGGGCTCGAAGTGAAGATGTTGTTGTTCCATGGCATCCACAAGGCTTGCGGCGGCGCTTGGCAGGTCGGTCGCCGCCAGGATTTTCTCGACCGGCAGGGTCGGCGCCCTGGCCATCACATGCGCGGTGCAGCCCTGGAGCAGTTCATCCTGGGTCGGAAAGTGGCTGTACACCGTGGGTAGAGAAACGCCCGCCTGCCTGGCAATGTCGGCGTAGCGGGTCGCCGTCACTCCCCTGGCCGCATGCAGCTCGGCCGTGACCGCAGCGATGCGTTCCTTCAGTGCGGCTTTCTTCCGGCGCCGGGTTTCGTTGTTGTAGGCCCTGGTTTTCAACGCGAGGACTCCTGCGGGGCTTGCCTTTAAATTAAATTGACTTTAGTACAATTTAAATCAAATGCAAGTGCCGTTTCCCACGCGTTACGAATGGTTCGCCCGTCCGTGCGGAAGGAACCCTCGCAACCCGGCTGTTCAGGGTGTAAGTGTTTGAAAAAAATCGAGCGGCGTTAGCTCTTGAGCCGGTAGCCGGTCCGGAAGATCCACCACACGATGGCCAGGCAGGCCGTGAGGAAACCGGTGAGCACGGCCAGACTGACGCCGATGGATACATCCCCGCTGCCGTGGAAGCTCCAGCGAAAGCCGCTGACCAGGTAGACGATGGGGTTGAACAGGCTCAGGGTGCGCCACAGGCCCGGCAAGATATCGATGGAGTAGAAGACCCCGCCCAGGAAGGTCAGGGGTGTGACGATCAGCATGGGGATGAACTGGAGTTCCTCGAACCCCCTGGCCCAGATGCCGATGATGAAGCCGGCCAGGCTGAAGGCGATCGCGACCAGTACCAGGTAGATGGCCATGGACATGGGGTACTGGATGTCGATGGGGGTGAACAGGCTGGCGGTGGCAAGGATGATGAGTCCGATCAATACGGATTTGGTCGCCGCCGCTCCCACGTAGGCAAATACCACCTCGAAGGCCGACACGGGCGCGGACAACAACTCGTAAATGGTGCCGGTGAACTTCGGCATGTGGATACCGAAAGAGGCATTGTTGAGGCTTTCGGTAAAGACGGTCAGCATGATCAGTCCCGGGACGATGAAGGCGCCGTAGCTGACCCCGTCGATGTCCCCCATGCGCGGGCCGATGGCGGCGCCGAACACCACGAAGTAGAGTACCGTCGTGATCACGGGTGTTACCAGGCTTTGCCAGAGTGTGCGTCGGAAGCGGGACATCTCGAACCAGTAGATGGCGAGGACACTGTGGCGGTTGAAGTGCGCGGCCTGTTTCATGTTGCGGCTTCCCGTTCGCTCACCAGGCCGACGAAGATTTCCTCGAGGCTGCTCTGGCGGGTGCTGAGGTCCTTGAACTCGATGCCGAGATCCTGCAATCGTCGCAGCAGGGTGGGGATTTCCGTATGCTCCTGCCCGGCCTCGAAGCAATATTCCAGAATGTTGCCGCCATCGGTCAGGCTCAGGTCCCAGGCCGCCAGTTCCTCGGGAATCCTCTCCAGCGGTTCCTGCAACTGCAGCGCGAGTTGCCGCTTGCCGAGCCTTTTCATCAGCTCGGTCTTGGTCTCGACCAGGATCAGTTCGCCTCGGCGGATCACGCCGATGCGATCCGCCATCTCCTCGGCCTCCTCGATGTAATGGGTCGTGAGGATGATGGTGACGCCGGTGTCACGCAGCTTCCGCACCAGGGCCCACATGTCGCGGCGCAGTTCCACATCCACGCCCGCCGTCGGTTCATCGAGGAACAGGACCTTGGGTTCGTGGGCGAGCGCCTTGGCGATCAGGACGCGGCGTTTCATTCCGCCCGAGAGCGTCATGACTTCCGCCTTGCGCTTGTCCCACAGGGACAGGTCGCGCAGCACCTGCTCGATATGGGCCGGGTTGGCCGCAAGTCCGAACAACCCGCGGCTGAAGCTCACCGTTTCCCACACGGTCTCGAACATGTCCGTGTGGAGTTCCTGTGGGACCAGGCCGACCATAGCGCGCGCGGCACGGTAGTCTTCGATGATGTCGTGGCCGTCGATGCGAACGCGGCCGGTACCGGGGGTGACGATGCCGCAGACGATGCTGATCAGGGTGGTCTTGCCCGCGCCGTTGGGGCCGAGCAGGGCGAAGATCTCGCCGCGGCGGATCTCGAGGTCGATGTTCTTCAATGCCGCCAGGCCGGAGGCATAGGTCTTGTTCAGTCTTTCGATGGAGAGGATCGGCGGCATGGGGTTATCCAGCATAGCCTGTCATTGCGAGCGAAGCGAAGCAATCCCATGAATCGCAGCTCATACCCGGGAGATTGCTTCGTCGCTACGCTCCTCGCAATGACAAAGCAGTGATTACCCGCTTATTCCGCATCACCTCGCGGCAATGCACCCTCGCCACGGGTCCGTTCCACCGTGCGCAGCCGCAGGTGCAGCGCCGCCTTGGCCAGCATGTGGGCACTGACGGGCGCGGTGATGAACAGGAACAGGGTGACGAGCAATTCGTGCAGGCTCAGGCCCTCGCCGCGGGTGGAAAAATACAGTACAGAACCGACGATCATGCCGCCCACGCCCAGGGTGGTGGCCTTGGTGGGGCCGTGCAGGCGCATGAAGAAATCCGGCAGCTTCGCCAGGCCGATGGAGCCGACCAGCGCGAAGGCCGCGCCGATGAGCAGGAACAGGGCCACCAGGGCCTCGATGATGGTTTCCATGATGCCGGTTTCCTCCCTATTCGATGATGTCGCCGCGCAGCAGGTACTTGGCCACGGCCACCGTACCGACGAAGCCCATCATGGCGATGAGCAGCGCCACCTCGAAATAGATCATGGTGTCGAGGTGGATGCCGAACAGCACCAGCAGGGCGATGCTGTTGATGTACAGGGTGTCCAGGGCCAGGATGCGGTCGGGCAGGTCGGGGCCACGCACCACCCGCCACAGGTTCAGCAACAGCGCCAGTGACATGAGCGCGAAGGCGATGGGGATAGCCAGGGCTAGCATTCGAATATCTCCCTCAGGGGCGTTTCGTAACGCTGCTTGATGTGGGCGATGAGTGCCACCTCGTCATCCACGTCCAGGGCATGGATGAGCAGGCTGCGACGATCGGGGCTGACGTCGGCGGATACCGTGCCGGGGGTCAGGGATATGGTGCTGGCCAGCAGGGTGATGCTGAAGTCCTCGCGCAGATCCAGGGGATAGATCACGAAGGCCGGGTGCAGTTTTTTCACCGGCCCCAGGATGAGCCGGGCCACCTGCACATTGGCGATGAGGATGTCCCCCAACACCAGCAGGGCATAGCGCGCCAGGTGCAGGGGACGCCGCACGCGCGGGCTGCCGGGCCAGAAACGCTGGGTGAACAGCGGCATCAGGATGCCGAGCAGCAGCCCGAACAGGACATGGGCCAGGGACAAGGTGTTGAACAGCAACAGCCAGAGGATGAGCAGCAACAGGCTGAGCAGGGGATGAGGCAGCCAGCGGCGTGGGGCGATCATGGCCGTTCCTCCGGACCAATGGTCAGGCGCGGGATGTCGCGCGCACCGAGCACAGCGTGAATATAGCCCGCGGGGGCATACAACTGCGCGGCCGTGGCCTGGGTGTAGCGGTGGACGGGCTCGGCGAACAGGCTGAGCAGCGGCGCGGAGGCCAGCAGCAGCACCACAGCGGCCAGGCGCAGGCGGTCGGCGCGCGGTGCCACCGGGGTGATCTCCAGGGTGTTCCAGAACAGCTGGCTGCCGGCGCGGCTCAGCGTGATCAAGGCCAGCAGGCCACTGCCCAGTACGATGGCCCACAGCCAGATCAGTTGCATACCCGGTGGCACCGAGGACAACAGCAGCAGCTTGCCGATGAAGCCCGACAGTGGCGGCATGCCCACCACCGCCACGGCCGCGATGAAGAACAGGCTGCCGAGCAGGGCCGGTTGGCTGACCGGTGCGGCGGGGTGCAACTGGTCGCCTTCGGCGCCGCGCTGGGTGCGGATCAGGCCGGCCAGCAGGAACAGGCCGCCGGCCACCAGGGTGGAGTGCAGCAGGTAGTAGAGGGAGGCAGCCAGGGCGGCGTTGTTGTTGAGGGCGAAGCCGGCCAACAGGGTACCCACCGAGACCACCACCAGGTAGGCAATGAGGGTGCGCAGCTCGCGCGCCGCCAGGGCACCCAGGGCGCCGAGCACCAGGGTGGCGAGCGCCAGCGGCCAGAGCCAGGCCAGCGCCGTGTCGGCGAGCAGCCCCGCCTGGGCGCCGAAGATCAGGCTGTATACCCGCACGATGGAGTACACCCCTACCTTGGTCATGATGGCGAACAGCGCCGCCACCGGCGCGCTGGCGGCGCTGTAGGCGCGTGGCAGCCAGAAATACAGGGGCAATAACGCCGCCTTCAGCGCGAACACCACCAGCAGCAGCAGGCCGGCGGCGCGCAACAGGGGCGCGTCCGCGGGACCGGCGGCGGCCACGCGCACCGCCAGGTCGGCCATGTTGAGGGTGCCGGTGATGCCGTACAGGGTGCCGACGGCGAGCAGGAACAGGCCGGAACCCACCAGGTTGAGGATCACGTAGTGCAGACCCGCGCGGCTGCGCGCCGGCCCCGCGCCGTGCAGCAACAGCGCATAGGAGGCGATCAGCAGCACCTCGAAGAACACGAACAGGTTGAACAGGTCGCCGGTGAGGAAGGCGCCGTTCAGGCCCATGAGCTGGAACTGGAACAGGGCATGGAAATTGGGCCCGGTATGGTCATCGCCATGACTGGCGTAGAGCAGCGCCGGCAGGCTCAGCAGGGCGGTGAGCAACAGCATGAGGGCGGCCAGGCGATCCAGCACCAGCACGATGCCGAAGGGCGCCACCCAGTTCCCCAGGGCATAGACCCCATAGGCTCCGCTGTACGTCTGCTGCAGCAACAGCAGGCCAAGGGGCAGCAGGGCGGCGGTGGCGGCCAGCGAGACACCTCGTTTCCAGGCCAGGCTGCGCCGGCTGCCGAACAGCAGGACCAGCGCCGTCAACAGCGGCAGCAGGACCGGCAGGATGATGGTGTGCGTCATGCCCCGGGCCCCCGCGGATCCGCATCGCCGTCCACATGATCACTGTGCAGTTCACCCCGGGCGCGCAGCGCCAGGGTGACCACGAACGCGGTCATGGCAAAGCCGATGACGATGGCGGTCAGTACCAGGGCCTGGGGTAGGGGATCGGTGTATTGTCCATCACCGACACCGATCACCGCGGGTTGGCTCTCGCCGATCCGGCCCATGACGAACAGGAACAGGTTGACCGCATAGGACAGCAGGGTAAGGCCCATGATCACCGGAAAGGTGCGTGCGCGCAGCAGCAGGTAGATGCCGCAGGCGGTCAACAGCCCGATCATGATCGCGACCAGCAGTTCCATTACTTGGTCTCCTCGTGGGGTTGACTCACCAGGGTGAGCTTGCCCAGGTTGGCCAGGATCAACAGCGTGCTGCCCACCACGGTCAGGTACACGCCCACATCGAAGACCATGGCGCTGGCCAGCTCGAATTTGCCCAGCAGTGGCAGCTGTACGTACTCGAAGGTGGAGGTCAGGAACGGATGGGCGAACCACCAGCTGGCCACGCCGGTGAGGGTGGCCACGAGCACGCCGCTGGCGGTCAGCTTGATGTAGTCGAAGGGCAGCCGTTCGCGGGTCCAGACCACGCCGCTGGCCACGTATTGCAGGATCAGCGCCACGGCGGTGACCAGGCCGGCGATGAAGCCGCCGCCGGGCAGATTGTGGCCACGCAGGAGAATATAGAGGGACACCATCAGCGCCAGTGGCAGCAGCGGCCGGGACACGGCGCTGAGAATCAGGGGATGGCGGTCCTCCGCCCAGGGGCGGCCCTCCCCGTCGGTGGTGGGTGAAGGCAGGCGCAGGCCCTGCAGAAGCGCATAGATGCCGAAGGCGGCGATGGCCAGTACGGTGATCTCGCCCAGGGTGTCGAAGCCGCGGAAGTCCACCAGGATGACGTTCACCACGTTGCTGCCACCGCCACCGGGCTTGCTCTGCTCCAGGAAGTAACCGCTGATGGTCTCGAGGGGACGGGTGAGCACGCCCCACGCCAGCGCGGCCACGGACAGGCCCGCGCCAGCGGCGAGCAGGCCGTCGCGCCAGCGGCGCGCGGTGGAGGACTCCGCCGGACTGTGTTGCGGCAGGAAATACAGGGCCAGCATGAGCAGGAGGATGGTGACCATCTCCACCGACAACTGGGTCAGCGCCAGGTCGGGCGCGGAGAAGCGCACGAAGGCCACCGACACCACCAGGCCCACTACACTGAGCAGCACCAGGGCCGCCAGGCGACGGCGGTGCCAGATCACGGTGGCGAGGGCGCTGACGCCAAGTACCAGGGCGCCGGTCAGGGTCACGCCGTCCACCGTGCCCATGGCCACTGGTCCCGTCAGGGTCGTGCCCCACAGGCTGGTACCGATGACGATCAGCACACTGGCCACCAGCAGCATGGCGTAGCGCTGCAGGGAACCGTTTTCCAGCCAGGCGGTGAGCTGGTGCGAGACGGCGATGGTGCGGGCCAGGCCGCACTCGAACCATGCCTTGGCGTCGCAGAGCGGGAAGATCCGGTCATGCAGGGCGAACAGCCGGAAGCGCAGCAGGTAGAGGATCACGCCACCGGCGAGGGCGATAAGGCTCATGAGCAGCGGCAGGTTGAAGCCATGCCAGATGGCCAGGCTGTAGTAGGGCAGCTCGGCGCCCACGGTGCTGGCGGCCGCAGCGGCCAGCAGCGGCGCCACCGTCCAGGCGGGCAATATGCCCACCAGCAGGCACAGGGCCACCAGCACCTCCACCGGCACCTTCATGTAGCGCGGCGGTTCGTGGGGCTTACGCGTGATGTCCCTGGGGCCGGTGCCGAAGAACACATCGTGGATGAAGCGCACCGAGTAGGCTACGGAGAACAGTGCCGCCAGGGTGGCCAGCAGCGGCAGCAACCAGCTCCATTCCCCCATCCAGCCGGCATGCAGGGTCTCGGCGAAGAACATCTCCTTGCTGAGGAAACCGTTGAACAGCGGCACCCCGGCCATGGAAGCCGCCGCCACCATGGCCAGGGTGGCGGTGTGCGGCATGAAGCGCCACAGGCCGCCCAGGCGACGCATGTCGCGGGTGCCGGTCTCGTGGTCGATGATGCCCGCCGCCATGAACAGTGAGGCCTTGAAGGTGGCGTGGTTGATGATGTGGAACACCCCGGCCACGGCGGCCAGTGGCGTGCCGATGCCGAACAGCAGGGTGATCAGGCCCAGGTGGCTGACGGTGGAGTAGGCCAGCAGGCCCTTGAGGTCGTGCTTGAACAGGGCATGGTAGGCGCCCAGCAGCAGGGTCGCGGTGCCGGTGCCGGCCACCAGGAAGAACCACAGCTCGGTGCCGGACAGGGCCGGGAACAGCCGCGCCAGCAGGAACACGCCGGCCTTCACCATGGTGGCCGAGTGCAGGTAGGCGCTCACCGGCGTGGGCGCGGCCATGGCGTGCGGCAGCCAGAAATGGAAGGGGAACTGCGCCGACTTGGTGAAGGCGCCGAGCAGGATCAGCGCCAGGGTGACCGGGTACAGGGCATGGGCCTGGATCAGCTCCGCCGAGGCCAGCACCACCGAGAGTTCATAGCTGCCGGTGATGTGCCCCAGCAGCAGGATGCCCGCCAGCATGGCCAGGCCGCCGCCGCCGGTGATGGCCAGGGCCATGCGCGCGCCCTGGCGTGCGTCGCTGCGGTGTTTCCAGTAGCCGATGAGCAGGAAGGAACTGAGGCTGGTCAGCTCCCAGAACACCAGCAACAGCAGCAGGTTCTCGGACAGCACGATGCCCAGCATGGCGGCCATGAACAGCAGCAGCATGCCGTAGAAGCGCCCCATGGGGTCGTGTTCCGACAGGTAGTAGCGGGCATAGAGAATGATCAGCAGGCCGATGCCGAGGATCAGCAGGGCGAACAGCAGGCCCAGGCCGTCCAGGCGCAGGCTGAAGTTCAGCCCCAGGGCCGGCAGCCAGGGCTGCGTGAACACCAGGGTTTCGCCGGCGAACACCGCCGGGCTGTGGTAGAGCAGGATGGCCAGCGCCGTACCGGCGAGCAGGGCCGCCGACCAGGCACAGGCCGTGCGCCCCAGGCGGATGAACAGGGGTGGCAGCAGGGCCCCCAGCAGGGGCAGGAAAATGATCAGGCTGAGGGTCATGGAGGTCGTGGCTGGGTCCGCTTAAACCGTTATTTTCGCACGGGTTTGTTGCTTCGGATTGGTCGGCGAGTGGCTAACTATACCGGGAATTTTTTCCCGGCGACAGGTACGCCGCTACGGTTGATGCAGGGGTGGGGCGATGTCAGTAATCAGTATGAAATATCCTGTTTCAGACTAGCGGGACCACAGCATCGCCAGCAGGAGCACCAGTCCGAACAGCAGCAGGAGGCCCTGGGCCCGGCTGCTGCCGATCGACAAGGTCCCGCCCTCGGGCCAGCGCGGCCAGTGCAGCCGGCGCTGTGGTCCATCCAGGGGCGGCAATGGCCAGCGGGCGGCTTGACGCAGCCGGTCAATCGCACGAAGCAAGGGCCACAGCAGGTCGCCGGCCGGTATGGCGGGCCAGCGCCACACAAACCGTCGGGCTGCCCACCAGGCCAGCAGGCTGCCGCCGAGCACCGGCCAGGCGGCGGACCCGAGGTGCTCGAGGCCGAGTGCCATGGGCGTGTGCCGCGGCCACCACCAGGTGCTCGTGAGGGCCAGTAGTACCAGCAGCC
Organism: Gammaproteobacteria bacterium; assembly: GCA_026197075.1. Taxonomy (GTDB): domain Bacteria; phylum Pseudomonadota; class Gammaproteobacteria; order DSM-19610; family DSM-19610; genus JAIVHA01. The sequence continues at coordinate 29,909 of JAPHQV010000033.1, read as the reverse complement.
ACCAGGTGAGGAAGGCGCGCGCGGGTGGTGCGGTCCAGCGCGGTGATTTTGCACGTGCCAGGAGCCATAGCAGTCTTGCCATCAGCAGGGTGGTGGCGAGGCTGCCCAGGGCCAGCATGGGCAGGATCCAGTCCTGCGCGGATCCGCTTGGTACGGCGACCTTCAGCTGGTACTTGGCCAGGGCGCCACTGAGCAGCGGGGCGCCGGCCAGGCTCAGGCTGAGCAGGGCCATGCCGGCCAGCACGCTCCGTCGTCCCGGTCCGACCAGGGCCAGGCCGAGGAACAGCGCGCCCTTGGTGAGGGCATGGTGCAGCGCGTACAGGATGACCGCCGGCAACAGCAGTGGCCAGGCATCGGGAACGGCCAGTCCCAGGCCCACGGCCAGGGTCATGAGGCCCATCTGGCTGATACTGGAATAGGCCAGGATGACCTTGCTCACCGTCTGCACCAGGCCGACGACCACGCCATAGAAGACCGCGATCAGGCCGGCGATCGCCAGTACCCAGCCCCAGTCGGACGCCACCATGCCCAGGGGCAGGAAGCGCAGCCAGCCCAGCAGTCCGGCCTTGATGAGCACCCCGGACAGCACGGCGCTGGCGGGCACCGGCGCCACCGGGTGGGCCAGTGGCAGCCAGAGGTGCAGTGTCAGCGCCCCGGCCTTGATCCCGAAGCCGGCGGCCAGCAGGGCCATGATGCCCTCGCGCCCGGGTGCCCGGGCGAGCGCCGCCTGCACGTCGGCGATCCGCAGGCTGTCGGCCAGTGCCGCCAGCTGCAGGAAGGCCAGCAACAGCAGGGCTTCCCCCAGCAGCGCCATGACCAGGTATACCCGTCCCGCCTGCCAGGCCTCGGGGCTGCCCTTGTGTACCACCAGGCCGTAGGCCGCGAAGGTCATGAGGGCGTAGCCGAAATAGAAACCCGCCAGGTCCGCGGCCAGGATCAACAGCAGGTTGCCGCCGAGGGTGGCGAGAAAGAACAGGCCAAAGCTTGTCTGGCGCGGGTCCTGGGCGAGCAGGTCGCGTGCCTGCCAGCCGGCGAACAGCCACAGCAGCGCGCTGAAGAACAGGAAGCTGCGGCCGGTGTCGTCCAGGCCGAACTGCATGCCCAGCAGCAGCCAGGGGATTTCCAGGCTGGCACCGGCGGGGCCCAGGATGGCGAACAGCAGGGCGGGCAGGGGCGCCCAGGGCAGGAGGCGCAACAGCCGCGCGTTCATGGCGCGCCGAGCAGTATGGCCAGGGAGAAGGCGATCAGCAGGCCCAGTACGCCGAAGCGACGCCAGGGACGCAGGCTGGCCTCCAGTCGCTCGCCCAGGACCGGGCCGGCCCACCGTTGCAGTGCTTCCCGGCCGGGGTCGCGCAACCGGCGCCAGCGCCGCGTCAGGTTGATGCGCAGGAGGGCGCGGCCGCGGCGCCAGCCTCGTTGCAGCAGCCATTCGAGGGGAATGAGGATGTCCCCGGCCGGCACTCGCGGCGCCAGGGTGCCCACGCCGTGGCGGCCGATGAAGGCCAGGGCAATCCCCGCCAGTACCGGCCAGCCGGCCTGCCACAGGGCCGCCGGTGTGCGCAGGGCCGTCGTGTCCATTACCAGTACCCAGGGCAGGAGCAGCGCGGCGAGCAGCGCCAGCAGCCAGGGCAGCCACAGGGCCGGGCGTGGCCGTCGGGTCGGCCTGGCGCGGTGATGCAACTGCCAGAGGAAGCGGGCCATGAGCAGGCTGGTGCCGACACTGGCCAGGGCCAGCAGGCCCGCCAGCAGTCCGGGGCTGGCGATGGGCGTAAGATCCAGCAGCGCCTTCAGGTGATACTTGGCCAGGGCACCACCGGTCAGCGGCGCGCCCGCCAGCAGCAGGGCGAGCAGCACCATGCCGGCGAAGATGAGGCCATGGGCGGCGGCCCGACTCAGACCCTCGCCCAGGAACAGGGCGCTCTTCACCAGGGCGTGGTGCAGGGCGTAGAGGGTGACGGCGAACAGCACCGGGCCGGCCGCCGCCGGGCTGGCCAGTCCGAGGCCGAGGCCGGCGATCATCAGGCCCATCTGGCTGATGCTGGAATAGGCCAGGATGACCCGCGGCGACGTCTGCAGCAGACCGATCACCACACCGTAGAAGGCGGCGGCGAAGCCCAGCATGATGAGTACCGCGCCCCAGCCGGGCAGGGCCTCCGCGCCCAGCGGCAGAAAGCGCAGCCAGCCCAGCAGCCCGGCCTTGATCATGGCCGAGGCCAGTACCGCGGCGCCCGGCGCCGGTGTCGCGCCGTAGGCGAGTGGCAGGCTCATGTGCAGGCCCAGCAGCCCGGCCTTGACGCCGAAGCCGACGAGCAGCAGGGCGATGATGAGATCCCGCTGCGGCGCGGCAGCCACGCTGGCGGGGGCCAGGGCGAGATCCGCTCCGCCATTGGCCACGGTGAACCACAGCGCGACCAGCAGCGCCGCCTCGCCCAGCACCGCCAGCACCAGGAAGGCGCGGCCGGCGTGGCGGGCGGCGGGGTGGCCGCGATGCAGGATCAGGCCCCAGGCGCTGAAGGTCATGAGGGCGAAGAACAGGTAGAAGCCCAGGGCGTCCTGGGCGATGCACAGACCGAGGTTGCCCGCCATGGCGAGCAGAAACAGGGCGGTGAAGCGGAAGCGGTGCGGATCGGTGGCCATCCAGGCGCGGGCGTAGAGGGCGGCGCACAACCAGGCCAGGGCGCTGAACAACAGGAACACCCGGCCCGTGGTATCCAGGCCCAGGCGCAGGCCGAGCAGCCAGTCGTCCAGCAACAGAGTGTCAGCGGGCAGCATGACAACCGCCGCCAGGGCCGGCAGCAAGGCCAGGGGCGCGAGGGTCGGCACCCAGGCGCGCGCCAGAGGCGAGATCATGAGCAGGGCCAGGCCGAGGGGCAGGCCGGGCACGAGGAGGATCCAGGGACTCATCGCACGTATTCCCGCAGGGTGATGATGCGCGCCCATTCCAGGGGACTGATGGCCAGCGCCGCGAACAGGCCCACGGCAATCGTGAGGGCGGCGGTGATCAGGGGCGGCAGCAGCAGCCAGGCGCTGGTCTCGAACTGACCGCGAGGTTTCTCCTCGGGCCAGGGTCCCTGCTGGGGCTTGAACCAGGCGGCATGCAGCACTGGCAGGAAATAGGCGGCATTGAGCAGGGTGCTCGCCACCAGCACCAACAGCACCCAGTCCATACCGGAATTCAGGGCGCCGAGACCGAGATACCACTTGCTGATGAAGCCTGCCATGGGGGGCACGCCGATCATGCCGAAGGCGGCGATGGTGAAGGCCGTCATGGTCCAGGGCATGCGCCGGCCCACGCCGTTCATCTCGCTGACGCGATGAATGTGCAGGGTCTCGGCCAGGTTGCCGGCGCAGAAGAACAGGGTGATCTTCATGATGCCCTGGTGCGCCAGGTGCACCAGGCCGCCGATGGTGCCCACCGGCCCGAACAGGCTGGTGCCGAGCACGATGTAGGACACCTGGCTGACGGTGGAGTAGGCCAGGCGTTTCTTCAGGTCGTTCTGGCTGAGGGCGCGCAGTGAGCCGTAGACGATGGTGATGGACGCCACTACCGCCAGCGGCAGCAGCAAATTGAGATCGGCGGCGAATTCGATGCCGTATACCTCGTAGACCACGCGCACGATGCCGAAGGCGCCGGCCTTCACCACCGCCACGGCATGCAGCAGTGCGCTCACCGGCGCCGGCGCCACCATGGCCACCGGCAGCCAGCCATGTAGTGGTACCAGGGCCGCCTTCACCCCCAGGCCGGCGATGAGCAGGATGAAGATGAGCACCAGCTCGCCATGCAGGGCGGGGTCCAGGTTCGAGAGCGCGCCGCCATGGACGAACTCCACATTGCCCGCCAGGCCATGCAGCCAGATGATGCCGACCAGCAGTACCGCGCCGCCGGTCAGTGTATAGCCCAGGTAGAGCTTGCCGGCGCGCAGCGCCTGACCGGTGCCGCGATGCACCACCAGTGGATAGGTGGACAGGGTGAGCAGCTCGTAGAACATAAAGAAGGTGAACAGGTTGCCCGCCAGGGCGAGACCCATGGTGGCGGTGACACACAGACTGAAGAATCCGAAGAAGCGCGAGCGGTGCGGAGACCCCTCCAGGTAACCGATGGCATAGACGGTGGTGAACAGCCACAGTACCGCCGACAGCGTCACCAGCAGCATGGCCAGGGCGTCGGCGCGCAGCACGAAGTCGATGCCGGGCATGAGGGTGTAGCGGGCCTCGTATTGCTGGCCCAGGTAGACCCCCCACAGCATCATGGCCACCAGGCCGAGCTTGGCGAGGGCAGCGGCCAGGTTGAGGCTGGAACGCAGGCGCTGGCTGGCCTCCGGCAGGGCGAAGATGATCAGACCGGCGAACAGGGAGCTGGCCAGCACCAGCAAGGGCAACCAGGCACCGCCGCTCATGGTGTCATCTCCGTGAAGGGCGCGCCCACGCGCAGCAGGGCCAGGGTGCCGTTGGCCCACAGCCCCAGCCCCAGGGCCACCAGGGACAACAGGAAGGCGCTGCCCACCAGCATGGCCGGTGGTCGGCGGAAGCGCGTGTCCGCCGGTGTTGGCAGAAAGGCCTGGCGCAGCACCCGGAACAGGTAGGCGGCACTGAGCAGGCCGCCGACCATCATCACCAGGATCCACCACCACTGGCCGCTGGCCAGGGCCGCTTCCAGCAGCAGCCATTTGGCGATGAAGCCGCCGGAGGGGGGCAGGCCCATCAGCGAGACCGACGCCAGGGCGAAGGTGAACATGCCCAGGGGCAGCTGCTGGCCCAACCCGCCAAGACGCCGGATCTCGCCATGGCCGGCGGCGAACAGCATGGCGCCGGCCACCAGGAACATGGCGGCCTTGGCGAAGCCATGGGACAGGGCATGGTAGACGCCGCCATTCCAGGCCGCCTCGGCGCCCGGCGCGAAGCTTGCCAGCGGGAACAGCAGGAACAGGTAGCCCACCTGCGCCACCGTGGAGTAGGCCACCAGCATCTTCAGCTCACGCTGCTGCAGGGCCAGCCAGGAGCCCCACAGGATGGCGCCGGCCCCGAGCAGGCCGAGGAACTGGGCGGCGGGCAGGTTGATGGCCGGCAGGAAGAGCTCGAACCAGAGACGCAGCAGCAGATAGAACGAGGCCTTGATGACCAGGGCCGAGAGCAGTGCGCTGACCGGTGCCGGCGCCCCGCCGTGGGCCGGCGGCAGCCAGAAGTGCAGGGGAAAGAGTGCAGTCTTGATGGCCAGGCCCAGGGTCATGAGGGCGATGATCAGGCTCGAGAGCAGGTTCGCTTCCAGGCTCAGCCCGGCCAATGCCAGGCTGCCCTGGTTGCCGTAGACCAGGGCCACGCCGAGCAGGTACAGCAGGGAACCCAGCAGCGCCGCGAGCAGGTAGCGCAGCGCGGCGGCGAGGGCCGCGGCACCACTGCTCAGGGCCACCAGGCCCACCGCCGCCAGGCCCATCAGTTCCAGGGTGACATAGAGATTGAAGAGGTCGGCGGACAGGTAGAGGGCATTCATGGCCCCGATCAGGAACGCGGCCAGGGGCCAGAAATAGGTGCCGCGCCGGTCATCGGCGCTGAAGAAGGCCAGGCTGTAGCAGCCGACCGCCAGGCCGATGGCGGCAGTCATCCACAGCATCAGTGCGGCCAGGCCGTCGGCGTACAGCTCGATGCCCAGCGGTGCGCCCCAGCCGCCCAGGGCGTGTACCTGGGGCCCCAGTTCCAGTACCCGCAGCGCCAGGCCGCTGGCGGCCACCAGGCCCAGGACCAGGACGGGCAGCGCCAGCAGGCGGGCCAGGCGCGGGCCGAGCAGGAAGGCCAGCGTGGCATGGGCCAGCGGCGGGCCCAGCAGCCAGGGGATCCAGTCCACCGCGACCAGCCAGGCGTGCAGGTGGCTCATGATTCCTCATCCTCGCCGGGGAGGGTGCAATGACCGCTTTCCACATAGAGCTGGCGCATCAGGATGAGGGCGAAGGCCGTGGCGCTGACCGCCACCACGATGCCCGTCAGCACCAGGGCATGGGGTACCGGATCCACCTGGCCACCGCGCTGCGCCAGGCCCACCAGCACCAGGAAGCAGCCGCTGCCCATGATGTTGAAGGCGAGGATCCTGCGCAGCAGGTGGGCATGCTGGATGAAGCCGTACAGGCCCAGGCAGAACAGCAGCACGCCGGTGATGGCATAGAACAGGCCGCCGGTCATTCGCTTGCCTCCCCGCCATGCTCAGGGGGCGACGGCGCACCCACGAACAGGCTCACCAGGATCAGGCCGATGGACAGGGTGAGGCTGGCCTCGATGGCCAGGATCAGGCCGCCGGCCTGCTGCACTGGATAGGCCAGCAGTTCGTGCCCACCGCGGGTTACGCCGAGGGCGATGACCAGGAATACCGCGAAGCCCAGCAGCAGTCCCGCGCGCAGCCAGAACCCCGGTGGCAACAGCGCCGGCAGCCGGCCCGACAGGCGCAGCAACACCCCGGCGCCGGCCAGCACGGCACCGGCCTGGAAGGCCCCGCCCGGCTGGTGGGCGCCGGCCCACAGCAGGTAGCCGGCCACCAGCACCATGAGCGGCACGGCCAGGTGGACAAGCGCGGCCAGCACGGCGCCGGCCCGCTGCGGGTGTACCGGCTCCGGGGCGGCGGCATGGCGCACCGCCAGCACGCCCAGCACCGCGAGCAGCAGCACGCCGATCTCCAGCAGGGTGTCGTAGGCGCGGAAGTTGAGCAGCACCGCAGTGACCGGGTGCCGGACTCCGCTCTGATCAAGATGGGCCGCCACCAGTGCCGGCAGCCCGACGATATCCGCTTGCACCTGACCCTGCAGCTCGGACTGCAGGTCGGACTTCAGGCCGACATCCCCCGGCAATTGCCACAAGGCCCACCCCAGCATCCCGGCCAGCCCGAGGCACAACAGGGCGATCAGCGTGCGGGTCATTTCCGCGGCCCCGGGCGGCGCGGTACACGCAAGTGCCCCACGGCATCGAGCAGCAGGGCGCCGGTCAGACCGGCGCCGATGGCCGCCTCCGCCAGGGCCAGGTCGGGAGCCTGCAGGCGCACCCAGGCCAAAGCCATCAGCAGCCCGAAGACGATGAACAGCAGCACAGCCTTGAACAGGTCGCGGGTGGACAGTGTCTGCCAGGCAATCCACAACAGGGTGAGGGCGATCAGGCTGTCATAGAGCCAGGGCAGGATGTCGTTCATACATCCTCCCCCGGGCCTTGCCAGGGCCGGATGTCGTGCTGGCGTGCACTATGTGCCACCAGGTAACCGGCGGTGGCGGTGGCCAGCAGGGCCAGCGCCCAGATCAGGCCCAGCTTGAAGACGACGGCGACGCTGTCGGCGCGCAGCATCAGGGCCACCACCACGCAGCCGAGGCCGAGGTTGTCCACCTTGGTGAGGGCATGCAGGCGGGTGTATACGTCGGGGAAGCGCAGCAGGCCCAGGGTGCCGGCGAGGAAGAAGAAACCGCCGGCGGCGAGCAGGAGCGTGCCCAGGAGATCAATCAGGTTCATGGTATGTCCTCCGGCTTGCGGTACCAGACCCGTTTGACGAAGGCCACGGTGGCCAGCGCCGCCAGCAGGGCGAATACCAGCGCCACGTCACGCAGGGCAGGTACCGCCTGTGCCTCGGCGAGCAGCAACAGGATGGCGACACCGGTGGTGCCGAACAACTGGGCCGCCAGCATGCGGTCGGCGGCCGTGGGGCCACGCAGGATGCGCAGCAGTCCGGCGGCGACGTTCAGCATCAGGAAGACCGCGAGGGCGAGATAGAGCTTTTCCATGAGAACCCTTCCAGTTGGCCACGGGTTTCGTGGCCATGTATATAATCCGTCCGGATTTATCCCTGCAGTGTCAGCCCGAACAGGTCCGCCACGCGGACCTCCACCTGGCGCAGATCGGCCTCGACGGGCAGGCGCGCATCCAGTACATGCAGACACAGGCAATCGTCACGCAGTTCCGTGCTCAGGGTGCCGGGCAACAGGCTCATGGTGTCGGCGAGGAATACCCGCGCCGGTCCCGCGGGCAGTTGCAGACGGTATTCTTGCAGGGCGGGCGCCAGCCGCATGCGCGGGCGCAGGGCGCGCAGTGCCACATCGAAGCCGGCACGCAGGGACTGCACCAGGAAGAAAGCGGTGAAACGCAGCACGCCCAGAGGGCGCAGGCGCAGGCGTAGCTGCCGGGATGGTTGCAGGAAATGACTGGCGGCCACGGCCAGGGCGATCACTGGCAGGCCGATCGCCCAGCCGCCGGCGCCCTCGCTTATGGACCACCACAGCAGGATGAAGAGCGATGTGCGCAACAGCAGTGTGTGCATGCCACTAGAGTCGCATAAAAAACCAATTGGTGCACTGCGCAGCCGATGGGCTGGTCCATGGTCGGCCGGAGGCTTCACTGGGCGTAAGGCCTATTGCGATAGGCCAGGCGATAGAGCGCTGGCAAAACCAGCAAGGTGAGCAAGGTTGACGAGATGATGCCGCCGATCACCACTGTGGCCAACGGGCGCTGCACCTCGGCGCCGGTGCCAACATTCAGAGCCATGGGCACAAAACCGAGGCTTGCCACCAGCGCGGTCATCAGCACGGGACGCAGCCGCCGCAAAGCGCCCTGGATGATGGCCGTCTCCAGCGCCATACCCTTTTCACGCAAGTCGCGAATGAAAGACAGCATCACCACGCCATTGAGCACGGCCACGCCGGACAGGGCGATGAAGCCGACACCGGCCGAGATTGAAAGCGGCAGATCGCGCAAGGCCAGCGCGGCGATTCCGCCCGTGAGCGCGAGCGGCACGCCGGTGAACACCAGAGCGGCGTCCCTGCCCGAGTTGAAAGCCATGAACAGCAGGCCGAAGATGATCAGAAGCGTCATTGGTACGACGATCGAGAGTCGCCTGGCTGCGGATATCAGCTGTTCAAAAGTGCCGCCGTAATCGACCCAGTAGCCTGCCGGCAGTTCGACCTGCTCGCGCACCGTATTCCGTACTTCGTCGACGAAACTTCCCAGATCTCGCCCGCGTACATTGGCCGTCACCACCACACGGCGCTTGCCGTTTTCCCGGCTGATCTGATTGGGGCCTTCTGTGAAGGCGATGTGGGCAAGTTCGCCCAGTGGGATGCTGCGTGGGGTAACAGCTACAAGGCCAAGTGCATCGGCATCGCCCTCGACCTCGCGTCCTGTATCCGCAGGTAAAGGGATGGGCAGGCGTTCCAGCGTCTCCAGATCGGTACGCAGATGCTCGGGCAGTCGCACCACCAGGTCGAAACGGCGATCACCTTCGAATATCTGTCCGACTGTCGCGCCGCCCATGGCGATGCGCAGGGTTTCCTGCACCGACGCGACATCCAGGCCGTATTCGGCCAGCCGATCGCGCCTGGGTGTGATCGTGAGCATGGGCAGTCCGGTAGCCTGTTCGACACCGACGTCCGCCGCGCCAGCAACCTGCGATACGGCCGCTCCAACGCGATCGGCCAGGCTGACCAGGGTGTCGAAGTCATCGCCATAGATCTTTACCGCCAGGTCGGCGCGCACCCCGGCAATGAGTTCGTTAAAGCGCATCTCGATCGGCTGCGTGAATTCGTAGTTATTACCTGGGATGCTGCGCGACGCGCTTTCCAGTTCCGCCACCAGTCGGGATTTTGGTTTGCGGGGGTCGGGCCATTCGGCGCGCGGTTTCATCATCACGAAGGTGTCGGCGACATTTGGCGGCATGGGGTCGGTGGCGACCTCGCCGGTACCGATCTTGGCAAACACATGGGAGACTTCCGGGAATTCACTCAGTCGTGCTTCCAGCGCCGCCTGCATCCCTACTGCCTGAGTCAGGCTGGTGCCCGGGATACGCAAGGCATGCACCGCCATATCACCCTCGTCGAGACTGGGCATGAATTCCGTGCCCATGCGGGTGGCGTGGACGGCGGATATCAAGACCAGCACGGCGGCCAGCGCGACCACCGGCCAGCGATAGGCGAGCGCACCACGCAGTACCGGTTCATAAGCACGACGCAGACCACCCATGACGATGCTACCCGTATCCTTTACCCGGCCGCTGACGAACAAGGCCACTGCCGCGGGTACGGCGGTCACCGACAAGATCAGTGCCGAGAGCAGCGCGGTGACTACCGTGAAGGCCATGGGATGGAACATCTTGCCCTCAACGCCGGTGAGGGCGAAGATCGGGATGTACACGATCATGATGATCAGTACCCCGAACACGCTCGGGCGGATCACTTCCACCGTTGCCTCGCGTACGATGCGCAGTCGCTCCTTCAGATCCGGCAGCGAACCGTGCATGCGCTGGTAGGCGCCGAGTTGGTACAGGCAGTTCTCTACGATGATGACAGCGCCATCGACGATCAGGCCAAAGTCCAGCGCGCCGAGGCTCATCAGGTTCCCTGATACCTGCGACTCGACCATGCCGGTTATGGTCATTAGCATCGCCACTGGAATCACCGCCGCCGTGACCAGCGCCGCGCGCCAATTACCAAGCAACAGAAACAGCACGGCAATCACCAGCAGCGCTCCCTCGGCGAGGTTCTTCTGCACCGTGGTGATGGTCTTGTCGACCAGGGTCGTTCGATCGTATAGCGGATTGAGTTTCACTCCTTCGGGGAGAGAGGGTTTTATGGACTCTAGCTTGTCGGCAGAGGCGCGTGCCACGACCCGGCTGTTTTCCCCTACCAGCATGAAAACCGTTCCCAGTACCACTTCCTGGCCATCCTGTGTCGCAGCGCCGGTCCGCAGTTCATGGCCCAGTGTGATTTCGGCGACATCGTCCAGCCGTATGGGTACGCCGTCACGCCTGGCGATGGTGATACCGCGAATCTCATCCAGGTCGGCAAGCTGGCCCGGGGAGCGGATCAGGTATTGCGCGCCGAACCGCTCGATATAGCCGGCGCCGGTATTGAGGTTGTTGCGCGCCAATGCTGACATCAGGTCCTGCAGGGTCAGGTCGAAGGCCAGCAGGCGATCCGGATCTGGCAGAACGTGGAACTGCTTGGTATAGCCACCGATGGTGTTGACCTCGACCACGCCCGGCGTCTGACGCAACTGCGGGCGCACGATCCAGTCCTGTACCGTGCGCAGTTCCATCGCCGAGATACCCGAGTCACGGATTGCGGATACCGTGTACATGAAGATCTCGCCCAGACCCGTGGCGATCGGGCCCATGGCCGGCTCAATGCCCTCCGGAAGTTGTCCCCTGACCTCCAGCAGGCGCTCGCTGATGAGCTGTCGTGCCCAATAGATATCGGTACCATCCTTGAACACCACCGTGACCTGCGACAGCCCGTAACGGGAGATCGAGCGGGTTTCAGCCAGCCGCGGCAGCCCCGCCATGGCGGTCTCGATGGGGAAGGTGATGCGCTGCTCGGCCTCCAGTGGCGAATAGCCCGGCGCCTCGGCATTGATCTGCACCTGGACGTTGGTGATATCCGGCACTGCATCGATGGCCAGACGATTGAAATTGTAGGCGCCCAGTATGGCAACCCCCAGCGTGACGGCCAGCACCAGCCAGCGATGCGCCAGCGAGGCGGTAATGATTCGGTTCAGCATGCGGCGGTCCTCAGTGGTCGTGGCTGGCGCCGGACTTTTCGATGTCCGCCTTGATCAGGTAGCTATTGCCGGTGACGTATTCGCTGCCGGGCTTGAGGCCGTCGAGCACCTCGGCCCATTCGCTGTTCTGTCGTCCCAGCTCCAGCATGCGTACTTCATAGGTTTCGCCGAAGCGCGCGAATACCACCTGGAAATCACGGAAGCGCTGTATGGCCGACTGACGCACGGCCAATTCCACCGGATGCTCCGCGACCGTGACCCGGCCACGCACGAACTGGCCCGGCCGCAGCTGTCCTTCGGTGTTGTCCAGGATCACGCGGGCCTGCACGCTCTGGCTGGCATGCAGGACAAGCGGTGATACCCAGTCAATGCGGCCATTCAATCGTGCGCCATCCAGGGTTTCGATCGTGACGGATTGCCCGGCCTTGATCAGGCTTATGTGGCGTGCAAAGACGTCCAGTTCCACCCACACCTGGGACGTGTCGGCAATCAGGAACAGCGGTTCATCGCCTGTGACCATCCCCGTCTGGAGATCACGCTGCAGGATCATGCCGTCGATGGGCGCCTGGACGCTGTAGGTACGCAGGCTCTCGTTGCTTTCGATCTTTGCCAGTACCGCTCCCGCACGCACGCGTTCACCCAGGCGCGCCTCGATACCCCGCACTACACCCGGGAATCGTGCCCTTACCTTCACCAGGCGTGCAGGATCGGTCTGGACACGGCCGGTCAGTGCCACCGATTCCTCGAGTATGACGGGTCCCGCGATTTCGGTCTCGATGCCGGCGTCTCGTGCCAGTGGGTCCGGTATCGCGGTGCGGCCTTCATAGGTTGAAAAATCCCAGCGATAGGTTTTGCCGGCATGCCGGGCATGGATCACCACGTCGAAGGAATGCGGCTCGCTGACCACACCGTGGCCACGCAGGTAATCCTTTAGCGGTGAAAAGCTGAAACGGTCTACTTGCCCGTCGACACGGATCAGCTCGACGCTTACCTCTACCACGTCCGGATCGAGCGGTTTACCCTGCTGCGTGGCATAGACATGAAATTCAGGCGGTACACCGGTTTCGTAAATCACGAGCTCGATGGCGAACCCGTCCTGTTCAAAGAGTTTTCCGCCATGTGGTCCCTTTGGGATCTCCTCGTTTTCGGTTTCGCCCGTATCATGGGCTAGGGATTCATCCCCGGCCGCGTACGCTTCCATCGAGGGCAGCGCGCTCAACAGGGCGACGCCCAGTACGACACTCAAAAGGTAATTACGCATCATGGGGATACTCCATTCACAGGGGCGGCACCGACGAGACGGTCGATCTCGATACGAGCGGCATGGTGGTCGTTAGCGGCGGACAGGAGTTCGAGGCGTGCATCAAGCAAGGTGTCCTGGGCCGCGCTCAGTTCCAGCAGGGAATAGCGGCCGACCGCATAGCCCTGACGATAATCGGCCAGGGCCTGGCCGGCGGCGGGGATGATGCGGTCCTGGTAGGTTTCGAAGCGATCGCGTGCATGCAACAGTTCCTGATGCAGCGCGTACAGGGTGGCGCGCAGCCCGAGTTTCCGGTCCTGCGCCAGCAACGGCTCGCGTGCGGCCAGTGATTCGGCCTCGTCGCTGTAGGCGCCGGAACGCCCGGCGCTGCCGAGCGGCATGCGCAGCGACAGCACCAGGCCGACATCGTCTGTGTCATTGGCATGACGTATGCCGGCACGCAGGTCCAGGTCGGGACGTGCCCGTGTACGGGTGAGCAGCAGGCGCGCCTCGGCCAGGCGCGCCTGTGTCGCCAGGCGTGCGATGGCGGGGTTGAGTTCGATTGTCTGGTCCAGGCTTGCGAGTTCAGGTTCCGTATCCAGGTGAAGGATCTCGGCCTGTACCGTCTCGAATCCCGGCTCGTATGCACCCCACATTACTGCCAGCTGGCGACGGCCGTTATTCAACAGATGATCGGTCTCCTCCAGTGCGAGTTCCGCACGCGCCATCTCGATCTGCATGCGATAGTGTTCCGCCGCCGGCGCCTTGCCGATGCGATAGCGCTGTTCCACCGTATCCAGGGTCTGCTGCGTCAATCCAAGTCGCTGCAAGGCAAATTCACGTTCGGCCTGGGCGCGCGCCAGGGCGAGAAAACGCCGCGCCGTCTCCGCGAGCAGGTCCAGGCGCTGTGCGTCCTGGTCATGGCGCAGCAGTCCCGCTTCGAGTTGCGCCACCGCACTGCGGCGCAGGGGTTTCTCGCCTGTTTCGAGTACCCGGCCGAGGCTGAGGGTGGTTTCCAGGCCGCGCGTGCCGCTGGCGCTACCGGAGCCGGCGAAATTCTCCATTTCCACCCCTAGCTCATAGGGCGTGGATTGGCCTTGCTGGCGAATGCGTTCTACCGCCGCGCGGGTATCGAAATCCGCCGCTTGCAGTTGCGGATTGCTTTCGAGCACGCGTACGACGGCTTGGCTCAGTGTGAGGGGTGTGTCCGGGGGCGCCGCAAAGGCGATGGGGACGGACAGCATCCAGACGCAGGTGCAGATCCTGATGCAGGGGTGCATATGGGGGTTCCTCGGACCGGCGGACGGCCTTGTCAAAACTCAGGTAAAGCGTGCAAATGGGCGCTCATGGCCATACGGTCAAGTGCTCGGCACAGGTCTTGTGCGGGGGGGATACCTTAGTTGCGGGGCGGTGCTCGCAGTGGGGGAGTGGTGTGGCGGTTAAAGCGAGGGAGTGGTTGGGTGAGCGCGAGTGGATGCGTGCGTGCCACCTGGGTAAAAAGCGGCAGCAACAGCAGAAAGGTGAGGAGGATTACAGCCCAGGCCAACTTGTTTCCCTGGAATTTCAACGGGGCGTCGGCTACGGCCTTGATGATATGCGCATCTTCATGATGGGAAATATCGTCGCTTGCCGTATGTGCGTGAGCATGCACGCTGGCTGCATGCTCCTGTATGCCGGAGGCCTGCGGCACCGGATCGTCGGTATGGTGCAGATGGTAGTGGTGTGGGAACAGCGTCAACGAAAGGAAGGCCAGGACCAGCATCCAGCAGATGGCTGTCTGGCGGGTATCCCTTCTGTAGGAGGCTGATGTCATTGTGGCCGTGGAGTTGGTGAATCAAGGACAGGTTTGTACAGCCGTGGACGGTAACTTGACAAGGAATGGAAGTCAAACCCCCAGTGTCAGTCACTAAAGCCGTTGTGCATCAATTATTCAGGTCAGGGCCTGCAACCGGAAGTCTGATCCGGAATCGGATTCGACCGGCCCCGGAGGTCGCTTCGATCGTCCCGCCGTGGGCTTCGACGATCGATTTAACGATGGCCAGGCCTAGTCCGGCGCCTTCGCCGCTGCGTTGCCGGGACGGGTCTACGCGATAGAAACGGTCGAACAGTCTCGGAAGATGTTCGGTGGGTATCGCGCCAGGGTTCTCGACCAGGATCTCGACCTCGCCGCCGGCGGTGGGTGTGAGGTGCACCGAAACCGCTTGGCCGGGCGCAGTATGACGGATGGCGTTGGACAGGAGGTTGCCCAGGGCGCGTCGCAACATCAGCCGGTCTCCCATCATGGTCGCGCTACCGTCCAGTTCCAGCGTGACACCGTGTGCCTCGGCCCAGGCCTCGTAGTAGTCGAATAATGCCCGCACTTCCTCGTCCAGGTTCAGTTCTGATACCTCCAGCCTGCTCAGACCGTGGTCCGCCTGCGCCAGAAACAGCATGTCCCTGGTCATCTGTGCGAGACGTTCATATTCCTCCAGGTTGGAATAGAGAATACGACGATACTCATCCGCGCTGCGCTTGCCGGACAGTGCGACCTGGGTCTGGGTCATCAGATTGGCCACGGGGGTGCGCAATTCATGCGCGATGTCGGCCGAGAAGTTCGAGAGGCGGATAAAGGCCTCCTCGATGCGCCTGAGCATTTCGTTGAACGAGATGGCAAGATCGGCCAGTTCCGCCGGCAGGGATCCGGGCGGAATCTGGGTACGCAGGCGGCTGGCACCGGTTTCCCGGATGCGTGCCGTGATGCGGCGCAGAGGCGCATGTCCCTGGCGTACCGCGAGCCAGCCCATGAAGGTCATGATGATGATGCCGCTGGCCGACATAAGCCACAAATTGTGCCTGAAACCCTGCAGAAAACGCAGGTGATGATCGATCGATACGGCGGCGATCACCGTGTAAGTCGCGTCACCCGTCGTGCGATTCGCATCCACATGCCGGACTAACACCCGGTAATTGTGGTCCGCGTGTTGCCAATGAAAAATCCGATCCGTCATGGTGTGTTCAGGGGCTTGGTGCACCAAGCTGGAAAGATTTACCCCAGGGCTGGCATAGAGTATGCGCCCGTCGTACGAAACGATATGAAGCAGGGCGTCTCGATGTCCTGCCGGGAAGCCCTCAAACCATTGCCCGCTGTCCTTGTCTTCACCGCCGGGTTGGAGGTCGGTAAGTAGTTCCTGTGCCATATTGGTGATCCTCTCGAGTTCGACAGCATCCTCCTCGTCGAAGTAATGCTGCATGGAGCGATCGATGATCCAGCCGAACAAGGGAAATACGATGGCCGCCGCGATACTGAAGAACAGAGTCAGGCGCAGCGTGAGGGAGAGCGGCCTGCGCATCGAATGCTCAGGCCTCGCCCGAAGAATCCAGCATGTAGCCCATGCCGCGAACCGTGTGGATGAGCTTGTGTTCGAAGTCATCGTCGATCTTGGCGCGCAGTCGTCGGATGGCGACGTCGATGACGTTGGTGTCACTGTCGAAATTCATGTCCCAGACCTGAGAGGCGATCAAGGAGCGCGGCAGGACCTCGTCCCGGTGGCGTAGCAGGAGCTCCAGCAGTGCGAACTCCTTGGCAGTGAGCGGGATACGCCGTCCGGCACGAGAGACACGCCGGCGCATCAGGTCCAGCTCGAGATCGGCCACCTGGATCATGGTTTCCATTACCGGGACGGTGCCGCGCCGCAGCAGGGTGCGCACCCGGGCCAGCAGTTCGGCGAACGCGAAAGGTTTGACAAGATAATCGTCGGCGCCGAGTTCCAGTCCCTTGACGCGGTCGTCCACGCTGTCGCGCGCGGTGAGAAACAGTATTGGGACCTTGTTTCCCGCTTCGCGCAGCGACTGCAGAATCCGCCAGCCGTCGATGTCCGGCAGCATGACATCGAGGATCAGCAGGTCATACGAGCCGGTCATGGCGAGGTGCTGTCCATCGAGCCCGCTACGGGCAAGGTCCACTACGAAGCCAGCCTCGGCGAGGCCCTGGCGGAGGTATTCACCGATTTTGGCTTCGTCCTCGACGATCAGTATTTTCATGCGTGGTCCGGGCTGTGCTCGGTGAAGAGTAGAAAAGGTGCCGCCCACGGCCCCGGTATCTTCGCTCCCAGGGGTTTGGCGAACGGAATATCAGGGTAACTGCGCTTCACTGTCGGGAAGATGACAGGAGCATTACACAATTGTAATGCCGGCGTCACCTCAGGGACAGGGGCTTGCA
The DNA here is from genome assembly GCA_026197075.1 of Gammaproteobacteria bacterium. Classification (GTDB taxonomy): domain Bacteria; phylum Pseudomonadota; class Gammaproteobacteria; order DSM-19610; family DSM-19610; genus JAIVHA01. The sequence goes on along the minus strand of JAPHQV010000033.1, from coordinate 12,963 downwards.
CTACGCTTGCTGCAAGGAATGCGAGCGGGTGGTGACACTGCCATCTGCCGCATACCAGGATCAACCGCAATTGCAGCGAAGGATGAACCGTAATGAAATCCCGTAGCCAAACTTCCCTGATACTGCCTGATCCGCCACGCCGGCGCTTCCTGCAGGGGTTGGCCGCGGGCGGGGTGATGCTGGGCCTGTCACCCTGGATCGGTCCGACCCGGGCAGGGGAGACGGCCGGCACCCGCACCGGCACGCCACCGGTGCTTTCGGGCACGGAATTCGACCTCGTCATCGCCGAGACGCCAGTCAATTTTACCGGCACACCGCGCCTGGCCACTACCATCAACGGCTCGATCCCGGCCCCCATCCTGCGCTGGCGCGAGGGGGATACGGTCACGCTGCGCGTCACCAACCGGCTACCCGTGGACACCTCTATCCACTGGCACGGCATCCTGCTGCCGTTCCAGATGGACGGGGTGCCGGGCATCAGCTTCCCGGGCATCCGACCCGGCGAGACCTTCACCTACCGCTTCCCGGTACGGCAATCGGGAACCTACTGGTACCACTCCCACTCCGGGTTCCAGGAACAGACGGGTATGTACGGCGCCCTCATCATTGATCCGGCGCGCGGGGATGCGATCCGGGCCGACCGGGACTACGTGGTGCAGTTGTCCGACTGGACCGACGAGGACCCGATGCGGGTACTGGCCAAGCTCAAGAAGCTGAGTCACTACTACAACTTCAACCAGCCGACCGTCGGGGACTTCTTCCGCGACGTGGCCGACACGGGACTCAAGAATGCCCTGGACAAGCGCAGGATGTGGAACCAGATGCGCATGAATCCGACCGACCTGGCCGATATCTCGGGCTATACCTACACCTTCCTCATGAACGGTACCACACCCGCGGGCAACTGGACGGGCCAGTTCCACCGTGGCGAGCGTGTGCGACTGCGTTTCATCAACTCGGGCGCCCAGACCTTCTTCGACGTACGAATTCCCGGGCTCGAGATGACCGTCGTTCATGTCGATGGCCAGGACATCGAGCCGGTCACGGTGGACGAGTTCCGCATTGGCGTGGCCGAGACCTATGATGTCATTGTCAGGCCCAAGGACTACCGTGCCTACACCATCTTTGCGCAATCCATGGACCGCACCGGCTTCGCGTGTGGCACGCTCGCGCCACGGGCCGGCATGGAGGCCGAGGTCCCGGCGCTCGATCCGCCAGAGCCACTCACCATGGTGGATATGATGGGCGCCATGGACGATGGGAACATGACCAGGATGGATGGCATGGATCACAGTGGTCACGCCATGCCCGCCGGTATGGTCATGACTGCCCCGGTGCGCGCTCACCACGCCCGTACCGAGTACGGCCCGAGCGTCGACATGCGCGTCGATTTCCCACGCACTAACCTGGACGACCCGGGCGTCGGCCTGCGCAATAACGGCCGACAGGTGCTGACCTATGCCGATATCCACACCCTGGGCGGGCCGCTCGACGCGCGCGGCCCCGGGCGGGAGATCGAACTGCACCTCACCGGCAACATGGAGCGCTACACCTGGTCGCTCGACGGCGTGGAATTCGGCAAGTCCACGCCCATTCATTTCCGCTATGGCGAACGCCTGCGGGTGATCCTGGTCAACGACACCATGATGACCCACCCCATGCACCTGCACGGCATGTGGAGTGAGCTGGAGGACCCGGATGGCCGCTTCCTGGCGCGCCGCCACACCATCAGCGTGCAGCCGGCGCAGCGGGTGAGCTTCCTGGTGACCGCGGACGCGCTCGGCCGCTGGGCCTGGCACTGCCATATTCTCTATCACATGGACGCGGGCATGTTCCGTGAGGTGGTCGTGGCATGAGAGCACTGCGACGGCAACAAACGACGATACATAAGCGAGCGACACTCCTTGTCCTTGCTATGGCTGGCATGAACGGGGTCTCGGCAATGGAAATGGGGTCGATGCAGGGCGGCTCGGCGCCAGCGGATGCGCGCGATCCGCATGCCTATTCCGGCGGCTACACCATCAGGCCGGACCGGCTGAGGCTCGCGGACGAGCACAGTTTCGGCTCCTTGCTGATGGACCGGTTCGAAGCGGTGCGCAGTGACGGCAATACCTCCGTGGCCTACGACCTGCAGGCCTGGTACGGGGGCACCTATGATCGTGCCGTGCTGAAGGCCGAGGGCGAATACGATGACGGCAGGTTCGAGGAGGCCAGTACCGAATTGCTGTGGAGTCATGCCGTGGCCGCATTCTGGAACACCCAACTCGGCGTCCGCCATGACGGTGGCGAAGGCCCCGACCGTACCTGGCTGGCCTTCGGTGTGCAGGGGCTGGCGCCTTACTGGTTCGAAATCGATGCCACGGGGTATATCGGGGAAGGAGGACGTACCGCGCTCAACCTGGAAGCCGAGTATGAACTGCTGCTGACCCAGAAATGGATTCTGCAGCCGCGCATCGAGGCGGATTTTTACGGTAAGGACGACCGCGAACTCGGCATCGGTTCCGGCCTTTCCGGAATCGTTGCCGGTATCCGTCTGCGTTATGAGATCCGGCGCGAGTTCGCTCCCTACCTGGGGATCGAGTGGGCCGGTACGTTTGGTGACACCAAGGACCTGGCGCGAGCCGCCGGCGAAGATACGAGTGAGACACGCCTCGTCGCCGGGCTGCGCTTCTGGTTCTGAAGATACCTGCCGACGGGTGAGGGGTGGCAGATGGCGATGGTGGTGGATTGAGGCGACGTGCCTGGGACTACGGCAGGCTGAGAAATGGAGGCTATATTCATGAAGATGGGAATTGGTGTTATCCCGGTGTTGATGCTCGGGCTGGTTTTAGGCGGGTCTCTTGTTCAGGCGCAGCAGCCGCCTGCGCAGATGCCGCCAGGTTTTTCGCTGGAGGAGGGTCCGGAAAAGATTTTGGCGAGGTATCCGCTGGGCGTCATCAGCAAGGGTGCGGCCTTTTCGCATCATGGCAAGGCGAACAGGGAATTCACCCTTCCCAATGGCTTGCCTGGTTGGCTGTATGACGTCGGGGAACGGGAGTGGCACCGGACCTATACCCTGGTATTCGACGGCGAAGGGGTCGTGATCGATGTCCTGTATTACGATCATGGCCGTTTTTCGAAATACGGGCTGACGGCCCTGCAGGTACAAAGTATTCAGCCGCGCACCGAGAGTCCCACTCTTGGGCCTGGGCCCTCGGAGTGAGTGCTTGGCTGGATGCTTTATATGGAACCTCTGATTGACCCGTTATACCGGCGCAGGCCGGTATCCAGCGGGGATGGATCTGGTCAGGGGTTTCTCAGCGGTGGTTGGTCATTTCCAAATGGAGATGCCAACCGAACGATCGAGGTGCAAAAGTGATAACTGGAGGAATTTAAGATGGAACGGAAAACTCTATTGTTCGTGACGCTCATGGTTGCCAGCATGACGGTATCGGCCGCACCACAGGGTGGCGGCATGATGAACATGCAGGAACGTGTGCAGAAAATGGACCGCATGATGGAACAGGCCCGGAAGACCGATGACAGTGACCAACACATGGAGCTCATGCAGCAGCACATGAAGGAGATGCGCGAGACCATGAGTCAGATGCACGAGATGATGGGCGGTCGCCAGCAAATGATGCAGCAGATGGATGGCGGCATGATGGGCAAGGAAGGGAAAGGCGGCATGATGAGCAAGGATGGGAAAGGTGACATGATGGGTAAGGATGGGAAAGGTGACATGATGGGTAAGAGCGGAGAAGGCGCCGGCATGGGCATGTCTCCCGAGATGATGCAGAAGCGCATGGATATGATGCAGATGATGATGGATCAGATGATGGAGCATCAGCAGGAGCGCGATCGTATGCGGCGTCGCTGAGCCGTGTTCCAAGGAACGCGGGTGGCGCGATCGCCGCCCGCATTCCGATCGGAGACAACCCTATTTATCTTGCTTCACTCCCTGCGTTGACGGCCGTTGTTTGCCTGTTCTTGTTACGGCACTGCGAGTTTTTATGAGACGAAGGAGAGTGCCCCATGAAAGTGCAGATTGTAGCGACGAAAACCTGTAGCCACCGGCCCAATCTGGAGCGGGAGCTGCACGATCTCGGTATCGATTATGAGCTCATGTTTGTAGAGGAACATCCGGAGGACGCCCTGAGACTCGGTATCCGGCATTCCCCCGTGCTGGTAGTGGATGACTGTGTGGTGTTCCAGGGTCAGCCCAGCGAGGGGGATCTGCGAAATTTTTTCAGCCACACAGGACGGCGGTAGAACCTGCCTGACAGGCTCGAATGCCAGGGCATTATCTGCCGGATTCTTACAGGGAGCTCCATGAATCACGCACACGAAGGGCATGATAAGCACGGGGAACCGCGCACAAGCGCCCATGGACACTCGGCTAAGTCCGCACAGGCGGGACATGACGCACATGGCGGGCATGACCACGCCGCCATGGTGGCGGATTTCCGCCGCCGCTTCTGGGTGTCGTTGGCCCTGACCGTACCGGTGCTGGCGCTCTCGCACGACCTGTGGGCGCTGCTCGGGTTGGAACCGCTCGTTACCTTCCCCGGTGATCGCTATGTGCTGTTCGTCGGCGCGAGCGTCGTGTATTTCTATGGCGGCTGGCCGTTCCTGCACGGACTCTTCTCCGAGCTGGCGCGGCGCATGCCGGGGATGATGACACTGATCGCCGTGGCCATTACCGCGGCCTATGTCTACTCTGCCGCCGTCACCTTCGGGTTCCCGGGCATGGGCTTCTACTGGGAGCTCGCCACGCTGATCGACATCATGCTGCTCGGGCACTGGATCGAGATGCGTTCGGTGATGGGTGCGTCGGGAGCACTGGAGGCGCTGGTACGTCTGCTGCCCGCCGAGGCGCACCGGCTTGCCGAAGACGATTCCGTCGAGGATGTCCCCGTTGCGGATCTGCATGCGGGAGACCGGGTGCTGGTCAAGCCCGGGGAGCGTGTACCCACCGACGGCGTGATCGTAGCGGGCAGCACCAGCCTGGACGAGTCCATGCTGACGGGCGAGTCCCGGCCGATGGAAAAGGGTGAAGGCGCGGAGGTGATCGGCGGCGCCGTGAACGGCGAGGGTGCCATCACGATGGAGATCCGTAAGACCGGCGACGAGACCTACCTCGCCCAGGTGATGGATATGGTGCGTCGCGCCCAGGAATCGCGCTCGCGCAGCCAGGACTTGGCCAACCGCGCCGCGGTATGGCTCACCGCCGTCGCTCTCGGCGGCGGGACCCTGACCTTTCTTGCCTGGCTGTTGTTCACGGGGCAGGGCCTTGACTTCGCCATCACGCGTGCGGTCACGGTCATGGTCATCGCCTGCCCGCATGCGCTCGGCCTTGCCGTGCCGCTGGTAGTGGCGGTGAGCACCAGCCTGTCTGCCTCCCACGGGTTGCTGATCCGTGACCGCGCCGCCTTCGAGCGCGCACGCAACCTGAACGCGGTGGTGTTCGACAAGACCGGAACGCTTACCAAGGGCCGCTTCGGCGTGAGCGATGTGGTGCCGCTGGCGGATCTCTCCGAGGAAGAGTGCCTGCGTCTCGCCGCCGCGCTCGAAAGCCAGTCCGAGCACCCGATCGCCAAGGGCGTGACGCGCGCAGCCGAGGAACGCGGGTTGAAGCTTCCGGGCGTCTCCGGGTTCCGCAATCTCACCGGCCGCGGCGCGCAGGCGCACGTCGACGGCCGGGAGATCAAGGTAGTGAGCCCTGGCTACGTGCGCGAGCACGGGCACGAGATCAATGATCCGCGCCTGGAACGGCTCGCGGAAAAGGGCAAGACCCTGGTGTATCTGCTGGTGGAAAACAAGCCCGCCGCGGCCATCGCGCTCGCCGACGTGGTACGTCCCGAGTCGCGCGCGGCGATCGAGCGGCTCAAGGCCATGAACATTCAGTGCATGATGCTCACCGGCGATTCGCGCACCGTGGCCCGGACCGTCGCCGCCGAGCTCGGGTTGGACGACTACTTCGCCGAGGTGCTGCCGGAGGAGAAGGCCGAGAAGATCAAGGAGGTGCAGCGCCGCGGGCTGAGCGTGGCCATGGTCGGCGATGGGGTCAATGACGCCCCCGCCCTCACCCAGTCCGATCTCGGCATAGCCATCGGCGCCGGCACCGACGTTGCCGTCCAATCCGCCGATATCGTGCTGGTGCGAAGCGATCCCCGCGACGTAGTGGCCGTGCTGGGGCTGTCACGCGCCACCTACGGCAAGATGGTACAGAACCTGCTGTGGGCCACCGGCTACAACGTCATCGCAATCCCGCTCGCCGCCGGCGTGGCCGCGGCCTGGGGGGTGCTACTCACGCCCGCGGTGGGCGCGGTGCTCATGTCCGTGAGTACCGTCATCGTCGCGATCAACGCCCGCCTGCTCGGGCGCACGGGGCGCGCGAGCGTGGATCGGGAAGAGGCGCGGGCGCACACGGCATGAGAAAGGAATATCGAGGAGGGGTCGATGCACGACGGTTTCGGTGACTGGCACTGGGGTTTCGGATTCAGGCACTGGGGTTTCGGATTCGGGCACTGGGGACTCGGGATACTGCTGTGGGTGGTGGTGATCCTGCTGCTGGCGGCGTTGATCAAGTACCTGATGCAGAAATGAGGGTCGCTGCGCAACGCAGCGGCGACAGGCTTTTCTCCGGCATGGTCATTCAATTGGTACTGGCGGCTTTCCTTAGGCGCGATAGAAGGCCAAGCCCGACCGGTAAGGCGAGGCTGCGTACACTTTCTGGTGTGTCGCATCATGCTGTACCCATGCACGCTAGCCGGACGGTGGCGCGCCAGTGCGTTCCCGGGCTACCATGATGCGACCTGGCTGGCTAACGCAGGTTTCCTTCGGAAACAAGCCGCCTGGGGACATTTTCATTATTGGCGCAACCAGACTTGCACAGGACCCCCTTGCCCATCATGACCCAGGCCCAATTGACCATCTTTCTTGTGCTGACAGTGACCATTGTGATGTTCCTTTGGGGCCGCTGGCGCCACGATATGATTGCCGTGGGCGCCTTGCTGGCCTGTGTGCTGCTGGGGCTGGTGCCTTCCGCCGAAGCTTTTGCTGGCTTTGGCCATCCCGCGGTGGTGACCGTGGCCTGTGTGCTGGTACTCAGCGCGGGCCTGCAGAGCACCGGCGCCGTGGACGTGCTGGCCCAGCGCCTGTTGCCCACCACGGGTGGGCCGACCCTGACCATCGCTGCGTTGACCGGCCTGGGCGCCCTGTTGTCCGCCTTCATGAACAATGTGGGCGCGCTGGCGCTGCTGATGCCCGTGGCGCTGCAGATCGCGGCCAAGCAGGAGCTGCCGCCGGGCAAGGTGCTCATGCCGCTGGCCTTCGGTTCCATTCTTGGCGGCATGACCACCATGATCGGCACGCCACCCAACCTGATCGTGGCCGGTTTTCGCAAGGAGACGGGACTGGGCAGTTTCGCCATGTTTGACTTCACTCCTGTGGGTGTGGTGGTGGCGGGGCTGGGTGTGCTCTTCATCGTCCTGCTCGGCTGGCGCCTGGTGCCGACCCGCAAACAGACGGACAGCGGGGGCTTCGATACGGGCACTTACCTGACCGAGGTGCGCCTCGACAAGGGCAGCAAGGCGGTGGACAAGACCCTGGCCGAGGTGGAGCAGGTCCTCGAGGAAGCGGATGCCCAGGTGGTCGGCATGGTGCGCAACGAATTCCGGGTCAGCGCGCCCAATCCCTCGCGGTTACTGCGGGAGGACGACATCCTGGTGATCGAGGCGGAACCGGAGGCGCTGTCTTCGGTGTTGTCCTCGCTGGGACTGAAACTGGAAGAGGAGGTGGCGGGGGCCATCGAAGAGGCCATGGATGCCGACGAGGCACGGGGCAAGGTGGCCGCTGACGTCCTGGAGCGGGGTTCCGAGGCCGGCAAGAAAACGGACAAGGGGGAGGACGGGGAGAAAGGCAAAGAGGAAGAGAAGGAGAAGGAAAAGGCTCGGCGTGAGCGCGAGGAGATCCTGATCCAGGAACTGGCGGTCCTGCCCGGGGCCAGCCTGATCGGCCGATCCGCCACCGGCATCCAGCTGCGCACCCGCTACGGCCTCAACCTGCTGGCCATCTCCCGCCAGGGCCATCGCAGCATCAAGCGCCTGCGTTCCACCGATATCCGCGCCGGCGATGTCTTGCTCATGCAGGGGCACCAGGAGGCGCTGGCCGGCTTCGCGGCCGAGTATGGCTGCGTGCCGCTGGCGGCCCGCGCCATCCGAATTCCCGACCGGCGCCAATCCCTGATCGCCATGCTGGTGATGCTCATGGCGGTGGGCGGCGCCGCCCTGGGCCTGCTGCCCGCGGCGATCTCCTTTGCCGGTGGGGTGTTGCTGTACATGGCCCTGCGGGTCATGCCCCTGCGCAAGGTCTACGAGGCCGTCGACTGGCCGGTGGTGGTGCTGCTGGCCGCCCTCATTCCCGTGGCCGGCGCCATGGCCACCACGGGCGCGGCCGATCTGCTCGCGCGTGCGCTGCTGGAGTGGGTGGCACAGGGGCACCCGGTGCTGGCGCTGGCCTTGATCCTGGTGGTCACCATGACCCTGTCGGATTTCATGAACAATGCCGCCACCGCCGCCGTCATGTGTCCCATCGCCATCAGCAGCGCCGCGCAGCTGAACGCCAGTCCGGACTCCTTCCTCATGGCGGTGGCCATCGGCGCCTCCTGCGCCTTTCTCACGCCCATCGGGCACCAGAACAACACCCTGATCCTGGGGCCGGGCGGATTCCGCTTTGGCGATTACTGGCGCTTGGGCCTGCCTGTGGAAATACTGGTGGTGGCGGTGAGCATTCCCATGCTGCTCTTGGTATGGCCCCTGTAGAGAAAAATAACAAAGCAAAAAAGGGGTCGGTGACAAATGATAACTAGACTCATTTGTCACCGACCCCTTTTTACTAAAATGTGTTGATCGATGTCTCAGTGACGCAGGAGTATGGCATGAGTTTGATGATCGATGGAAAGCTGCATGAGGACTGGCTGGACGCCGAAACCGAGGGTGGCGAGTTCAAGCGCAAGGAATCCAGTTTTCGCCACTGGATCACGCCAGATGGCAGCCCCGGGCCCAGCGGCGAGGGTGGTTTCGAGGCAGAACCTGGCCGTTACCACCTGTATGTCTCCTATGCCTGTCCCTGGGCGCACCGCACCCTCATCTTCCGCAAGCTGAAGAAACTGGATGATATGATCAGCGTGTCCGTGGTGCATCCCTACATGGGGACGGAAGGCTGGAGCTTCGATGCCTGGCCCGGCGCCACGGGTGACACAGTCAACGGCCACGAGTTCATGCATCAGGTCTATACCCAGGCAGATCCCCGTTACAGCGGCATCATCACCGTGCCGGTGTTATGGGACAAGCAACGCAACACCATCGTCAGTAACGAATCCGCGGAGATCATCCGCATGTTCAATAGTGCCTTCGATGCCTGGGGCGACACCTCCCTGGATTTCTATCCCGAGGAACTGCGGGGCGAGATCGATACCATCAATGCCGAGATCTACGAGAAGGTGAATAACGGGGTGTACCGTACCGGCTTCGCCGCCACCCAGGAGGTCTACGAGGAGAATTTCACGCGCCTGTTCAACATGCTGGATCAGCTGGAGGAACGCCTGTCGCGGCAACGTTATCTCGTGGGCGAGCGCATCACCGAGGCCGACTGGCGTCTGTTCACCACCCTGCTGCGCTTCGACGTGGTGTACGTGGGGCATTTCAAATGCAACCTCAGGCGTATCCGCGACTATCACAACCTCTATCAGTATCTGCTGGAGCTGTACCAGTGGCCGGGCGTGGCGGAGACGGTACATTTTGATCACATCAAGTATCACTATTACTACAGCCATACGGATCTCAACCCGCGCCAGATCGTGCCCCTGGGGCCGGAGCAGGATTTGACGGTGGCCCATGAGAGGGGGCGGTTGACATGAACCCGGGCCGTGGCTGTGCAGGCCTAAATGTTGTGCTTGTCCTGGCCTCCTTGCTGGTATTCAGTTCTGCCTGCCAGGCGCAGTCCCTGTTGCGTCCACTGGGTTATGCCGATCCGCGGCCCTTTCGGATGGAGGATGCCCTGGCCGGACGCGACATTCATTACAATGACGTGAGCTTCCTGCACCGTATCAGCTTCATGCCCCTGATGCCTCCGCCATCGGGGCTTGCCGAGGATCGAGAAGGCCTGTACGGCAGTGCCGGCAGTACCCGCAGCAATGAACTCTATACCCTGATGCAGTTGCAGAAGACCATGCCCCTCGACAATGACTGGTTCCTGCGTTACCGCTTCCAGCGCGACGAGGATTTCGACGGCCGTTACGATCGCAACCTGATCGGTGTGGGCCGCAATTTTGGCGCGCGCTGGAGTGCCGGTTTTTCCGGCGATGTCGAGGGGGACAAGTCGCGGATCGATCTGCAGGCAGATCTGAGCTGGCGCGATGAAACCGGCAACCATGCAAGATTCGCCCTGGTCGCCCCGGACTACCTTTTCAATGACAAGCAGGAGGCGGCGCGGTTCACCCGCCAGCCATATACCGGCTTTGCCGATCTGCGCTGGCAGTGGACACCGGCCCTGGCCCTGCTCGCCTTCGTCAATCACAACACGGACACACGCCTGCGCAATGAGTTGCTGGACCAGGATTTCCACTACCGGCAAACGGTTGCTGGCGTAGGGGTCGATGCCGATCTGGGTATCTGGCGGTTACGGGTCTGGCTGGAAGGTGAGCAGGGTCGACGCCGCTATGAAAGCCTGTCCGGCTCCAACGCACCGGCGCGTTTTTCCCGCCATCACCGCGAGCTGGGTGCGGAACTGGGGCGTGACCTGGGCCCGGGTCTGGCGGGACGGGCAGGGGTCCGTTTGCTGCGCTTCGAGGAAACCGGCCGTCATGGCTTTGACCCGCTGGACGAACTGCGGCTGCGCCGCGAGGAGACCATGCTGTACGCGGGGGTGACCTGGCGCCTGGGCGCGCGCTATCGTTTTCATCCCATGATCTATCTGGACTTCATCGATAATGATGAACGTTTTCCCGCGGACCCTGCCCGTAACCGCGATGACGAGGGCTTTGTGGGCAAGCTGGGCCTGCCGCTGGAGGTGCTGGTGCACGAGGCCAGTGGCGCCACCCTTATCTTCAATCCCACCCTGTATCTCCACCGCCTGGCCTTCGGTGGTGGTAATCTGCAGGCCAGCATTCCCTTTTGAAACAGTCATCCGCTCAGGCGGACGATGTGGAGTTGACCATGTACGATGATGTTTCCTCGTGGTGGCACGGGCTCAGCGACAGCCCCCAATTGCAGACCCTGTACGCCACGGTGCTGTTGATATTCGTTGCCTGGCTGGCCAACTGGGTGGTCAAGCGCATCCTGGTGCGCGGCCTGTACCGTATCGCGCGCCGCTATGGGGATGCCCCCCTGCAGGACTTCGGCATCATCAAGCGCCTCTCCAATATCGTACCGGCGCTGGTGATTTCGCTCGGCATCGGCACCATCCCGGATCTCCCGGAAACCCTGGTCACCGTCGTACGCAATGTCAGCAGTGGTTTTATCGTGCTGACCCTGGCGCTGGCGCTGAGCGCCTTCCTGGATATCATCAACCATCTCTACCAGCGCCGGCCCGATTCCGACATGCACCCCATCAAGGGGTACCTGCAGGTAATCAAGATCCTGGTGTTCGCCATTGCGACCCTGCTCATTATCGCCGCCCTCATCGATCGCTCACCCCTGATCCTGCTGTCCGGCCTCGGCGCCATGGCCGCGGTGCTGATGTTGATCTTCCAGGACACCCTGCTGTCCCTGGTGGCGAGCGTGCAGATCTCTTCCAACGACCTGGTGCGGGTCGGCGACTGGATCGAGGTGCCGGAACTCAATGCCGACGGCGACGTCATCGACATTGCCCTGCACACGGTGAAGGTGCAGAACTGGGACAAGACCATCACCATGATTCCCACCAAGCGGCTGATCAGCGATTCCTTCAAGAACTGGCGCGGCATGACTGAAAGCGGTGGGCGGCGCATCAAGCGTTGCCTCTACCTGGACCAGCAGAGCGTGCATTTCCTGGGGGTGGAAGAGGTGCAGCGTTTGCACCGTTTCAGCCTGTTGGGTGAGTACCTGAAGGGGAAACAGCAGGAAATCGAGGAATGGAACACCCGCCTGGCGGAGTCCGGGATGGAACCCGTGAATACCCGGCGCTTGACCAATATTGGCTGCTTCCGCGCCTATATCGTCAATTACCTGCGCAGCCACCCGGGGGTCAACAAGTCGCTGACGCTGATGGTGCGCCAGTTGAATCCCACGGCGGACGGGCTCCCGCTGGAAGTATATTGCTTTACCAATACCACCTCGTGGGTACCGTACGAGGGGATTCAATCGGACATCTTCGATCACCTGATGGCGATCCTGCCCGAGTTCGGCCTGCGCCTGTTCCAGCACCCCAGCGGCGCGGACCTGCGCGAACTAGGCCTCGGGGTCAGCGGTTCCCGAGGATGATGGTGACAACGCCGGCGAACACCAGCGCACCGCCGATCACTACACTGGCGTTGATGTGCACCTCGCGAAACAACAACCAGGTGAACAAGGCCACGAACATCGGATAGGAAATCTCGATCACCGCCGCCAGGGTGGCGCTCTTGCCGCCGATGGCCAGGTACAGGAATACCGTACCCAGCAGGCTGGTGAGGGCGATGGCCAGGATGAGGGCGCGGATCCCCCAGTCGAGGCCCATCAGGATCTGCAGGTCGGCCAGTACCGGGCGCACGAAAAAGGGACCCAGCACGAACAGGGGCAGCACGGTGATCACCAGCACCGAGGGCAGGGAAACGTATTTCAGGGCATGGCCGATGAGGGGATAGTGGATGCCCCACATGATGGCGGCGCCCAGTGCGGCGATGTACCAGGGGATCAGGTTCATGTCGGTTTCCTGTCGAATTTCACGGTCTGGAGCAGGTGGCGCGGGGTCCCCTGTCCGGGACACGCTGTGAATACATCCCTGTACGCTCGACGGCCGCAT
>JAPHQV010000003.1 GCA_026197075.1 Gammaproteobacteria bacterium | reverse complement strand
TCTGCCCGCGAACCCGTTCGCGGGCAGAGCCCGCTCCTACAGGAGGATTTCGCTGTCCAGTTCGGCCATCCTGAGTCACATGGCACAACGCGATTTCAAACGCCCCGAATCGGTGCTGGTGCTGGTTTATACCCGCGCCGGTGAGGTGCTGTTGCTGGAACGCTGCCATCCCGCGGGTTACTGGCAATCGGTGACCGGCAGTCTGGAATGGGGCGAGGCGGCCGAGTCCGCCGCCCGTCGCGAACTGGAGGAGGAAACGGGCCTGGTGGCCGCTGATCTGATCGATTGCCACCACAGCAACCGCTTCCCCATCCATCCCGCCTGGCGGGTGCGCTATGCGTCCGAGGTACGTTTCAACACGGAGTACGTATTTCGTCTGGAGTATAAAGAGCGGCCGGATGTTCGTCTGCACTGCGCGGAACATGTTCGCAGCCTGTGGCTGCCGCGTAGGGAAGCGGCGGAGCAGGTGGCGTCCGCGACCAACCGGGAGGCCATCCTGCGTTTCGTGCCTGAAAACTGATTCGTCGGTATTGTCATTGCGAGCGAAGCGAAGCAATCCCGTGACGATGGAGCAATGCTTGGGAGATTGCTTCGTTTTCGCTCGCAATGACGAACCCGGTTCATCGCCTAAAGAACCTCCCCTTTCGGCCGATGGCATGTCGTCCCTCAGGGACCTGATGATTTCGCCGGGTGCGCCTGTGCCCTTGTTGTAGCCTGCTGGAGATCCCCCACAATGCGTATTCCCGGTCGCCTGACGGCGCTTTGCGCCGCCGTCCTGCCCCTTTTGCCTGTCACCGCCACGGCCACCAACGGCATGAACATGGAAGGCTACGGTCCCGTCGCCGCCGCCATGGGGGGCGCCTCCATGGCCTACGACAATGGCAGCGCGGCCATGATGAACAACCCGGCCACCATCGGCCTCATGGAGGAAGGCGGTCGTCTCGATCTGTTCTTCGGTTTCCTCGGTCCGGATGTGCAGGCGGAAACCGGCGGTATGACCGCCAAATCCTCCGGCACCGCCTACTACATGCCCGCGCTGGGCTATGTACGCAAGCACGACGGCCTGGCCTATGGCCTGGGCCTCTATGGCCAGGGTGGCATGGGTACGGAATACGGCACGGCGGGCTTCATGAGCATGGGTGCCGGGCTGGAGAACCGCACCGAGTTGAGCGTCGGTCGTGTCATCGCGCCGCTCAGCTACGACGTGAATGACAAGCTGGTCATCGGCGGCAGTGTCGATTTCGTCTGGGCAGGGCTGGATCTGCGCATGGCCATGAACGGGGCGCAATTCAACGATCTGGTGACCACCCAACAGGGGGGCGCGGCATCGGGTTCCCTGATCGCGGCCTACGGTGCCGCGCCCATCAGCAACCTGCACTATGCCTATTTCGACTACAGCAATGGCAGTCGCTTTTCCGGTGAGGCGCGCGGTTATGGCGCGGCGGGCAAGATCGGCGCCACCTATCGGGTCGACGACCGCCTGACCCTGGGCGCTTCCTATCACTCCAAGACCCGCCTGGGCGACATGAAGACCAACGATGCGCGGATCCTCATGTCCGTCGATGCCGATTTCGGTGGCGGTGTACAGACCTACGATATCCCGATCAGTGGCAGTATCCGCGTCAAGGATTTCCAGTGGCCTGCCACCTGGGCCGTGGGCGCCGCCTTCCAGGCCACCGATCGGCTGCTGTTGGTGGGTGACATCAAGCGCATCAACTGGGCGGACACCATGCAGCAGTTCCGCATGGTGTTCACCGCGGACGGCAGCCAGGCAAGCCCCCTGGCCGGCGGTTTTGCCGGCCTGGAACTGGATGCGGCCCTGTTCCAGCGCTGGGAGGACCAGACCGTTTATCAGTTCGGTGGCGCCTATGCGTTGAATCCGAAACTGACCCTGCGGGCCGGTTTCAACTATGCCAGCAACCCGGTGCCGGACCAGTACCTGAACGCCCTGTTCCCGGCCATCGTGGAGCGTCATGTCACCGCCGGTTTCGGCTATGCCTTCAACGAGGCCCAATCCATTGATTTCTCGCTGCAGCATGCCCCCGAGGTGACCGCCACGAATCCCGGCAACGGGGTGACCTCGCGCCACTCCCAGACCAGCTTCCAGGTCATCTACAGCCTGCGCTTCTGATGACCCTCCCGTCATTCCCGCATACACGGGAATGGCGGGAGAGCCGCTTACCCTGACCGTGAGCGGGATGCTAGAATCCCGCCATTCCATTCATCCCGGCGAGACGAACATGGCAGGTCACAGCAAGTGGGCCAATATCCAGCACCGCAAAAAGGCCCAGGACGCGAAACGCGGCAAACTCTTCACCAAGCTCATCCGTGAGATCACCACCGCCGCCCGCATGGGTGACCCGGACCCCAACAGCAATCCGCGCCTGCGCCTGGCGGTGGACAACGCCCTCACGGCGAACATGACCAAGGACACCATCGACCGCGCCATCAAGCGCGGCGCCGGCGCCCAGGATGGGGAGAACTACGAGGAAATCCGCTACGAGGGCTATGGTCCCGGCGGTGTGGCGGTGATGGTCGACTGCATGACCGACAACCGCAACCGCACCGTGGCCGAGGTGCGCCATGCCTTCACCAAGGCTGGAGGCAACCTGGGCACCAGCGGCTCGGTGGCCTTCCAGTTCACCCACACCGGGGTGTTGAGCTATCCCCCCGGCAGTGACGAGGACACCATCATGGAGGCGGCGCTGGAGGCCGGTGCCACCGATATCGTCACCAATGACGATGGCTCCATCGATGTGCTCACCGGCCCCTACGAAATGGTGACCGTGAAAGAGGCCATGGCAGCGGCGGGGCTGGCGCCGGAGCAGGCCGAGGTCACCATGCGCGCCGCGGTAAGTGCCCCGCTGGAGCTCGATGACGCGCAGAAGATGATGGCCATGCTGGAGCGGCTGGAAGATCTCGATGACGTGCAGAACGTCTATTCCAATGCCGACATCTCCGATGAGGTGCTGGCACAGTTGTAAGCGCCTGACCCGCAGGCACGGCCTCAAGGTGAGACCGCGTTGCGGTCGAGAGAGTGCCCTGGGGCATCGTTTCGAACCGCTACGGGCATGGTGCCAGCGAGGTGCCGATACCCTGATACGGGACCGTCGGCCGCAGGGATGCGGCCGTCGAGCGTACAGGGATGTATTCACAGCGTGTCCCGTGGCAGGGTATCGGCACCTCGCCCTGTCGAGCACCGCCGGTTCTTAGCCAAGTCCGCGCCTACACTCCCTCGCGATAACCCGCTACTATGGCCACCATGCGTATCCTCGGCATCGACCCCGGCTCACGGCTCACCGGCTATGGCATCATCGAACAGCACGGCAGCCAGCTGCGCTATGTCAGCAGTGGCTGCCTGCGGGTCAGCGGCGACAGCCTGGCGGACAAGCTGGGCATGATCTTCACCGATCTTTCCGAACTCATGCGCGAATTCCAGCCCCACGAGATGGCCATCGAGCGGGTGTTCATGGCGCGCAACGCCGATTCCGCCCTCAAGCTCGGCCAGGCCCGTGGCGCCGCCATCTGCGCCGGGGTCATCCAGGAACTGCCGGTGGCCGAATACTCGCCGCGCGAGATCAAGCAGGCCGTGGTGGGCAAGGGCAGCGCCGACAAGGCCCAGGTGCAGCACATGATCCGGGTACTGCTGAATCTTTCCGCCACGCCCCAGGCCGATGCCGCGGATGCACTGGCCGTGGCGGTCTGCCATGGTCATCGCGGCCAGACCCTGGCGCGCGTGCCCGAGGCCGTGGCCAGCCGTGGCGGGCGGCTGCGATGATCGGCCGGCTGCGCGGCACCCTGCTGGAGAAACAGCCGCCGGAGCTGCTCATCGACGTGCAGGGCGTGGGTTACGAGGTGCAGGCCCCCATGACCACCTTCTACGACCTGCCCGCCACCGGCAGCGAGGTCCTCCTGCATACCCACCTGGTGGTGCGCGAGGATGCCCACACCCTCTATGGCTTCAGCACGCTGGCGGATCGCGCTCTGTTCCGCGCCCTCATCAAGGTCAATGGCGTGGGCGCCCGCATGGCACTCGCCATCCTCTCAGGCATGGATGCCACGGCCTTCGTGCATTGCGTGCAGGACAAGGACATTGCCGCCCTGGTACGCCTGCCCGGAGTGGGCAGGAAGACCGCCGAGCGCCTGATCGTGGAAATGGCCGACCGCCTCGCCGACTGGCAGCCCACCGGCGCGGCGCCGGTGGCTGGTGCGCGCACCCCGCTGGAAGTGCGTGCCAACCCCGTGGAGGAGGCCGTCGGGGCTCTCATTGCACTCGGTTACAAGCCGCCGGAGGCGAGCCGCATGGTGCGCGCCATTGACGCCAAGGATCTGGGCGCGGAAGACATCATCCGCCTGGCCCTGCAGGCGACGGTGAAGTAACACTTCAGGGCAACGCCGGGCACTAAGTAAACCAAAGGCGAACCGCCAAGACGCCAAGGCCGCCAAGAAAATCCTTGTAACCGCCAAGAACGCCAAGAACGCCAAGAACGCCAAGAACGCCAAGAACGCCAAGAACGCCAAGAGACATGTGTTAGGAATTTGCGTTATGTTTCCGTGCAAGCAATTCACCAAAATATTCTTGTTTTAAATGGTTTTCTTGGCGGCCTTGGCGTCTTGGCGGTTCGCTCCCGCTTTTCTTGGCGTTCTTGGCGCCTTGGCGGTTCAGAAATCTTTCGTACCTGCCAACCCACCCTGGTTTGCCGTACACTCTGCCCATGATTGAACCTGATCGACTCGTC
The DNA here is from genome assembly GCA_026197075.1 of Gammaproteobacteria bacterium. Lineage (GTDB taxonomy): Bacteria > Pseudomonadota > Gammaproteobacteria > DSM-19610 > DSM-19610 > JAIVHA01. Next base: position 55,883 of record JAPHQV010000003.1, on the reverse strand, counting down.
ACCCCCACCGGCTCTCCCCAGGACGAGGCGCTGGACCGCGCTATCCGCCCGAAGACCCTGGCGGAGTACGTGGGCCAGCCCCGGGTCTCCGAGCAGATGGAGATCTTCATCCAGGCGGCGCGCGGTCGTGGCGATGCCCTGGACCATGTGCTGATCTTCGGGCCGCCGGGGCTGGGCAAGACCACCCTGGCCCACATCATCGCCAACGAAATGGGCGGGACCCTGCGTCATACCTCCGGTCCGGTGCTGGAGAAGGCGGGAGACCTGGCGGCGCTGCTGACCAACCTGGAGGCCGGCGACGTGCTGTTCGTGGACGAGATCCACCGCCTGAGCCCGGTGGTGGAGGAGATCCTCTATCCCGCCATGGAGGACTACCAGCTCGACATCGTCATCGGCGAGGGGCCGGCGGCGCGTTCCATCAAGCTGGACCTGCCACCCTTCACCCTGGTGGGGGCCACCACCCGCGCCGGCCTGCTCACCTCGCCCTTGCGCGACCGCTTCGGCATCGTGCAGCGTCTGGAGTTCTACAACGCAACGGACCTGGCCGCCATCGTGCAGCGTTCCGCGCGCATCCTGGGTATCCCGCTCGACGACAGCGGGGCGCTGGAACTGGCGCGCCGTTCGCGCGGCACACCGCGCATTGCCAACCGGCTGCTGCGCCGGGTGCGCGACTATGCCGAGGTGAGGGCCGGCGGACGCCTGGACGCGGAGGTGGCGACACGCGCCATGGAGTTGCTGGAGGTGGATCCCCAGGGCTTCGACGCCCAGGATCGTCGCCTGTTGCGCACCATCATCGAGAAGTTCGACGGCGGGCCGGTGGGGGTGGACAACCTGTCCGCGGCCATCGGCGAGGAACGTGGCACCATCGAGGATGTGCTGGAACCCTATCTCATCCAGCAAGGTTTTCTCATGCGCACGCCGCGCGGCCGTGTGGCCACCCGCCATGCCTGGCTGCAGCTGGGCCTGCAACCGCCGCAGACCTTGCCCGGCACCGGGGATACCCTGCCGCTGCTGGACGAGGACGCCACCCCGCAGTGAGCCTTCCGGGCTGACAGCGGCCGGTTGCCTGCCATGCGCCTGCGACTCTTCCGCCCCGCTTCCATCCTGCGCCTGATCCTGGTGGGCTTCGGTCTGGTGGCCGTGCCGCTGATGGTGGCCCTGGTGCACGCCGCCCTGGCCGTGGACCGCATGGCGAGCCGCAGCCAGGAGGCTGTACACCAGGCCGTGGAGGCGACCCGCAACAGCCAGGCGCTGGTGGAGGACATCACCGGCATGGAGCGCAATGCGCGCCAGTACCAGGCCCTGGGTGACCCCGCCCTGTTCGAGGTCTACGCGGTCAATCACGCGGCCTTTCAGCAGACACTGGAAACCCTTGGGAACCTTCCCCTGACACCTGGCCAGCACGACCTGTTGTTGCACATGGCGGAGGCGGAGGAGGATATATACCAGCTGCTGGCCGAGGCGCGGCCGGAGACCGGCCTGACCATCGTGGAAGCGGACCGGTTCGCGGAACTGGCGAGTCTGGCGGAAGCCTTTCTGAACCATAGCCAGGATGCCATTCGCCATGAAGTGGACACCATGCGCGACCTGGCCCTGGAGACTCAGCGCCTGCTGGTACTGCAGGCGGTGGCCCTGGTGCCCGTGGCGTTCCTGTTGATGGTGCTGTTCACGGCCCTGATCGCGCGCCCGGTGCGCCAGCTCGACCACGCCATTCGCCGCCTGGGTAACGAGGAACTGGATACGCCCATGGTCATCCACGGGCCCCGTGACCTGGAGCAGTTGGGCGAGCGTCTCGACTGGCTGCGGGTGCGGCTGCAGGAACTGGAGGAAGAGAAGACCAAGTTCCTGCGTCATATCTCCCATGAACTGAAGACCCCCTTGACCGCCATTCGCGAGGGGGCGGGCCTGCTGGGCGAGGAGGTGGTGGGTGGCCTCAATGGTCAGCAGCGCGAGATTGCCGCCATTCTTCAGGAAAATACAGTACATTTACAAAAGCTTATAGAAGATTTGCTGAACGTCAGCATGGCCGCCAGTCGGGCAGCGGTGATGCAGTACCATCCCGTGGAGCTCAAACATCTGGTGGAAAAAGTCCTTGGAGGCCATAAAATGGCATTACTCGCCCGGCAGTTGCGGCTGGAAGTCCGGTTGCAACCCGTACGGGTGATGGGTGATGAAGAGAAACTTCGCGCGGTGGTGGACAATCTGTTGTCCAATGCCGCGAAATTCGCCCCCGAGGGTGGTACCGTGTTCGTCCGCCTGGAGGACGAGGGGAAAACCGCCCGTATCGAAGTCCAGGATACCGGCAGTGGTATCCCGGAATCGGACCGCGAACGGGTATTCGAGGCCTTCTATCAGGGGCAGCACAGCAGCAACAGCCACATCAGGGGCACGGGATTGGGACTGTCCATCGCAAGGGAGTATGTACAGGCCCACGGAGGGCATATTGAGGTGGTCCCCTCGGCTGGCCCCGGTGCCTGCCTGCGTGTGACTTTGCCCAAAAAGGGTGTGGCTTCGTGAGGCGCGGCTGGCTGGTGCTGTTGCTGGCGCTCTCCGGTTGTGTCCATTGGGAACTGCCGCCGGTCTCCGATCGCTCCATCGCGGCGCGCGGATCCGACTGGCTGAGCGAGGCGCGCGAGGTGCAGCAGATGCCGGCGCACATCCAGCCGGAGGAATTACAGCGGCGTCAACAGGTGCACAAGTACGAGGACACGGCTGTCAGTGGCTTGCGCCTGGTGCTGCTGTTGACGCTGGGCGTCGAGGCGGTGCGCGACGAGGCCCGCGCCCTGGAGGTCCTGAACGGGATCGATGCCACCCACCTTGATGTGTCGCAACTGGCACTCGCGGACCTGTTGGGGCAGATGTCGCGCGAACGGCAGCAGGCCAAGGCCCTGCGGCGAGCGGAACGCAAGGTCCTGGCGGAACAGGAAGCCCGAATCCAGGAGCTGGAAACACAGTTGGAGGCAGTGACCTCTATCGAACAAAGTATCAGGCAGCGCCAGAAACCGCTGCAGGGAGTGGAGCCATGAGCGCATGCAAATACCGTATCCTCCTGGTGGATGATGATCGCAGCCTGTTGCGGCTGCTGTCCATGCGCCTGGCGGCGGTGGGCTACGAGGTGGCGGCCGTGGAAAGCGGCGAACAGGCGCTGGCCCAGTTGTCGGTATTTCGTCCCCACCTGGTGATCACCGATCTGCGCATGGGCGGTATGGACGGCATGGCCCTGTTCGACCAGATTCATTCCCGCAACCCGGCCCTGCCGGTGCTGATCCTGACCGCCCATGGCACCATCCCCGACGCGGTGGATGCCACCAGCAAGGGCGTATTCAGCTTTCTCACCAAGCCCTTCGACAGCCAGGTGTTGCTCACCCAGGTGGGGCGCGCCCTCAAGGTCAGCGGGGAGGGCCGGCATACGGACGAAGAGGAACAGCAGGCGGAATGGCGTCGCGACATTGTCACCCGCAGCCCCGTGATGGAGGACCTGCTCACCCAGGCCTGCCTGGTCGCCGCAAGTGATGCCAGTGTCTTCATCCATGGCCAGAGCGGAACCGGCAAGGAACTGCTGGCGCGCGCGCTGCACAAGGCCAGTGCGCGCTACGAAGGACCGTTCGTGGCGGTGAACTGCAGCGCCATTCCCGAATCCCTGATGGAATCAGAACTCTTCGGGCACGCCAAGGGCGCCTTCACCGGCGCCAATCGTGAACACAAGGGCCTGTTCCAGGCCGCCCACGGCGGTACCCTGTTCCTCGACGAGATCGGCGACATGCCGCTGAGCTTCCAGGTCAAGCTGTTGCGCGCCCTGCAGGAGCGGGTGGTGCGGCCGGTGGGCTCCACCCAGTCCGTGGAAGTGGACGTGCGCATCATCTCCGCCACCCACCGGGACCTGGATGAGGCGCTGGAAGAGGGTGAGTTTCGCGAGGATCTCTACTACCGCCTCAATGTGGTGACCCTGGAGATGCCGACCCTGGCGGAACGGCGCGAGGACATCCCCCTGCTCGCCAGCCATTTCCTGGAATTGATCTCCCAGAACAGTCGCAAGGAGGTAAAGGGTTTTGCGCCCGAGGCCATGGAGCTGCTGCTGGCGGCCCCCTGGCCGGGCAATGTGCGCCAGTTCTACAACCTGGTCGAACAGGTGGTGGCATTTGCCACCACGCCCCTGATTCCCGCCAGCCTGGTACAGCGCGCCTTGCGAGACAAATCACGTGAAATCATGGCGTTTGCCGATGCCCGCAGCCAGTTCGAGCGAGATTACCTGACCCAGTTGCTGCAGATCACCAACGGCAATGTCACCCATGCCGCACGCATCGCCAAGCGTAATCGCACGGAATTCTACAAGCTGCTCAACAAGCACCATCTGCAACCGGCCCAGTTCAAGGAAGCGCGCGGCTGACAGCATCCAACCCGCCCGTACCCTGTCTGCAAAGGGCGACGCACCAAGTTCCCGTCTTACCTGTAATTTCCACTTTGGGCGTGCTGAGGCGTCACCCGACGGCGACAATTTCTCCCCTTCGGATGACCTCCATTTCCGTTGATTTTACCGAAATTCACCACGAATCAGCGACTAGCTGAAACTGGCATAGGCCTTGCAAAATTCTGTTCCAGAGGCTTGCCGATGAATCTACGGTGAGCCGACGGACGGGTTGAACGACCGTTGTACCTCTCCTGTGTGTTGGTGCGTCAAACGCACCTTTTTAATCCCCCTCCGGGATTATGGCGTGGCGCTTGCCACGCTTTTTTTTGTCCGGAGTGGTGTCCCGAAATATGGCAACGTTCGCCGAGGCGGAATGATTCATGCGTAGTCTGCGAAGCTTTCATCTGCTGGTGGTGCTGGCGCTTGGGATGTTGATTCTGTCCACATTGCGACCTGCGGCTGAAAAAGCGCCACCATCGTACCAGTACGGTATGACCCCGCTGTCCGATGAAATAAAGGCACTGGATGCCTCGCCGGAGCACCGGTAAGCTATTACACGCTTGCGGCACCCGGATGCGCTGATCCATGGCGAGCCGGAACCAGGGAATTTTCGTGCCGGCCCGTGGTCCTACTCGCGACGTGTCCGGGCACGCTGACTCCGTATACAAGGGATAAACTGACGGTGGTGAAATTTTCCTGGCCGGTTCGTGTGTACTATGAGGACACGGACGCCGGCGGTGTGGTCTACTACGCCAATTATTTGCGGTTCATGGAGCGGGCGCGAACCGAGCGCTTGCGACAGCTGGGGGTGGAGCAACAGGCCCTGCGCGAGTCTTCCGGGGTCCTGTTCGCGGTTCGTTCCGCGGAACTGGATTTTCTCAGGCCCGCGCGCCTGGATGACGCCCTGCGGGTGAGCGCGGAACTGGTGGAATGCCGTCGCGCCAGCCTGGTTTTCCAGCAGAACGTGTACCAGGACGGGGACGAGTCCCGGGTGTTCTGCGGCGCCCGGGTGCGGGTGGCGTGCCTGGCGGCTTCCACCCTGCGGCCCCATCCCATTCCGGATTTCATATTGCAGGGACTGACTCGTGGGAACTGACCTTTCCTTTACCCATCTCATTGCCAATGCCAGCCTGATCGTACAGCTGGTGATGCTGTTGCTGGTGCTGATTTCGCTCGCATCCTGGACCCTGATCTTTCGCAAGGGTGCCGGCCTGCGCGATGCCCGTACCGCCGCCCGGGATTTCGAGGAGCGTTTCTGGTCCGGTGGTGATCTCGGCGGTCTGCACCGGGAGGTGGCGGAGCGGGAGGGGGAAAGCGCCGGCCTGGAAAACATCTTTCAGGCAGGTTTCCAGGAATTCGCCCGGCTGCGCGGCCAGAAGGGCATGGAGCCTATGGACGTGGTGGAGGGTGCCCAGCGTGCCATGCGCGTCTCCCTGTCCCGGGAAGTGGATGGATTGGAGCAGCACCTGTCCTTCCTGGCCACGGTGGGTTCCACCAGCCCCTATATCGGCCTGTTCGGTACCGTGTGGGGCATCATGAATGCGTTTCGCGGCCTGGCCAATGCCCAGCAAGCCACCCTGGCCATGGTGGCACCCGGCATCGCCGAGGCCCTGATCGCCACCGCCATGGGACTGTTCGCCGCCATTCCCGCCGTAGTGGCCTACAACCGCTATGCCAACGAGGCGGAGCGGCTGATTTCCCATTACGAATCCTTCATAGACGAATTCGCCAGCATTCTGCAGCGCCAGGCACATCCATGAAGCGGTCCGAAGGGAGTAAAAACTGAGTCATGCGCCATCGCCTGCGCAAACGCCCCGTGGCGGAGATGAACGTCGTGCCCTACATCGACGTCATGCTGGTCATGCTGGTGATTTTCATGGTGACCGCGCCGTTGCTCAATCAGGGCGTGGAAGTGGAACTGCCGACCGCCTCCGCCCGTCCGCTGGCGCCGGAACAGCAGGATCCCCTGGTGGTGAGTGTGGACGCCGAGGGACAGTTGTTCCTGAATATCGGCGGCGATCCCGCCGAACCGGTCAGCGACGAGGACCTGCAGCTGCGCGCTGCGGCCGTGCTGCGGCGCCGCCCCGATGTGGCCGTCATGGTGCGCGGTGACCGCAGTGTCGCGTACCAGCACGTGGTCCGTGCCATGGTGTTGCTGCAGGGCGCGGGCGCGGGCAATGTGGGCCTGGTCACGGATCTGCCGGGCAAGGGGCGTTAGGTTTTACGATGTGGCGGATTGTGAAGGAAAACCCGCGCGCGGTGCTGTATGCGGTACTGGTGCATCTGGCATTGCTCGGGCTGCTGATGATCAATGTGGACTGGACCAGCATGACCAAGGTGGCGCCCCAGCACAGCAGTGCCCCGGTGCAGGCCCGGGTGGTGGAAGAGGACACATTACAGCAGGAAGTGCAGCGCCAGCAGCAGCTGGAGGAGCAACAGCGTGCCGCCGAGGTGGAACGCCAGCGGCAGCTGGAGGAACAGGCGGCCGAGGCCCGACGCCAGCGTGAGCGGGAAGAGCAGCGTCTGGCGGACCTGAAGCGACAGCAGGCGGAAGAGGCGCAACGGCTGGAAGAGGCCCGGCGCAGTACCGAGCAGGAGGCCAAGCGCCGTGAGGCGGCGGAAGCCAAGCGTAAGGCGGAGGAAGCGGAGCGCCAGAAGGCGGCGGCCGAGGCCAAGCGCAAGGCCGAGGAGGCGGAGCGCAAGAAGGCGGAGGCGGAAGCCAAGCGCAAAGCTGAAGCAGAAGCACAACGCAAGGCGGAGGCGGAAGCCAAGCGCAAGGCCGAAGCAGAAGCCAAGCGCAAGGCCGAGGAAGAGGCGCGCCGCAAGGCCGAAGAGGCCGCGCGCCAGGCGGAACTGGCGGCGGAGCGGGCACGCCTGGACCAGGAACGTCAGCGCGCCGTGGCCGCGGCCATCAACCAGTACAGCGCCCATATCCAGGACAAGGTGCGGCGTAACTGGCGCCTACCGGCCAATTGGCGCGGTCTGTCCTGCACGGTACGGGTGAGCCTGATCCCCGGCGGTGATGTGGTCCGGGTGCAGATCGTGCGTAGCAGCGGCGATCCGGTCTTCGATCGTTCAGTGGAGAGCGCGGTATTTCAGGCCGCACCGTTGCCGGTACCTTCGGAGCCGCACCTGTTCGATGCGTTCCGGGAATTCCAGTTTGAATTCGACCCCAACAGGAGTTGAGGCATGCAGATGAAAGATATGATGCGCTGGTTGTTGTTGGCGGCCCTGCTGGCGGGCAGTCGCGGTGCGCTGGCGGTACTGACCATCGAGATCACCCAGGGCATGGAGGGCGCATCGCCCATCGCCGTCGTACCCTTTGCCACGCCGGCCGGTGTGACGCTGCCGGAGGATATCGCCGCCATCATTTCCTCCAACCTGCGTCGCAGTGGCCGTTTCGCGCCCCTGCCGGAAGCGGATCTCATCGCCCGACCACGGGAGGCCGCTGATGTCCGTTTCCAGGACTGGCGGGTACTCGGTGTGGGCGATCTGGTGATCGGCCGCGTGTTGCAGCCCGCGCCGGGCCGCTACGAGGTGCAGTTCCAGCTCTTCGACGTGTTTCGTTCCCGCCAGCTGACGGGCTACAGCATCCCCGCGCGACCCGATGAACTGCGCCGGGTCGCCCACCGCATAAGCGACCTCATCTATGAAACCCTGACCGGTGAGCCCGGCGCCTTCGACACCCGTATCGCCTATGTGACGGCAGAGCAGGGCGCGGAAGGAAAACGCTATGCCCTGCAGGTGGCCGATTCCGATGGGCACAATTCCCGCACGGTACTGCGTTCTCCCCAGCCCCTGATGTCGCCGGCCTGGTCGTCCGATGGCCAGCAACTGGCCTATGTTTCCTTCGAGGGGCGCAAGGCGGCCATCTACGTCCAGGATGTGGGTACAGGCGCGCGCAGTGAGGTGGCAGCCTTCGATGGCATCAACGGCGCTCCGGCCTGGTCACCTGATGGCCGCCGGCTGGCCGTGACCTTGTCCCGCGATGGCAATCCGGAGATCTATGTGCTGCATTTGGCTGACAAGCGCCTGCAGCGGCTGACCAATAATGCCGCCATCGATACGGAGCCGGCCTGGTCGCCGGACGGCAATCACCTGGTGTTCACCTCCGACCGGGGCGGGGCGCCGCAGCTCTATCGCATGGACAGCCGCGGCGGGAATGTCGAGCGCCTGAGCTTCGAGGGCAACTACAACGCGGGAGCGGATTATTCCGCCGACGGCAAGCGCTTGACGCTGGTACACCGGGATGGTCGTAATTATCGGATCGCGGTCCTGGAACTGGACAGCAAGCGTTTGCGGGTACTCACCGATGGCAGCCTGGATGAATCGCCCAGCTTCGCGCCCAACGGCAGCATGATCATCTACGCTACCAGTGTAGGCGGTCGTGGTGTGCTGGCCGCGGTTTCGGCGGATGGCCGCTTCCGGCAACGCCTGACCCTGAGCGGTGGCGATGTACGGGAGCCGGCCTGGTCACCGGTGTTGCGGCGTTGAAGTGTTCCGGGAAGGAGATGACATGATGCAGGAGCGGGCTCTGCCCGCGAATAACCCGGAGACCCGGTAAGCCCCTTCGTGGCGAATGGCCGTTTCTACGGATGATTTCTGTCCGGTATCGTTCGATGATTTTTCAGTTCAACTTCCTCTAATCAAAGGAGAGGGTAATGAAACAACAAATGAAGATGTGGTCCGGTCTGGTCCTGGCGTTCGGACTGGTGTTGACATTGAGTGCCTGTGGTACCCGTGGCAAGGCACCCCTGGATGCAACCGTGGAGGATCGTGGCAGTAGCGCGGGAGGGGCGGGGACCGGGACCGAGGCCTTGGGGGTGCAGGATTATGGCCGTCTTGGCATGGAAGCCCTGCAGGATCCCGCCAGTCCCCTGTACCAGCGGGTGGTGTATTTCGAGTTCGACAGCAGCACCCTCAGTGAGGCGGACCAGGAGATTCTGGCGGCCCATGCGGCCTTCCTGGCGGGTCACCCCGAACTGACGGTCGCCCTGGAAGGGCATACGGACGAACGTGGTTCCCGCGAATACAACATCGGCCTGGGTGAGAGTCGTGGTCAGGCGGTACGTCGCCAGCTGGAATTCCAGGGCGTGCGGCCGGACCAGATCCGGGTGGTCAGTTATGGTGAGGAACGTCCCGCCGCGGACGGCCATGACGAATCGGCCTGGCGTCTGAACCGGCGTGTCGAACTGGTCTACGGAGGCCAGTGACATGGCCCTGCAGCGAGGGGTCTGGCTGCTGATCGCACTGATGCTGGCGGGTGTTACCACCCAGGCCCTGGGTCGTGATGACCCGAGCCTGGTGCAACGGGTCGAACGCATGGAGCGGATGTTGGACAGCCGCTCCATGCTCGATCTGCTCAACCGGCTCGAGCAACTGCAGCGTGAGGTGCAGCAGCTGCGCGGTGAGCAGGAAGTGCAGGGTCATACCCTGAACGGCCTGCAGCAGCGTCAGCGGGAGCAGTACCTCGATATCGATCGTCGCCTGCATCGGCTCGAGGCGGGAGGTGCTGCGCCGGATGTATCCGGGTCACCGGGGGCCACGGAGCTTCCCAAGCCGCTCGATACGGGCGTGGCACCCGCTGCCGGGGTTCCGAAGGATGTGGCAACGGCGGATCCGGGCAAGGAACGGGAGCGCTACGAACATGCCCTGGATGTCCTCAAGGAGGGGCGTTACGAAGAGGCCGCCAAGGCCTTTCGTGACTTCCTGGCCAACTATCCGGACAGTCGCTACGGGGCGAACGCACGTTACTGGCTCGGCGAGGCGCACTATGTGGTGCGTGATTTCGATACGGCCGAGCGGGAATTCACCGAGGTGGTGGAGCGCTTTCCCCAGGACCCGAAAGTGGCTGATGCGCGCCTGAAACTGGGCTTTATCCACTACGAGCGCCAGGAATGGGGCAAGGCCCGGGAGACCCTGCAGGCCGTGGTGGATCAACACCCCGGCTCCACCGCCGCGCGGCTGGCCCAGGATCGCCTGGCGCGCATGGGGCAGGAGGGGCGCTAGCCGCCCGCCGGGTACCGGGTCGGGCTTCGGCCCGACAATGTAGTACCATTTCACCATGACCATTGCCTCCATCCCCGTGACGCCCGTTATGCTGGCCCTGCCGGTGCGGATCACGGAAATCTTTTATTCCCTGCAGGGCGAGTCCCGCACCGTGGGCGTGCCCACGGTGTTCGTGCGCCTGACGGGCTGCCCCCTGCGCTGTGGCTACTGCGATACGGAGTATGCCTTTCAGGGCGGACACAAGATGACGGTCGGCGAGGTGCTGGCCGAGGTCTCCGCCTGGCAGCCACGCTATGTCACGGTGACCGGCGGCGAGCCCCTGGCCCAGAAGAGTTGCCTGCCGTTGCTGTCCCGTTTGTGCGATGCCGGCTACGAGGTGTCACTGGAAACCAGTGGTGCCCTGGATGTCGGCGGTGTGGATCCGCGGGTGGTCAAGGTGATGGATCTCAAGACCCCCGGTTCCGGCGAGTGCGAACACAACCGGATGGAGAATTTGCGCCATCTCGGTCCTCGCGACCAGGTGAAGTTCGTGATCTGCGATCGCGCCGACTACGACTGGAGCCGCGAGCTGATCGCGCGCGAGGGTCTGGCGCAGCGTTGCGAGGTGTTGTTTTCCCCCTGTCACGGCCGTCAGGATCCCGCCGAGCTGGCGGACTGGATCCTGGCGGACCGGCTGCCGGTGCGCTTTCAGCTGCAGCTGCACAAGTACCTATGGGGCGACGCGCGGGGAAAATGAAGGTGAACGGGAAGGCGGTCATTCTGCTGTCCGGGGGGCTGGATTCGGCCACCTGCCTGGCCCTGGCGCGGGAGCAGGGCTATGATTGCCATGCCCTGAGCCTGGACTACGGGCAGCGCCACAGCGCCGAGCTGGCGGCGGCGCGGCGGGTGGCCCAGGCCCTGGGTGTGCGTGAACACAAGGTCATCCGCCTGGATCTGGGCGGGATCGGTGGCTCGGCCCTGACCGATCCCGCCATCGCGGTGCCGGACACCCCGGCGGAAGGGATTCCGGTCACCTATGTCCCGGCTCGCAATACGATTTTCCTGGCCCTGGCCCTGGGCTGGGCCGAGGTCCTGGGGGCCTGGGACCTGTTCGTCGGCGTCAATGCCGTGGATTACTCCGGCTATCCCGACTGCCGCCCGGAATATATCGCCCAGTTCGAGCGTCTTGCCAATCTGGCCACCAAGGCCGGAGTGGAAGGGGGGCGGTTCCAGGTTCATGCCCCCCTCATTCACCTGAGCAAGGCGGATATCATCTGTGCCGGCAATCGCCTCGGCGTACCCTACGCGGATACAGTCTCCTGCTACCGTGCCGATGCAGAGGGACGGGCCTGCGGGCGCTGCGATTCCTGCCGCCTGCGGGCCGCGGGCTTCGAAGCGGCGGGGATACCGGATCCCACCCGTTATGCAGGGGATTGATGCCGCCCGCGCCCGGTGAGTGTCCTATTATTCGCGGGCCGGAAGGACCGGCCCGGTACAGATGGTATTGAGAGGTAAGCATCATGGTCTTCGAAAACTTTGCCGCCGCCCAGGGTTATCTCCTGTGGGGCACCTTCCTGCTGGCCCTGGTGTTGGGCGCGGTCGCCAACAAGACCAACTTCTGCACCATGGGTGCCGTGTCCGACTGGGTGAACATGGGGGATACCGGCCGCATGCGCGCCTGGTTGCTGGCCATCGCCGTGGCCCTGCTGGGGGTGACGGTGCTGGAGGCCATGCAGCTGGCGGACCCCGACAACGCCTTTCCGCCCTACCGCATGAGCCAGCTGATCTGGGCCGAGAACCTGCTGGGCGGCCTGCTGTTCGGCATCGGCATGACCCTCGGCTCCGGCTGCGGCAACAAGACCCTGATCCGCATCGGGGGCGGCAACCTCAAGTCGGTCATGGTGTTCCTCATCATCGGTGGGATCGCCTACTACATGGTCAACCCCATCCGTGGTGACCAGACCCTGATGTCGCTGCTGTTCATTGACTGGATCCGTCCCCTGGCCATCAACCTGTCCGGTCCCCAGGACCTGGGTACCTTCCTCGCAGGTCCGGAAGCCGCCGGCACCGCGCGTCTGGTCATCGGCCTGTTGCTGGCCCTGCTGGTGCTGGGTCTCGTGTTCAAGTCCGCGGACTTCCGGCGCGGTTTCGACAATATCCTCGGTGGCCTGGTGGTGGGCCTGACGGTGGTCGGCGCCTGGTATATCACCTCCAACCTGATGCTGAGCTACGAGTCCGAATTCGAGGGCGAGATGGTGGTGAGCACCCGTGAATTCGTCGATCCCACCTCCACCAGTGGCTGGGCGACGATCGCGGACATGGGCATGGCCGACGAGGCGCCGGTGCTGGAAGGCTGGGACGCCAGTCGTCCGAATGTGGCGAGCCAGAGCCCCCAGTCCTTCACCTTCATCAATCCCATGGGCCAGAGCCTGGGGTATGCGGGCGGAGGCTTCGAGCGCTCCGAGCTCAATTTCGGAGTGATGGCGGTGCTGGGCGTGATCCTGGGTTCCTTCCTGTGGGCCATCCTCAGCAAGGGTTTTCGTATCGAGTGGTTCAGCTCGGGACGGGATTTCGCCAATCACCTGGTGGGCGGCATCCTGATGGGCTTCGGCGGCGTGCTGGCCATGGGTTGCACCATCGGTCAGGCGGTCACCGGCGTGTCCAGCCTGGCCATCGGTTCCTTCATCACCTTCTTCGCCATCGTGCTGGGCAGCGCCCTGACCATGAAGGTGCAGTACTATCGCATGGTGTACGAAGAGGCCAGCTTCCCTGCCGCGCTGGTCAGCTCCCTGGTGGATTTCCGCCTGTTGCCCAAGGGCCTGCGCAGACTCGAAGCGGTTTGATCTGAAGCCGCCCTCACCCATTGTGGTGAGGGCGCGGTTTCACCGGGTCCGTCGCGGCGATGGATGGTGACCCGGTCTCGTGGCACCAATCCGTCCACACCCTACTGGCTTTTGCGGTTCCTTCCAGGGTTGTCATTTCTCCCCGGTACGGTATTATTCCCGGCTCGCTTTATGGGTCGTTAGCTCAGTTGGTAGAGCAGTTGGCTTTTAACCAATTGGTCATAGGTTCGAATCCTATACGACCCACCATCCAGGCATAAAAAAACCCCGGTCTGTCAACAGACCGGGGTTTTTTATTGGTACGAGTACCGATTACATGCGGGAACCGGGGCCGTTGATTTCCAGACCATTGCTCATGTAGGTATGGAAATATTCCAGGTTCCGGTACTCCTCGCTCTGCGGATCGAAGGATGCGGCACGCACCTGGCGGTTACAACCACCATAGCGACGATGCAGGGTCCCCATGTTCTGCCACTTGGAGCGGAAGGTCGGGAAGTGACTGGTCTGACCCAGGCCCGGGCTCAGGATGTTGGCCCGCACATAGTAGCCGGGGTAGGACACGTGGCAGTCGGCACAGGACATGTTGAGCTGCCCACGCTTGGCGTAGTAATGCTCCTTGCCGCTTTCATAGGCCGCCAGGGCGCGAGGATCGTTGGGGATCTTCACGTTGATGGTGTTGCCCCGCGAGGTCCAGGACATATAGGCGGAGATGCTGGCAATGTCGCCCTTTTGATAGCCCAGCGGCTTCTCGCCGTTCTTGACCCGGCACTCGTTGATTTCCAACTCGATGGTCTTTACCTGGCCGGTCTTGGTATCGAAGTAGGGGTAATCCTGCTTGATACCGATACCGCCATTCTTGAAGCAGCTGGCATAGGTCTTGCCATTTGCAAAGGGGGTATTGAACAGCTTTTCACCTTCTTCGACGGCCACGGTGTAGGGCGGGAAATCCTCGATGGCTTCCCACTGGGAGCGTTTTTCCGGGTCGAGCGCGTACAGCCCGTTGATGAAGTCATCGTGCGGCACGTTCGGGAAGCGCTTGTGGTAGTGGGCCTGGTATTCCTTCATGTCCTGTTCCGGGGTGGCCTGGGCGACGATGGGCACGGAGCCCATCAACCCGACTGCCACGGCCATGGTCAGTAGTTGTTTCATGGATGGTTTGCCTCCAGTCGTGTTTGGTGCGTATTGTGGTTGTTGGCAGTGCTCAGGCGACGGTGGCTTCCGCCGAGTCGCTTTCACCCTTGTTGTCCACCCAGCTCATTTTCAGGGTATCGCCCTTCTTGGCGCCGGAGAAACGGAACGACAGGTAGGGATTGGTGGAAATGGCCGGTCCCCAGAGGCTGGTCAGGACCGTATTGCCATTGTGTTCACAAACCACTTCCTGGATGAAGTGTGCCGGGATGAGATCCCCGGTTTTCTTGTTCTTCATCATGCCGGTTTCCATGGGGTGACTGATCAGCGCTCGAACGGTGGTCACGTCACCTTCCAGGTTGGCGCGCATTCTGATTGAGTTTGCCATGCTTCTTTCCTCGTTTCGGTCTTGGTTCAGGGTATCGGTACGGGGTCGGCCTTAACCGCCACAGCCACCGATCGTGACCTTGACCTCTTTGCGTGAGCTATGCAGTTTACCGTCGGCCTTGACCACGGCGATGACATCGGAGGTCTTGCCCATCTTCATGCGGGTGGCTACAAAGCCTTCCGCGCCCGCGCCCAGTACGAAGGAGGCGGTGAGAGGCGATGCATTCTTCTCCGTCAGGATGCTGATGGACTCGATGTTGGCGATGTTGGTCTCGACGGTGATCGGAACCACGTTGCCGTTTTCCGCGATATCCGGCGCTCGGATCTGGATCTGTTCGTTGGTGCTCAGGTCGGCGGAGCCGGCCAGGTTGGTCAGGGCGTCGTCCACGCTCTTGGATTCAAAGGCGGACTTGGGCCAGGCAGCCAATACCATGCGCGGGGTCAGGAGACCGGCGCCCAGGGCGAAACCGACGCTGCTGATCGCGGCGGTGCCTTTCAGGAAAGTTCTGCGTTTCAGGCTGTTCACGTGTGCTTCTCCTAAGGTTGCCGTAATCGGGTTACAGCGTGTACATGTATTCAACGATCTGATCGATTTCCTTCTCGGTCAATACCTGATGACGGCCGAAGGGCGGCATGATGCTGTTTGGGTTGGCCTTGGTGGAATCCCATATCTGGGCGCGCAAGCGGGCCTTGTCCGGGAAGCGGGCCTTCATGGCGACCAGGGGTGGCCCGATGTTACCCGTCATATCTCCGCCCTCGACGGCGTGGCAGGCCAAACAATTGCCCTTGCGGCGGTCAAAGGCCACCTGTTTGCCTTGTTCGGCGGCTGAGGCTTCTGCTTCTTGCGCAGATACGGCTACCGGCGCCAACGCCAGACTGCCCAGCAGTGCGGCGATGGATGTGGCTGTGGTAATGATGCTCGGGAATGGCCGCATCGTTTCCTCCTATGGTGTTGGATTGGCTCGAATGGTTGTTTCCGTGGCAAGGGCTTGCCCGCGGCTTGTGGAGCGTCTTGCTTGCGAATACCGCACTACTGACATTGATGGCTTGGGCGTCATGTTGCTACTACGAACGACTATAGCTTCCCCCCTGTTGGGAGTCAAAGCCCTGTCGCAGCAGACATGATTGAAAGTCATCATCGACATATTAGAGTTTTTTAACATACCGTTTGTGGACATTGGCAAGCACACGGTGGTTCGTGTGCGGTACAACGAACGACTCGTGAATGCTGGGACGCCACCGGTCGGGATTTTATTCCCGGTACTCCAATGCGGGCATCAGCGGGCATCTTCCTGGCGTGCCTCGTTCTTGAAGGTATGCAGGCGGGCGCTGATGCGGGCGTTATCGTAGAACTCCAACCCGGGCACCTGCAGGGCCAGCTCCAGCTGATCGATGGCCGCGTGGGTCTGGCCGTTCAAATAGTAGTATTCCGCCGTGGCTTCGTGGGATTCGCGCCGCCGGCCTTCCTTGCCCGCAGCCTCGGCCAGCAGCCGGTAGAGCTCCGGTTGCCGGTTTTCGCCCCGTTGGATCAGGCTGGTCAGCAGCTTGCGCGCCCGGGAGGGCTCGCCGTGGGTGAGCAGGGCGGCGGCATAGGCGCGGGTGACGGTGACGTTGCCGGGATTGAGTTGCAACAACTCCTCGTACAGGGCCAGGGCCCGGGCGGGCTGGTTCCGCTCCAGCTCCAGCCGGGCGAGATTCAGCGGGTAGTGCAAACGATCCGGGTTCTGTTGCCGCAGGCGGGTCAGTTCCCGTCGTGCACCCTCGTGGTCGCCCGTGCGCCACAGTGCCAGTGCATAGCCGAAGCGCTCCGCCTCGCCGAGGCCCTCGGCGCGCGCTTCGTAATCCGCCACCAGATCACGCAGTTGAGTGCTGGACTCCACTTGCAGGCTGGTGCGCGCCAACTGGAAGCCGAGGCTGTCCTGCCGCCCCTCGCCGGCGTGGGCCTCGGCACGCGCGGCCGTTTCGGCAATACGGCTGGTGGTGACCGGGTGGGTGCTGAGGAATTCCGGCAGTCGGTTGCCGTAGAGCCGACTCTGCTGGTGGAGGCGCTCGAAGAAGTCGGGCATGCCCCGGGGATCGATGCCGGACCGGACCAGGGTCTGGATCCCGACCCGATCCGCCTCGTGTTCATTGGCGCGGGTGAAATTGATCTGGTACTGGGCGCTGGCGGCCTGTAGCCCCACCAGGGCCGCCTGGCCGGCCTGGCTGTCCTGGCTGCCAATGAGGATGGCAGCAAGCAGCGCGGCCGCGGTGGGCAGGCTCATGCGCTGGGCGGCTTCATAGGCCCGCAGCAGGTGACGCTGGGTCACGTGGGCGATTTCATGGGCCAGCACGCCGGCCAGTTCACTTTCATTGCGGGCTGCCAGCAGCAGGCCGGTGTGCACGCCAATATAGCCCCCCGGACCGGCGAAGGCGTTGATCGAGGGGTCATCCACCAGGAAGAAGGTGAAGCCGTAGCCGGGCGCGTCGCTGGCAGCGGCGAGCCGGTAGCCCAGCTGTTGCAGGTAATCGTTGAGTTCCGGATCTTGCACCAGCTTGCCGCTGCGGCGGATCTGGCGCATGAAGGATTCGCCAAACTGCTTTTCCTGTTCCGGGGAAATCAGCTGGCCCGCGGTGTCGCCCATGCTGGGAAGATCGGCCAGGTCCGCGTGGCTGAAGGGCAGGGCGGCGAAGCCGAACAGGGTGCCGGCAAGGGTAATGCGGATGAGGTGGTTCATTCCATGCCGCTACTGCGGCCCGTCTCCAGAGATCATCGGTAACAAAGCCTCCCGCCGGCTGGTGCGCGGCTGGCTGCTTGGTGAGACCACCATACCGGCCCCTGGGTTCCGGGGCCAGCGGGAGGTGGTTGACCGCCGTGTTGATTATTAGAATATAATGATATGCAATTTTACAGCATGCCAGCAGGCGAGGAACTTTGCCCATGTACGGAATCCAGGAAATCGATAGTGCCACCCTTGAACACCAGCTGCGTGCCGACCCCGACCACTACCGCCTCGTGGATGTGCGTGGACCGGCGGAATGGCCGCAGGGCATCATCGAGGGCGCCGAACTGCTGCCCCTGCACCTCTTGCCACTGCAGGCCGGGCAATGGCGTGATCCGCGGCCAATCCTGTTCTACTGCCGTTCCGGTGCTCGATCCGCCCAGGCCTGTGCCTGGATGATGGCGCAAGGCCATGGGGCTGTCGTCAATCTGCGCGGGGGGGTGCTGGACTGGGCGCGCCACGGTCTGCCCCTGGTGCCGCCCGGGGAGGCTCGCGCAACGGGCTGACGTCTCCCGGGGTGGGGCCCGGGGGATTCCCGGCAGGTGCGCGAGTCGTATGGCTTGCTATAACGCCGGCCTGGTGTTGTATACTGGCCTCCGGTTAGCCTGACCAGGTGCCGCTGGCAACAACAATTTACAGATTCAGGAGCTTTCAAACATGGCGAATTACGACGACGAGCTGGATGCATCCGGCCTGAACTGCCCCCTGCCCATCCTGCGCGCGAAAAAGGCCCTCGGTGCCCTCGACAGCGGCAAGGTGCTGCGTATCATCGCGACCGACCCCGGTTCCGTGAAGGATTTCGAAGCCTTTGCCAAGCAGACCGGTAACCAGTTGCTGGAATCCAAGGAAGCGGGCGGCAAGTTCGAATTCCTGATCAAGAAGGCCTGAGTCCCGGTTTTCCCGTCCCGCGCCCGGCCCGGCCCAGGGGTCGCCGGGTGGCGGGACTGCTGCAAGAACCGTCCGGCTTCGTGCCGGACGGTTTTTTTTATGTGCTCACAAAAAGCGTACCCTTTTCAAGGGAAAATCCCGGGCTCCATCGGTCGGCAGCAATGCCGGGTGCGTGCTACTGTATCGGGATGTGATGAAATAGATTTGCCACAACCAACGTCTATCGCCAATACCCCACATAGATTGCCCTGAGTCGAGAGGAGAACCAATGAATCTGTCCCGCCGAGAATTCTTGCAGATGCTGGCGGCGGCCAATGCCGCCGGCTTCGGCCTTACCGCCTGTGGTAACGATGGCTCCGGGCAGGGCGCAGGCGGAGCGGTCGGGACCGCGAAGGGGCCGGCCAATCCCTATGAGTTGCCCAGTTTCGGTAATGTGAGCCTGCTGCACTACACCGACTGCCATGCTCAACTGCAGCCGGTCTATTTCCGCGAGCCCAATATCAATCTCGGCGTGGGCAGTATGCGCGGCCGGCCGCCGCACCTGGTGGGCAAGCGCCTGCTGGAGTATTTCAATCTCGAGCATCCCACCCTCTGGTCCCATGCCTATACCCACCTGGATTTCACCGCCCTGGCGGAAAAATACGGCCGCGTCGGCGGTTTTGCACACCTGGCCACCCTGGTCAAGAACGTGCGCGCCCAGCGCCCCGACTCGCTGCTGCTGGATGGTGGTGATACCTGGGGCGGTGGCAGTGGCACCGCCGTGTGGACCTATGCCCAGGACATGGTGGACGCCCAGAAGCTGCTTGGCGTGGACATCATGACCGGCCATTGGGAATACACCTATGGCGCCGACCGGGTGCGCGAGGTCGTGGAGAAGGATTTCGCCGGCCATATCGATTTCGTGGCCCAGAACGTGGTGGACGTGGAATGGGGCGAGCGGGTCTTCCGGCCCTATGTCATCCGCAGCGTCAACGGTACCAATGTGGCCACCATCGGCCAGTCCTTCCCCTATACCCCCATCGCCAATCCCCGCTACCTGGTGGAGGAATGGTCCTTCGGCATCCGTCACCTGGAGATGCAGGAAGTGGTGAACCAGGCCCGTTCCGAGGGTGCCGAGGTGGTGGTGGTGTTGTCCCACAACGGCATGGACGTGGACATCAAGATGGCCGGACTGGTGGACGGCATCGACGCCATCATGGGCGGACATACCCATGACGCCGTGCCCCAACCCATGGAGATCAAGACCCCCAACGGTGGCACCTGCCTGGTGACCAATGCCGGCTCCAACGCCAAGTTCCTGGCCGTGCTCGACCTCGACGTGCGCGAGGGCAAGGTGAAGGGGTACCAGTACAAGCTGTTGCCCGTGTTTTCCAACCTGATCGAGCCGGACAAGGAAATGGCCGACTATATCGAGAACATGCGTAACCAGACCGTGACCTACGAAGGCGAGACCTTCCGCATGGCGGACAAGCTGAACGAGAAGCTGGCGGTCTCCGAGGACCTGCTCTATCGGCGTGGCAATTTCAACGGCACCTTCGACCAGGTGATCGTCGATGCCCTCATGGAGCAGGTGGATGCCCAGATCGCCTTCTCACCGGGTTTCCGCTGGGGTACCACCGTGCTGCCGGGCATGGACATCACCTTCGAGCACGTCATGGACCAGACCGGCCTTACCTACCCTTCGGTCACGCGTAACGAAATGAGCGGCGAGACCATCAAGACCATTCTCGAGGATGTGGCCGACAACCTGTTCAACGAAGACCCCTTCTACCAGCAGGGTGGTGACATGGTGCGCGTGGGTGGCCTGAAATACGCCATCGATCCCACCAAGGACATGGGTCAGCGGATCTCCGAGTTGGAACTGAACGGCAAGCCCCTGGACCCCAACGACACCTACATCGTGGCCGGTTGGGCCAGCGTGCAGGAACACCCGGCGGGTGATACGGGCCGCAAGATCTGGGATGTGGTGGCCGAATACCTGCGCGACAAGAAGACCGTGAGGGTCAGCGATCTCAACCAGCCCCTCATCAAGGGCATGGACGGCAACCCAGGACTGGAACCGTTGTAGTTGAGTCTCCCGCCGGCCCCCGGGCCGGCGGTTTGTTGTTATTTCCCCCCGGGCATATCCGCCAGGCTTTTGGCGTTGCAGTCCCGCTATGCTGGCCGGATAGCCGCTCTACCCACGTGCTCCAAGGGCACGAAGCCCGTTCCGGCGCGGGTTTTTCTCTCTGTTGTATTCTTGTCACGTTTGACCCGGATCCCACCGCGCCGATGCTGGCACGTCTGTTGCTTGTAGGCATTCGCATTGACAATTTTCAGGCACATGCCCATGCTGGGCGTTGCGCCACAGGATTGTTGTTTAATCGCAACGGGGCAGGTTCTCGGACAAAACACGAAGAGGAATGGAGATATGAGCACTTTCGCACGCACACTGGCCGCCATGGCCGTTTCCGCGGCATTGGTGGCCCCGGCCGCCCATGCCACCACCGGTTATTTCAGTCAGGGCTACGGCACCAAGTCCAAGGGTATGGCCGGCACCGGCGCCGCTCTTTCCCAGGACGCCATGGCGGCGGCCGTCAATCCGGCGGGCATGGCATTCGTGGGTGACCGTATGGACCTGGGTGTCGCACTCTTCAGCCCACGCCGCGAGTATGAGGTGACGGGCATGCCCAGTGGCGCACCGGGTAGTTTTGGACTCGAACCGGGCAAGGTGGAAAGCGACTCGGAGTGGTTCCTGATCCCGCACTTCGGGCGCAACTGGACGATCGATGCCGACAGTTCCTTCGGCGTCACCGTGTATGGGAACGGTGGCATGAACACGGACTATCCGGCACACGACAACCCGATTCGCAACGCCGGTGGCACCTGCCCCAGCGGCACCTTCTGCGCCGGCGAGACCGGTGTGGACCTGATGCAGTTGTTCGTCGCGCCGACCTATGCCCGCAAGTTCGCCAGCGGTAACGCCTCCTGGGGTGTAGCCCCCATCATTGCCTACCAGCGCTTCGAGGCCAAGGGTGTGGGGTCATTTGCCGGCTTCTCCACGGATCCTGCCAATCTCTCCAACCGGGGCACGGACGACGCCTTTGGCTTCGGCGCCCGCTTTGGTGTGCAGGGTGAGGTGAGCCCTGGGGTGCGCCTGGGGGCTTCGTACCAGACCAAGATTAGTATGGACGAGTTCGACAAGTACAGTGGGCTGTTCGCCGAGCAGGGCGACTTCGACATTCCAGCCACTGCGACCATCGGTGTAGCATGGGACGTAACCCCCACCTCCACCCTGCTGTTCGATTACCAGCGCATCTGGTATGGCGATGTCAATTCCATTGCCAACCCCTTACTGCCGGCATTGGGAGCCTGCGGAATGGGTGACGTCAGCCAGTGCCTGGGTGCGAATGCCGGTTCTGGCTTTGGCTGGAAGAACATCAATGTCTGGAAGGTCGGCTACCAGTGGGAGAGCGACCCGCAGTGGACCTGGCGCGTGGGCTTCAGCGTCAACGATCAGCCCATCCCCGACTCCGAGGTGCTGTTCAACATTCTGGCGCCGGGCGTAATGGAGCGCCACTTCACCTTCGGCTTCACTCGCCAGCTGGGCGCCAACAACGAACTGAGCTTCGCGGCTATGTATGCCCCCAGCGAGAAGGTGAGCGGCGTCAATCCGCTGGACCCGGGTCAGGACATCGAACTGAAGATGCAGCAGTTCGAGTTCGAGCTGAGCTACGCCTGGCGGTTCTGAGACTGGGTGCACTCAGGGACCAGCATGAAGGTCAGTGCATGACGGGAAAGGGCCATGTCGACATGGCCCTTTTTTTGGTGGCAAGGTTTTGTTCGCACGTCCGTGTAAAATGACATAGAATCGGCGCGTTCAACAAAAACATGGGAGGTTAGGGGGTTATGATGAAACACTACACAAAATGGATGTCCGGCATCCTGGTCATGCTGGCCATGTTGTTCGCGGCCACGGCCCACGCCGCGGACCGTTATCTGCCTTTCATCCTGGCCTACAAGGGCCCGGGTGACTTCGAGGCCAAGATCGCCGAAGTGAAGCAGAGCCTGGAAGGAGCCGGTTTTACCATCGCCGGTGATTACGTGCCCTATGAGAATGCCCACATCGTGATCTTCACCAGCGATGCCCTGCGCAGGGTGGCGGCCCAGTCAGAGATGGGTGGCTTCGGTGCGGCCATGCGCGTTTCCATCAACAAGGTAGACGATGAAGTCCAGGTGGCCTTCGTGAATCCGGAATACCTGGCGGTTGCCTACCGCATGAAGAGCGATCTGGCGAACACCCGCACGGCGCTTGAGCAGGCCCTGGGTGTGGTCCAGGAATTCGGTTCCAAGGAGCTGACCAAGCGCAAGCTGGGTCGCTATAACTACACCTTCGGGATGGAATACTTCGACGACCCCTACGTGCTGGCTGAGTATCCCAGTCATCGGGAAGCCCTGGCGGCCGTGGAGCGTAACCTGGAAAGCAACAGCGCCGGTGTGCGTCCGCTCTATCGCATCGACATTCCCGGCAAGGAAGAAACCATCTTCGGCGTGTCCATGAAGATGCCGGAAGGCGGCTCCGAGCATATGGATGATACCTTCCAGATGAGCGTGGTGGACTTCGAGGAACTGAAGCAGAACGCCTACTTGCCCTATGAAGTGATGGTCATGGGCAACAAGGTCATCGCCTTGCACATGCGTTTCCGCATGGCGGTGCACTTCCCGGGACTGAAGATGATGGGTTCCAACAGCTTCATGCGGCTGATGTCCAGCCCCGAAGCCATTCGCAAATCCCTCGTGGAAGCCGTGGGCGGCGACGCTTCCTGATCCCTGCCCGGCTCGTACAGGGAACCCCCGGTATACCCGGGGGTTTTTTTTGCCCTGCCGCAACTTAGGTCGCGCCGTTAAAGCCACCGCTGGTATCGGCCGCTAGCCATGCAATTAGAGCGGGTTCTTCTTTGTCGGGGTGTGATTCACCCGGTCGGACGGACCCGTCCATGATGGCCGGGGTCTGTGGGAGTGAGCCAGTGACAAGGAAAGATGGTGTAAAGACCGCGCTGTTCTGGGTGACGGCGGTCGTGGTGCTGTTCATGGCGTTTCATTTAGATGGGACAAGTGCCATGGCCTGGGCGATTGCCGGTGCCTTGCCGGGGATCGGGTATGTGCTCTGGAAAGGGCGTGCCGAAAGGCGCCTGCGCCGGGTCGGCCTGGCCCGTCTGCTCCAGTTCCAGCAGGGCGATTACAGTTCCCGCGACGGGGTCGACAGTCTGGAACCACTCACGGCGGCCATCGAAAATCTCGGGGCAGGCCTGCGGCAACGCCAACTGCAGCTCGGTGAGATTGCGGCACAACTGGACGAACAGGCGGGCGCTTTGGGCCTGTGTATCCAGGAAACCGTGCAGAATTCCTCCCTCAAGGATCTCTCCGCCACACTGAATGGCGCCATGCAGGAGCTCGGCCAGACCGTGGGCGAAGTGGCACGCAGCGCCGCGGCGGCCGCGGAGGCTGCCCGCCAGGCAGATGGCAGCGCCGATGGAGGCAAGCTCACCATGACCGAAGCCATCGGTGCCATGGATGCCACCACCGGTGAACTGCGCCGTGCCAAGAGTGCCCTGGAAGCCCTGGCGGCCGATAGCGAAAGCATCGGTGGCGTTCTGGAGGTGATTCGCGGCATTGCCGAACAGACCAATATGCTGGCCCTGAACGCCGCCATCGAGGCGGCGCGTGCCGGTGACCAGGGACGTGGCTTCGCCGTGGTGGCCGACGAGGTGCGTACCCTGGCCAGCCGTACCCAGAAATCCACCGAACAGATTCAGAACATGATCGAGCGCCTGCAGGGTGGCACCCGCAAGGTGGCCGGGGTGGTCGATGAGGGTGTACGTCAGGCCCAGTCCTGCGAGGAATTGATCGAGACCGCGTGCGTGTCTTTCGCGGAAATCGCCGGCGAGGTGGCCACCATCGACCGCATGGGTGCCGAGATACGCCAGTCCACCCAGCAGCAGGATGAAACGGTGCAGTCCATTCAGCAGACCGTTGCCCGGGGGCTGGCGGCGGGTGATCGGCAGTGTGGAACCGACCGCGCGCTGGAGATCGCGGCGGGCCTGCATGGCCTGGCCACCGGACTGAAGGAACTGGCCTGAACGGCTACAGGACGGCAAGGGTTTGACGCTATGTTGGTCAAGGGTATTGGTCTTGTCGCAGTGAAATTTGCAACAAAATGAAAGTAAAGGGAAAAAAATCAGGCATGACCCGGGCATGGGCCTTGCATGGAGATGGAGCACGGCACCGCGGTGCGCGGCAGGCTGAGCAATGAAGATCGGATGGGACGCGGGAAGCGGTCACCGAAAACCAAGGGTGTGATATGAAACCGAGTATTTTGAGAAATCTGTTACTGGCCTCCGTCGGTTTTGGTGTACTGATGGGCGTTTTGTTTCCCTTCTTCGCCGGCTTCTTCGTCGAGTGGAAGGAGGGCATGTACGGCTGGTTCGTGGCCGGCGCCCTGACCGCGGGAGCTGTCGTCGGACTGGTCAACTACTGGTTGGTCAACGTCATTCTGCTGGGCAAGTTGCGGCGTATTTCCGAAGTGGCCAATGCCATCAGTAACCACGATATTTCCCATACCTGCACCATGGTCAGCCATGACCTGATCGGGGAGATCGTCACCAGCTTCAACCAGATGGCGGAAAACCTGCGCAGCATGATGGGCGAGATCAGCGGGGCAACGACCCAGCTGGCCGCTGCCGCGGAAGAGATGTCCGCGATCACCGACGAGGCCAATCGCGGGGTACAGAAGCAGCAGGCGGACGTGGAACAGGTGGCCATGGCCATGAGCGAGATGACCACCTCGGTCCAGGATGTGGCCCGCAGTGCCGCTGTCGCGGCCGATTCGGCCCGCGATGCGGACAGTGCCGCCAAGGGTGGCGCGCTGGTGGCCACCGAGGCCATTGGCGGCATCGATTCCCTGGTGGGTGAAGTGGAAAAGGCCGCCAAGGTGATTCAGAAGCTGGAGCAGGAAACCGAGAACATCGGCATGGTGCTGGACGTGATCCGCGGCATTGCCGAACAGACCAACCTGCTGGCCCTGAACGCCGCCATCGAGGCGGCCCGCGCCGGTGAGCAGGGCCGCGGCTTCGCCGTGGTGGCCGACGAGGTGCGCACCCTGGCCAGCCGTACCCAGAAGTCGACCCAGGAAATCCAGGAAATGATCGAACGCCTGCAGCATGGGGCGGTGGACGCGGTGCGGGTCATGGAGGAAGCGCGCTCCCAGGCCCAGAGCAGTTCCGACCAGGTGGAAAAGGCCGCCGAGTCCCTGGCCCATATCGCCGGCGCCGTTTCGGGCATCAACGATATGAATGCGCAGATCGCCAGCGCCGCCGAGGAGCAGAGTGCCGTGTCGGCGGAGATCAGTAATTCCATCGCCAGCATCCGCGAGGTATCGGACCAGGTGGCGGCGGGGGCCCAGCAGACCGCCTCGGCCTCCGAGGAACTGGCGCGCCTGTCGGCGACCCAGCAGACCCTGATGGCCCGCTTCCGTATGTAGACTTCCCTGTACGGGGAAAGGAAAGCCGAAACCCGCCTTCGTGGCGGGTTTCGGCTTTCCGGGTCCTGTGCCGCAAACTGATGAAATGGACGGGAATCTGCTGTATTGTACGCCACCTGATCAGTTTCATTTATGTTTGAACAAATCCTCCTGTCCCCGCCCCCTGGCGTGGGAACGGGAGCTTGATGGTAGCCGTCCCATGGCCGATCGCCGCTTGCAAGTATTCCATACCGTTGCCCGTCTGCTGAGCTTCACCAAGGCAGCGGAGTCCCTGCACATGACCCAGCCGGCCGTGACCTTCCAGGTGCGCCAGCTGGAGGAGCATTTCAATACCCGGCTGTTCGATCGCACCCACAACCGCATCAGCCTCACCGATGCCGGCAAGCGGGTTTACGAATATGCGGCACGGATCTTCGACCTGTATGGCGAGATGGAAAATGCCGTGCGCGAGATGACCGGCGAGATCAGCGGCGTGCTCATCATGGGCGCCAGCACCACCATCGCCGAGTACATGCTGCCGGCCCTGCTGGGCGACTTCAAGAACAAGTATCCCGACGTGAACGTTCACCTCAAGGTGTCCAATTCCGAGGGGATCGTCAGCATGGTGGAAAACAATGTCATCGACCTGGGGGTGGTGGAGTCCCCGGTGATGAACAAGAACCTGGTGGTGGATGTGTGCCGCATGGACCAGCTGGTGGCCATCGTGCCCACCAATCATCCCCTGGCCAAGCGTGGCAAGATACAGGTGAACGAGTTGTTCGAGTATCCCTATATCTGCCGCGAGGAAGGTTCCGGTACCCGCGAGGTGGTGGCGGAATATCTGCAGGCCTCCGGGGTACAGACGGACTACGTGAATGTCTCCATGGAACTGGGCAGCCCCGAGGCCATCAAGGGCGCCGTGGAGGCGGGCATGGGGGTGTCCATCATTTCCCGCGCCACCATCCACAAGGAGCTGAAACTGGGCACCCTGGCGGCCCTGACCCTGGACCCGACACTGGAACGCCCCTTCTCCTTCGTGCATCAGAAACAGAAGTTCCGCCAGCGCGCCATGGATGAGTTACTGGCCTTCGCGCAGGGCTATTGCAAGGACCATACGGAATGATCGTGGGAAACGCGCCGCTTCGATGAGTGATATCCAGGAACAATTGCTGGCCTGCCTGCAAACGCTCTCCGCCGAGGAACAACGCAGCCTGCTGGATTTCGCCCGTTATCTCGCCGAGCGCAAAGGCGCCGTATCCCTGCCCGATCCCGCGCAGCTTGCGCCGGTCGCAGCCGAGCGCAAACCCGAGCCGCCACCGGAACCACGGGGCATCGAGCGGCCGGAATCGGAAAAGGTGGTGGCCGCCATCAAGCGCCTGTCCCAGACCTATTTCATGCTCGACAAGACCCGCATGCTGGGGCACACCTCCGGGCTCATGACCCAGCACATCATGGCCGGCCGTGACGCCCGCGAGGTGATCGACGAGCTGGAAGCGGTGTTCCGACGGGAATACGAGGAATTGCGGGCGCGGCACGAGGAATGATGACGCCATGGATGTGATCCGCAACTGGTTTCGCCGTTACTTCAACGATCCGCAGGTCATCATCCTGGCCGTGCTGTTGCTGCTTGGCTTCGCGGTCATCCTGTTCATGGGCGATATGCTGGCCCCGGTACTGGCCAGCGTGGTGCTTGCCTATCTCCTGGAAGGGCTGGTGGTGCGCCTGGAGCGCTGGCATTTGCCGCGCCTGCTGGCAGTAATCCTGGTGGTGACGGGCTTTCTGCTGGCCCTCGTGCTCACCCTGTTCGGCGTGGTGCCGCAGCTGTCCAACCAGCTCACTCAATTGTACCAACAACTGCCCACGATGGTCAGCCAGGGCCAGGCCCTGCTGTCGCACCTGCCTGAGGAATATCCCGCCTTTATTACGGAACAGCAGGTGGAGGAGGTTATGGCGGGTCTGCGCAGGGAGATCACCGGTCTCGGGCAGCAAGTGTTCTCCCTGTCGCTGGCTTCGGTGTTCAACATCATCGCTGTTCTCATCTATGTGATCCTGGTGCCGGTGCTGGTGTTCTTCTTCCTCAAAGACAAGCAGCGCATCTTCAACTGGATGACCAGTTACCTGCCCCATGAGCGTGGCTTGTCCACCCGGGTCTGGCACGATGTGAATGCGCAGATCGCCAACTATGTGCGGGGCAAGGTGTGGGAGATTCTCATCGTCGGTGGGGTGAGCTACATCACCTTCAGCTTCATGGGGCTGCAGTTCGCCCTGCTGCTGGCGACCCTGGTGGGCCTGTCGGTGATCATCCCCTATATCGGCGCGGCGGTGGTGACTATCCCAATCGCGCTGGTCGCCTATTTCCAGTGGGGTTGGGGGGAGCAGTTCGCCTATGTGATGATCGCCTATGGCGTGATCCAGGCCCTGGACGGGAATGTGCTGGTACCCCTGCTGTTTTCCGAGGTAGTGGACCTGCATCCCATTGCCATCATCGTTGCCGTGCTGGTATTCGGCGGTATCTGGGGCCTGTGGGGCCTGTTCTTCGCCATCCCCCTCGCCACCCTGGTGCAGGCGGTACTCAAGGCCTGGCCGCGGCACGATTTGGCGCCCAAAGAGCCGGCGCAGGATATGCCGGCCAGGGATGGCGCGGAGTCATGACCCGGCTCTAGGCCTGCCCTACAGGGCTTCCGAGGCGAAGTCCGCCAGCCGTGAGCGCTCTCCGCGGCGCAGGATGATGTGGCCGCTGTGTTCCCAGTGCTGGAAACGGTCCACCACGTAGGTCAGGCCGGAGCTGGTTTCCGTTAGATAGGGTGTGTCGATCTGCGCCACGTTGCCGAGGCACACCACCTTGGTGCCGGGGCCCGCACGGGTGATCAGGGTCTTCATCTGTTTCGCGGTGAGGTTCTGGGCCTCGTCGATGATGAGAAACTTGTTGAGGAAGGTCCGGCCGCGCATGAAGTTCAGGGAGCGGATCTTGATGCGGTTGGCGAGCAGGTCATTGGTGGCGGCGCGGCCCCAGTCACCGCCGATATCGGTCTTGGTGAGTACTTCCAGGTTGTCCATCAGCGCGCCCATCCAGGGCGTCATCTTCTCTTCCTCGGTGCCGGGCAGGAAACCGATGTCCTCGCCCACCGGCACGGTGACGCGAGTCATGATGATTTCCTTGTAGCGGTTCTCCTCCAGGGTCTGTGCCAGGCCGGCGGCCAGGGTGAGCAGGGTCTTGCCGGTGCCCGCCTGGCCCATCAGGGACACGAAATCCACCTCCGGGTCCATGAGCAGGTTGAGGGCGAAGTTCTGTTCCAGGTTGCGGGCATTGATACCCCACACGGTGTGGATGCTGCTGCGGTAGTCGATGGCGACCTGCAGTTCGGCGGTGTCGTTCCGCACACTGCGTACCAGGGCCTCGAAGCCGCTGTCACCCGGCAGGTGCAGACACTGATTGGGATGCCACTGGCTGACCAGCGGGCCCGCGAGGCGATAGAAGTTGTGGCCGTTTTCCTGCCAGGATTCCATATCCTTGCTATGCTGCTCCCAGAAATCACCAGGCAGTTCATAGGTGCCGGAATAGAGCAGGTTGACGTCGTCCAGTACCTGATCGTTGAAGTAATCCTCCGCATGGATACCGATTGCGGTGGCCTTGATGCGCAGGTTGATGTCCTTGGACACCAGGGTGATGGCCTTGTCCGGGTGGGTGTTCTGTAGCGCCAGCGCCGTGCCGAGGATGTTGTTGTCGGGACGGTTGCCGGGCAGGGCATCGGGTAGTTCCGCCTCCAGGCTGCGGGTCTGGAAGAACAGTCGTCCGGAGGTTTTCGGCTGTTCGGATTTGCCGTCCAGATCCGGGCGCTGTTCCTGCAAGGGCAGGCCCTTCTCGATTTCCTTTGGCCCTCGTCCGCTCACCAGGTCATCGAGGAAACGGCTCACCTGGCGTACATTGCGCGCCACCTCCGACAGGCCTTTCTTTCCGGCATCCAGTTCCTCCAGCACCACCATGGGCAGGAAGATGTCGTGTTCGTGGAAACGGAACAGGGCGGTGGGATCGTGCATGAGCACGTTGGTGTCGAGAACGAAGAGACGCTTGCCTTGTACTTCTTTGCGGGCCATGGTCACCTGCTATTCATTCCTTGCCCAGGGCCTTGGCGGCGGCCAGGACCTCGTCCACATGCCCCGGTACCTTGACCTTGCGCCATTCCTGGCGCAACACACCTTTTCCATCGATCAGGAAGGTGCTGCGCTCGATGCCCATCACCTTCTTGCCATACATGTTTTTCTCCTTGATGACATCGAACAGCCGGCACAGGCTCTCGTCTTCGTCGGAGATCAGCTCGAAGGGGAAATTCTGCGCTGTCTTGAAGTTCTCGTGGGAGCGCAGACTGTCGCGGGAGACGCCGAACACCAGCGTCCCGCCGCGCTTGAATTTTGCATGCTGGTCACGGAAATCCTGGCCTTCCAGGGTGCAGCCGGAGGTGTTGTCCTTGGGGTAGAAATACAGGACCAGGTTACTGCCCTTCAGGTCGCCGAGCTTTATGGTCTGGTCGCCGGTGGCGGGTGCGCTGAAGGCGGGAACCTTCTTGCCCAGGGTGACGCTGCTCATGGTGTGCTCCTTGTCAGTTGACCTCTGCCGTATCCGTCATGCCGGCGCAGGCCGGCATCCATGTACCTGATCGCTCTGGATTACTCGCTGCGCTCGCCCTTCGGGCCGCCCCTGCGGGCGTTCAACGCGCTGCGCGCTTTTGTCCGGCATTCGCCGGAATGACGAAAAAAGAAATGATCAGAGGTTTCCTAGATTTTCATCGGTTCGATTACCGCGTCCAGGTTGAGCTGGTCGCAGAAGTCCATGAATTCCTCGCGCAGGCTGGCGATGTGGGTGCTGGCCGGTACGCCCACGGTCATATGTACGGTGAACATGGGGGTGCCGGTGTGGGCCGCGTTGTAGCTGGTGGTCACCAGGTCCTGCACATTGATCTGCCGGGTGGAAAAGAAATCCGCCAGGTTGTGCACGATGCCGGGGTGGTCCATGGCCACCACCTCCACGGCGTAGGGCAGCAGCTTCTGGGTCGAGGTCTTTTTGCTGGTGCGCCGGGAGAGGATGGTCATGCCCAATCCTTCCTGGATATTGGGCAGTTGGGTCTCCAGCTTGGCGATCTTGTTCCAGCTGCCGGAGACCAGCATCAGGATGGCGAAGTCGCCGCCCAGCACCGTCATGCGGCTGTCGGCGATGCTGCAGCCGCTGTCGAGGATCTGGCGGGAGAGGCCGTGGATCAGGCCGGGTTTGTCTTCCCCGAGGGCAGAGATGACCAGATGATGATCGGTGCTCATGAAGGCCTTTCCTGACGGGCGGATAGAATTGCCGCCCAGTGTATCACCTTCATGCCGATCTGTGATCGGGCCACTACAGGCTGACCTCGCGCAGCTGGCGGGCGGCGTCCTCCGGGCTGATGGTGCTGACATACAACCCCGAGCCCAGTTCGAAGCCGGTGGGGATGCTGGTGCGTGGGCAGATCTCCAGGTGCCAGTGGTAGCTGTTCTTGCAGTTGGAGAATTCCGGGGAATGGGGCAGGGAGTGCAGGAAGAAGTTGTACTGGGCACCGCCGATGACGGCGTCCAGGCGCGCCATGGTATGGCGCAGAACGCGCGCGAAATCCTCGGCTTCCTCCGGGGTCAGTAGCAGGAAATCGTGGCGATGCTCCAGTGGCAGGATGTGTACCTCCCATTCGTAACGGCTGGCGAAGGGCTTGATGGCGATGAACTTTTCGCCTCGCTCCACCACGTACTGGCCAACGCTGATCTGGCGTCGCACGGCCCCGGAGGCGCGGTCGTAGATCTTGGCCTCGAAGGTCAGGGCTTCGTCGATCAGGGAGCAGAAGATGCACTGGCGATGCTTTTCGTAGTAGCTCCGGCTGTTGGTGACCTCGTTATGGACATTCTCCGGCACCACCGGCATGGCGATGACCTGGCTGTGGGTGTGGGGGATGCTGGCACCGGCGGCAGGCCCGAAGTTCTTGAACACCAACACATACTGGATGCGCGGATCGGCAGCGTACAGGGCCGCCATGCGCTCCTGGTAGGCGCCGATCAGCAGGCTGACATGTTCCTGGGACATCTCGTGCAGGGCGATGCCATGCTCGCAGTGGTCCACCAACACCTCGTGGCGGCCGTAGCCGTCGATGGCCTGCTGCAGGCCGAACACCAGGTTGGAGGCCGTGCTGTTGTCACCCAGTACCGGGTAGAGGTTTTCCACCGCCCGCACCCGCCAGTCCTTCTTCGCCGGCCAGGCGGCGATGGTGGGCGGGGTCATGGCCTCATTGCCGGTGCAGAAGGGACAGCGGTCCACGTGCTTGCGGGTATCCCGTGGCGCCGGATCCTCGGCCTTGCGGGGGCGCATGCCGCGGGCGGTGGAGACCAGCACGGACTCGCTGGGGACCACGGGGTTGATGCGGATTTCTCGGATGGCGGGGCTGTCGTCGCTCATGGGGTCGGTGTGCGGATATGGGCCAGGGGGCCAGCATACTGCACCTGTCGCCCGGACAGGACTCCGGGCCACCATAAGTTTTTTATGGGGGGGTAAGGGGGTTCTGTCCGGGGTGGCCCCTGCGTTTCGCGGCGCCTCTCCCAAATGCACCCCGCGCCCCGGAAATTCAGTCCCCGCGCAGGGTCATGGCCTTGTCAGTCGCCGGTGGCCCAAGTACCATGGTCCATTGTTTTTTTCCGCATTCCGGAGCGCTTCATGTTTCACGGCAGTATGGTGGCCCTGGTCACGCCCATGGCGGAGGATGGGGCGGTCGACGAGGACAGCCTGGCGGCACTGATCGACTTCCATGCCGAGCAGGGCACCGACGCCATCGTCGCCGTGGGCACCACCGGTGAATCCGCCACCCTGGACGAGGAAGAACACTGCCACGTGATGCGCCGCATCGTCGAGATGACGGCCGGGCGCATGCCGGTGATCGCCGGTACCGGCGCCAATTCCACCCGCGAGGCCATCGACCTGACCCGCTGCGCCATGCAGGGTGGCGCCGATGCCTGCCTGCTGGTCACCCCCTATTACAACAAGCCGACCCAGGAAGGTTTGTACCAGCATTTCAAGGCCATCGCCGAGGCCGTGCCCATGCCCCAGATCCTTTACAATGTTCCGGGTCGTACCGCCGTGGACATGTTGCCGGAGACAGTGGAGCGCCTGTCCGTCATCTCCAATATCGTGGGCATCAAGGAAGCCTCCGGCAATCTCGACCGGGCGCGGGAGATCCTGGAACGCTGTGGCGAGCGTCTCGACCTCTACACGGGTGACGACGAGACCGCCATGGAGTGCATCCTCCTGGGCGCGAAGGGAGATATCTCGGTGACCGCCAACGTGGCACCGAAGGCCATGCACGAGATGTGTGCCGCCGCCCTGGCCGGCGACCGCGCCCGGGCCAGCGCCATCAATGATAAGCTCATGCCCCTGCACCGGGACCTGTTCGTGGAATCCAATCCCATCCCGGTGAAGTGGGCGCTGCATGAAATGGGCCGGATCCCCGCGGGGATCCGGTTGCCGCTGACACCGCTTTCCGCGGTCCATCATGAGAAGGTACGGGCGGCCCTGCGCGCCGCCGGCGTGCTGTAACGTTCAACGCGATACTTGCTGACAGGTTGTGATTGCATGGGTGACATGAAGCGCGTGATGCGCAACGGGATGGTACTGACTGCCGGGCTGATGCTCGCGGGCTGCGGCTGGCTGGATACGGTGGTGCCCGACCGGCGCCCCGACTACAAAACGGCCAGGACCGTCGAGCCACTCGAAGTGCCGCCGGATCTGGCTTCCTCCACGCTGGATGATTCCCTGGTGGTGCCGGAGATCGCCCCGGCACCCACCGCCACCCTGTCCGACTACCGCAGCGAACGCCAGCCGGCCACGGCCCAGCCCGCCAGCGGCGTGCTGCCCGAGCCGGACGGGATCCGCGTGATGCGCGATGGCGACAAGCGCTGGCTGGTCGTGCCGGGCGATGCCGGCGCCGTCTGGACCCGGGTGCGCGAGTTCTGGCTGCAGCGTGGTTTCACCCTGACGATGGAAGATCCCCGTGTCGGCATCATGGAGACAGCCTGGGCCGAGAACCGCGCCGACATCCCCGAGGATCCCATTCGCCGCACCCTCGGCCGGGTGCTCGATGGGCTGTACTCCGCCGCCACACGTGACAAGTTCCGGGTGCGGCTGGAGCGTGGCGAGGCACCCGGTACCACCGAGGTGATTCTGACCCATCGCGGCATGGAGGAGAAGGTGACGGGCAGCCCGGCGGAGATCCAGGGCACCCTGTGGCAGCCTCGCCCCAGCGATCCCGAGCTGGAGGTGGAGATGCTGCGCCGGTTGATGCTGCACCTGGGCGTGGTGGAACAGCGCGCCGATTCCCAGTTGGCGGCGACCACGGAAACGCCCGTGCGCGCCGAGCTGGTCAAGCGCGATGGCCAGGCCAGCCTTACCCTGTTCGAGGACTTCTCCCGGGCCTGGCGCCGCACCGGCGTGGCCCTGGACCGCACCGGCTTCGCCGTCGAGGATCGCGACCGCGAGCAAGGCATCTATTTCGTGCGCTATATCGACCCGGATCGCGACACGGAGAAACGCGGCCTGCTGTCCTGGATGCGCCTGGGGCGCGACGATTCCGCGCCCCAGAACCAGTACCAGATCAAGCTGACGGCGCAGGGCGCGAACACGGATGTCAGTATCCGCAACGAGGCGGGCGAGCCCGAGCAATCCCGCACCGCGGAGCGCATCCTGAACCTGCTGCACGAACAGCTGCGCTGAACGCGGCGGGCAGGGAGCACTCCATGCCCATGCGCTTCGCTTCCCTCGGCAGTGGCAGCCGCGGCAACGCCACCCTGGTGGAGCGTGGCGCCACCCTGCTCATGGTGGATTGCGGGTTCTCCTGCGCCGAGGCGGAGCGGCGCCTGCGGCGCCTGGGCCGCAGCGCGGCCCAACTCAGCGCCATCCTGGTCACCCATGAGCATGCCGACCATATCGGGGGTGTGGCGCGCCTGGCGCGACGGCACCGCATTCCCGTGTGGATGACCGCCGGCACCGCCGCCATGCACCGCGACGGCGAGTTACCGGAGCAGCATGGCTTCAACGGCCATGAGACCTTTTCCATCGGCGAGCTGGAGATTCACCCCTATCCCGTGCCCCACGATGCCCGCGAACCCTGCCAGTTCGTGTTCTCCGACGGTGCGCAGCGGCTCGGTATCCTGACCGATGCCGGCAGTGTCACCGAGCACATGGTGCGCAGCC
The DNA here is from genome assembly GCA_026197075.1 of Gammaproteobacteria bacterium. GTDB lineage: Bacteria > Pseudomonadota > Gammaproteobacteria > DSM-19610 > DSM-19610 > JAIVHA01. Next base: position 20,734 of record JAPHQV010000003.1, on the reverse strand, counting down.
TGGACGGCTGCGATGGCCTGCTGCTGGAGTGCAACCACGATCCGCACATGCTGGCCACCGGCCCCTATTCCCCCCGCCTCAAGGACCGCGTCGGCGGCCGCCTGGGCCATCTCAGCAACCCGCAGGCCGCGGCGCTGCTGGCCCGCCTCGACAACCGTCGCCTCCAGCACCTGGTGGCGGCCCATCTCAGCGACAAGAACAACACCCCGGATCTGGCCCGCCAGGCCTTGCAGGCCGTCACCGGAGGCGGGGATGACGGCCTGGTCATCGCCGACCAGGTGGAGGGCTTCGGCTGGCGCGAACTGGTGGCGTCGGGCTGAAGCCGACAAGTTCGCCCGCTGGTGACCCCGGGCCCGTTCCAGTATCATTTGCCGCTTTCCCGGCACCCGCCCCGCCCAGCTGAGAGAGGCTCATGTTGCAGCTCCCCGGTAGTACCGCTCTTTCCTCCTTTCGTGCCCAGAAGCTGCTTGAACGGCAGCGGGCCCTGGTGCCGGAAGTGGAAGCGGTCAGTGCCTGTCATGTGCATTTCATCGACCTGGATCAACCGCTGGACGACGCCGAGCAGGCGCGCCTGGAACGTCTGCTGCAGTACGGTGGTCCGGCGCTGGAAGCCGGCCCGGAACCGATCCTGGTGGTGCCGCGTTTCGGGACCATCTCGCCCTGGTCCAGCAAGGCCACCGACATCGCCCACAACTGCGGACTGGCCAAGGTGCTGCGTATCGAGCGCGGTACAGCCTTTCATCCGCGCCTGGCCGGCGACCTCCCTTTGACGGTGCCGCAACGTGACCAACTGATCCCCTTGCTGTATGACCGCATGACCGAGTCGGTGCTGCTGGGCGAGGAAGAGCTGGAGCGCATCTTTCGGCACACCGAACCCCGGCCCTTCACCAGCGTGGATATCCTCGGTGGCGGCCGGGTGGCCCTGGAGAGCGCCAATCGCGAGCTGGGCCTGGCCCTGTCCGAGGACGAGATCCAGTACCTGCTGGACAGCTTCACGGCCCTGAATCGCAATCCCAACGATGTGGAGCTGATGATGTTCGCGCAGGCGAACTCGGAGCACTGCCGGCACAAGATCTTCAATGCCAGCTGGATCATCGATGGCCATCCCGAGTCCCGGGGCCTGTTTGAAATGATCCGCGCCAGCCACCAGGCCAGCCCGGATGGCATCCTGTCCGCCTACCACGACAATGCCGCGGTGGTGGAGGGCAGCGAGGCACGCCGCTTCTTCCCGCTGCCCGGGCAATCGCTCTACGGCGAACGGCTGGAACCGGCCCATATCCAGATCAAGGTGGAGACCCACAATCACCCCACGGCGATCGCCCCCTTCCCGGGCGCGGCCACCGGTTCCGGTGGCGAGATCCGTGACGAGGGCGCCACCGGGCGCGGCAGCAAGCCCAAGGCGGGCCTGTGCGGCTTCTCGGTCTCCAACCTGCGCATCCCGGGCTTCGAACAACCCTGGGAAGAGGATCATGGCAAGCCGGGGCGCATCGTCTCCGCCCTGGACATCATGATCGAGGGCCCACTCGGCGCCGCGGCCTTCAACAACGAATTCGGCCGACCCAACCTGTGCGGCTATTTCCGTACCTACGAGGAACGGGTACCGGGCCCGGCGGGCCTGGAACTGCGCGGCTATCACAAGCCCATCATGATCGCCGGCGGCTATGGCAACATCCGCGCCGACCAGGTGGACAAGCAGGCCATCCCGGTGGGGGCGCAGATCCTGGTGCTGGGCGGCCCGGCCATGCTCATCGGCCTGGGCGGCGGTGCCGCCTCCTCCATGGCCAGCGGCGCCAGCGCCGAGGACCTGGACTTCGCCTCGGTGCAGCGTGGCAACCCGGAGATGCAGCGCCGCTGCCAGGAGGTCATCGATCGCTGCGCCGCCCTGGGCGTCGACAACCCCATCCTGTCGGTGCATGACGTGGGTGCCGGCGGCCTGTCCAATGCCCTGCCGGAACTGGTCAATGATGGCGGTCGCGGTGGCCGTTTCGAGCTGCGCGCCGTGCCCAGCGACGATCCCGGCATGTCGCCCCTGGAGATCTGGTGCAACGAGTCCCAGGAACGCTATGTCATGGCCGTGGACAGCGCGCGTCTCGACACCTTCATCGCCCTCTGCGAACGCGAGCGTTGCCCCTACGCGGTGCTGGGCGAGGCCACCGAGGAACAGCAGCTGGTGCTGGGCGACGGCTATTTCGATAACTCTCCCATCGACATGCCACTGTCGCTGTTGCTGGGCAAGCCCCCGAAGATGCTGCGCGACGTGCACCATCGTACCTTTCACAAGCCCGACTTCGACACCAGTGTGATCGACGCGCGCGAGGCCCTGTACCGGGTGCTGCGCCTGCCGGCCGTGGCCAGCAAGTCCTTCCTGATCACCATCGGCGACCGTAGCGTCACCGGCATGGTGGCCCGTGACCAGATGGTCGGCCCCTGGCAGGTACCGGTGGCCGACGTGGCCGTGACCTGCGCCGACTATCAGGGTCATGCGGGCGAGGCCATGGCCATGGGCGAGCGCAGTCCCGTCGCCCTGGTGGACGCGCCCGCCTCGGGCCGCATGGCCGTGGGCGAAGCCATCACCAACCTGGCCGCCGCCGACGTGGCCGAGCTGGGCCGGGTGTGCCTGTCCGCCAACTGGATGGCTCCCGCCGGTCACCCCGGCGAGGATGCCAACCTGTTCGACACGGTGCGCGCCGTGGGCGTGGACTTCTGTCCGCGTCTGGGTATCGCCATTCCCGTGGGCAAGGATTCCCTGTCCATGAAGACCGTGTGGCAGGAACAGGGCGAGGCACGCTCCGTGACCTCGCCCCTGTCGCTGATCATCACCGCCTTCGCGCCCGTGGGCGATGTGCGCCGCACCCTCACCCCGCAGTTGCGCGCCGACCAGGGCGATTCCGACCTGATCCTGGTGGACCTGGGCAAGGGCCGCGACCGCCTGGCCGGTTCGGCGCTGACCCAGGTGTACCGGCAGCTGGGTCATCATGCGCCCGACATCGAGGATGCCGAGGCCCTGAAACATTTCTTCGCCGCCATCCAGGACCTCAAGCGCGATGACCTGCTGCTGGCCTACCATGACCGTTCCGATGGCGGCCTGCTGGCGACCCTGTGCGAAATGGCCTTCGCCGGCCATGTGGGCGTGACCGTACAGCTGGACGACCTGGGCGAGGATGCCATCGCCGCCCTGTTCAGCGAGGAACTGGGCGCGGTGCTGCAGGTGCGTCACTGCGACACCGACACGGTGCTGGAGAGCCTGCGCGAGGCGGGCCTGGGCAAGCACAGCCATGTCATCGGCACGCTCAATGAAGAAGACCGGCTGATCGTCACCTCCGGCAGCCAGACCCTGTTGCGGGAAAAGCGCGTGGAGCTGCAGCGTGCCTGGGCGGAGACCAGCTATCGCATGCAGGCCCTGCGCGACAACTCCGAATGTGCGCTGCAGGAATACGATGCCTTGCTGAAAGTGGAAGATCCCGGCCTGCAGCCGCGCCTGGCTTTCGATCCCGCCGAGGACGTGACGGCACCCTTCGTGAACACGGGCGCGAAGCCGGCCGTGGCCATCCTGCGCGAGCAGGGCGTCAACGGCCAGATCGAGATGGCCGCCGCCTTCCACGCCGCCGGCTTCGATGCCCACGACGTGCACATGAGCGACATCATCAGTGGACGTGTGTCCCTCGCGGACTTCAGTGGCCTGGCCGCCTGCGGCGGCTTCTCCTATGGCGACGTGCTCGGCGCCGGCCAGGGCTGGGCCAAGTCCATCCTGTTCAATGCCCGCGCCCGCGACGAGTTCGCCGCCTTCTTCGCGCGCGGCGATGCCTGGGGCCTGGGGGTCTGCAACGGCTGCCAGATGATGTCGGGGCTGAAGGAGTTGATTCCGGGCTCCGAGGCCTGGCCGGCCTTCGTGCGCAACCGCTCGGAACAGTTCGAGGCGCGTTTCTCCCTGGTGGAGGTGCCGGAATCCCCGTCCCTGTTATTGCAGGGCATGGCCGGCTCGCGCCTGCCCATTGCGGTGGCCCATGGCGAGGGCCGTGCATGGTTCGCCGCGGAGCAGGGTGCGCAACAGGCCCTGGAACAGGGCGCCGTGGCGCTGCGTTACGTGGATCACTTCGGCAACCCGACGGAGGTCTATCCCGTCAACCCCAACGGCTCGCCGCTGGGCATCGCCGGCATGACCACCCGCGACGGCCGCTTCACCATCATGATGCCGCATCCGGAGCGCGTGTTCCGCACCCTGCAGTATTCCTGGCATCCGCAGGACTGGGGCGAGGATGGTCCCTGGCTGCGGTTGTTCCGCAATGCGCGGGTGGCGGTGGGGTAGCAAGGTTTTGGTAGGAGCTGCCTCTGGCCGCGATTGACTTGTCGCCTGTTCGCGGGCCAAGCCCGCTCCTACAGGTCGGTTTGCAGGCGTGCCAGTTGGCTATTTTTCGTCCAGCCAGTAATCCTCGAAGTCACTCAGGTTGCGGCGCAATTCCTCGATCTCGCGCTTGCGTTCCAGCGCGCGCATGGCGGCGCGGTGGCTCAGGCGTTCCTTGCTCACTTGCCTGATCTTGCTGCCGCGTTCCTGTTCGGCGGCTTCCGCCGCGCGGGCCAGTACTTCTTCGTCTACGATCCGGGTACGCATCTTGATCCCCCCTTGGCGAAATCCTCGCGCCATGGCTGGTGGCAACCCCGGCGCACGGCCCGGGCCCGGGCGTACACCGTCGCACGGGGTGTCGCCTTGGAGACTGTAGCGGCCGGTCGTCGCAGCGGCTTTAGGCGCGCGGGTGTCCTGGCGGCCATCTCGGGTGTCCGGTAGAATCCGGGCCATGCCAGATCCTTTTACCCTTGGCGGGAACACTGGATGGAACTGACCACCGAAATGCTCTGGGTGCTGGGGCTGCTTGCCTTCACCGTCTACCTGTTCGTTTCCGAGGTGGTGCGGGTCGATGTGGCCGCGATCCTGGTGCTGGTGCTGCTGGGTCTGACCACGGTGCTGCCCTTCGTGCCGCCTCTGGTCGAGACGGAGCAGCTTTTCGATGGCTTCGCCAGCAACGCGGTCATCTCCATCATCGCCGTGATGATCATCGGCGCCGGGCTGGATCGTACCGGCATCATGGGGCTGGTGGCGAACCATATCCTGCGCGTCGGAGGCAGTACCGAGCGGCGCATCATCCCGCTCATCTCCGGTACCACCGCTGTCATCTCCAGCTTCATGCAGAACGTGGGCGCGGCGGCCCTGTTCCTGCCGGTGGTCAGCCGCATCTCCGTGCGTACCGGCCTGCCGCTGTCGCGCCTGCTCATGCCCATGGGGTTCTGCGCCATCCTCGGCGGCACCATGACCATGATCGGCTCCAGCCCGCTGATCCTGCTCAACGACCTGATTGGCACCTCCAACCAGGTGCTGGCCGGCAAGGGCCTGGAACCCATGGCGGAGTTCAGCCTGTTTGCCGTCACACCCATTGGTCTGGCCCTGGTCGCCACCGGTATCGGCTATTTCATGCTGCTTGGACATCGGGTGTTGCCCGTGGCCGAATCGCGGGCGGTCACCACCATGGCCAGTACCCTGGAATACCTGCAGCGCGTCTATGGTCTCGGCTATACCCTGAATGAGGCGCGGGTGCCTGCCCTGAGCCCACTGGTGGGGCGTACCGTGGGGGACATCGAGCACGAGTTCCACCTGCGCGTGGTCGCCGTCCAGACCGGCCAGGAGCTGTCGCTGGCGCCGGGCGGACTGGCGCGGGATACCCGCATCGAGGCCAGCCAGGTGCTGGGGATCCTGGCTTCCTCCTCGCGGCTGGGCCCCTTCGCCGCCGCGGCCCGGCTCAGGATCAACACGGACCTGGACGTGCTGGCCTCGGCCTTGAAGCCGGACCGGGCGGGTATCGCCGAGCTGGTCATCCCGCCCAGTTCCGCGCTGATCGGCAAATCGGGCCGTGACCTGTGGATGCGCAAGACCTACGGTCTTACGGTGCTGGCCATCCATCGTCAGGGCAAGGCCATCAGCGAGGAGGACGAAGGCCTGGATGATATCCCTTTCCAGGGCGGCGATACCCTGATCTGCCACGTGGCCTGGAACCAACTGGCGAGGCTGGAGCGCGACCGGGATTTCGTCATCGTGACAACGGAGTATCCCCACGAGGAGCTGCGACCACACAAGGTACCCCATGCCCTGGTGTTCTTCGCCATTGCCCTGGGCCTGGTGCTGTTCACCGACCTGAGGCTTTCAGTGGCGCTGCTCACCGGCGCGGTGGGCATGGTCCTCAGCGGCGTGCTGACCATGGATGAAGCCTACCAGGCGGTCAGCTGGAAGACGGTGTTCCTGCTGGCCAGCCTGATCCCCCTGGGCGCGGCGGTGGAGGGCAGCGGCACCGCCGCCTGGATCGCGGTGCACACCCTGGAGCTGCTGGGCAGTGATGTGAGTCCCTTGCTGCTGCAACTGGTGGTCGCCGTGCTGGCGACCCTGTTCAGCCTGGTCATGTCCAACGTGGGGGCTACGGTACTGCTGGTGCCGCTGGCGGTGAATATCGCGGTGCAGGCCAAATTGGCGGGGGTGGTGGGTGCCGATCCCGCCGTCTTCGCCCTGATCGTGGCACTGGCCACCTCCAATTCCTTCCTCATCCCGACCCACCAGGTGAATGCCCTGATCATGGGTCCGGGCGGCTACCGCGTGAAGGATTTCCTGCGCGCCGGCGGCATCATGACCCTGCTGTTCCTGGTGGTGATGCTGGGGATGCTGCAACTGCTGTACTAGGTCCTTCCCGTCATTCCCGCGAAGGCGGGAATGACGGGATAAATCGTTGTGAACCCTGTGCTGATATGGGGGTCACAGTGGTGTCCCGAATGAAAAGAGGTGGTGGATCATGTTGATCAGGAAACCCACGGACATCCTGCCCTCGGAGATCACCCCCGAAAGCCTCTACCGGCAGCGACGGCGCTTTCTGCAGGGCGGTCTGGCGCTGGGCGCCACCCTCCTGGCCGGTGGCCTGCTCGCACCCGCCGCGCGGGCCGCCCGAGCCCTGGAGGCGGTGAAGAATGCCGCTTTTTCCGCCCAGGAAGACCTTACACCCTATCAGGATGTCACCAGTTATAACAATTTCTATGAATTCGGTACCCGCAAGGATGATCCCGCCAAGCATGCCCATACCCTGCGCACCGAGCCCTGGTCGCTGACCATCGAGGGCGAGGTGGCGAAACCCGGCACCTATACCCTGGAGGACATCCTCAAGCCCCATGCCCTGGAGGAACGCATCTACCGCCTGCGCTGCGTGGAAGGCTGGTCCATGGTGATCCCCTGGGTGGGTTTCCCGCTGGCGGACCTCCTCCAGCGTTTCGAACCCACCTCGCGCGCCCGGTACGTGGAGTTCGTCACCCTGCGGGATCCCGAACAGATGCCGGGCCTGCGCTGGCCGGTGCTGGACTGGCCCTATGTGGAGGGCCTGCGCATGGACGAGGCCCTGCATCCCCTTACCCTCCTGGCGGTAGGCCTGTATGGCAAGGCGTTGCCGAACCAGAACGGCGCGCCCATCCGCCTGGTGGTGCCCTGGAAGTACGGCTTCAAGAGCATCAAGTCCATCGTCACCATCCGTTTCCGCGAGGATCAGCCCACCTCGTCCTGGATGGCGGCGGCACCGCGCGAGTACGGTTTCTATTCCAACGTCAATCCCGAGGTGGACCATCCGCGCTGGAGCCAGCGCCGTGAACGGCGCATCGGGGAGATACGCAAGCGCGACACCCTGATGTTCAATGGCTATGGCGAGCAGGTGGCGCAGTTGTATCAGGGCATGGACCTGCGCAAGCATTTCTAGTGACAGATCAGGCAAAGCGTCATGCAGCCCCCCTGTAGGAGCGGCCTTCGGCCGCGAATAATGGTGGCACGCCAGTTCGCGGCCAGAGGCCGCTCCTACAGGATGCCGGTAAGCCGATGACACGCTCGCTCAAGCCGGCCCTGTTCCTGGTCTGCCTGCTGCCCCTGGCCTGGTGGTTCTGGCTGGGCTTCCAGCAGCAGCTGGGTGCCAATCCCATCGAGTTCATCACCCATGGCACGGGCGACTGGACCCTGCGCCTGTTGTTGCTCACCTTGCTGATGACACCACTGAAGCGCGGTTTCGGCTGGGCATGGCCATTGCGGGTACGGCGCATGCTGGGCCTGTTCGCCTTCTTCTATGCCACCCTGCACCTGTTCACCTACCTGTGGCTGGACCAGTTCTTCGACTGGGGTGAGATCGGCCGGGATATCCTCGAACGTCCCTTTATCACGCTTGGCATGACGGGCTATGTGTTGCTGTTGCCGCTGGCGTTGACATCCACCAAGGCCATGATGAAACGCCTGGGACGCAACTGGAAGAAGCTGCACCACCTGGTGTACCTGGTGGCCACCCTGGGCGTGCTGCATTTCTGGTGGCTGGTGAAGGCCGATGTGCGCGAGCCGCTGTTGTACGCGGCCCTGCTCGGCATTCTGTTGCTGGCACGATTGTATTGGGCACGCCTCACCACGAGGGCCGGGGCCTCGTCATTTCGAGGTGCGTAGCAGCAGTGAGAGGACCCGTCATTGCGAGCGCAGTGCGGCAATCTCCAAACGATTCATCTGCCGTAGTGGGAGATTGCTTCACTTCGTTCGCAATGACGGATATGAAAGGATTTCTTAGTGGTTCCGCCCCACCGGCCCGAGCAGCACACCCAGGGCCTGCAGCTGGCGCCCCAGGGTGGCGTTGCCGCTGGCCAGCCAGCGCGCGTAGAGGCGCAGTACGTCGTCGTGGCTGAAGCGGCTGTGGCGGGAGCCGGCGGCGGCCACCAGTTCCAGCATGCGGGCAAACTGGTGGGTCAGCTCGCGAAAGATGTGCCGATTGGCGGGCGCCCGGTCCGCCAGGTAGTCATAGGCACCGCCGCCCATGCCCACGAAATAATCGCGGTGGATGCCGCGGCGCGCATAGCCCTCGGGGAACAGGGCGCCCACGAACAGGGCCAGGTCTCCGAGACGCTGCAGCAGCAGGCAGCGTTGGCGTTCGTTTTCCGCCGCACGGGCGTCGTCGTAGAGCAGGGCGAGGGGGCGCAGGCGGCGCTGACCCTCCTGGTAGTCGAATACCTGCTCGCTGCGACCATAGCGGTGCAGCAGGTCCCCCAGGTACCAGAGGGTGTCGTCGTGGGGCTGCAGATTCAGGCGTTGTGCCGAGCGGCGCAGGCGTCCGTGGAAATAGTCCGGCAGGGAGGCTGCGGATATCGGCTTCGGGGCATCGTGATCTGGAAGCATGCATCACTCCTATCGCGACTCGCTGAATTTAAGTCTAGCCATAGAAATAGCGGCGCTTCAACCGCGAGCTTTACCCCGAAGTCCGATGACAGGGGCAAGAAATCATTCCCGGGATGGATCGATGCCGATCCGTGGGCATGATCACGTAGGAGCGGGCAGAGCCCGCTCCTTGTATGTTACGAACACCCTGAAGTTGGGTGTAAGGGTTACCGGGGAAGCCGTTCGCTCCTAGAGGCAGAGATGATCTGACCTCGCCCGTAGAGTGGCCCCCCGCCTCATTGCCAACCCCGAGGAGTATCAGGAAGCCAACCTGGTTGGACTTCGCATCACAAGGTCGAGGCGGCAAGAAGTGCGAGGTCGGGGAACCGGTAACCATTGTGGCGTATGGAACCGGGGAGGTGAAGCCGATGAATGGGTTCGTAGGACTGGATATAGCAGCCAAGACGTTCGAGATGGTGGTGCGGGAGGGTGGCCAGAATGCCCGGCCGGTGAGTTTCGCGCAAACAGCGGAAGGCCACGCGAAGGCGATCAAACAGCTTAAGGCCCTGAAACCACGCCATATCGTGATGGAAGCGACAGGGATTTATTACCTGGACCTGGCGGTGGCGCTGGCCCAGGCGGGGTTGCCGGTGTCGGTCATCAACCCCAAGAGCTTTCGCCACTTCGCCGAGTTGAAGCTGGCCGGCAGCAAGACGGACGGGGTGGATAGCGCCCTGCTGGCGGAGTTTGGGGAGCGGATGACACCGCCGCGGTGGACACCGCCGGACCCGACACGGCTGGCCCTGCGTGATATTGCACGCCAAATCAATCACCTGACGGCGAGTCGGACTCAAGCCAGGAACCGTCTACATGCCCTGCGGGCCAAACGGATGACGTTGCCACTGTTGATCGAGGACGAGCTGGAAGGGATCGCCCTGCTGGAGCGGAGGATTGAACGGCTGCAGCAGGCGGCCCTGGCCCTGCTGGCCGAATCCGCCGAGCTGACCGTGCAGCTGAAGGCCCTGTGCGCCGCCAAGGGGATCGCCACGGCCAGTGCCATCGCCATCCTGGGTGAACTGTGTGTGCTGCCGGCACACCTGAAGGCACCGCAGGTAAGTCGGTATGCGGGGCTGGACGTACGGCTGTGCCAATCCGGCACCAGTGTGAACCGGCCGGCACGCCTGAGTAAGGCAGGCAATGCCTATCTGCGGGCTGCTCTGTACATGCCGGCCATGAGCGCCATCCGGCACGACCCACGCGCCAAGGCCTTCTACGCAGCGCTGGTCGCGCGAGGAAAGAAGAAAATACAGGCCCTATGTGCCGTCATGCGCAAGTACCTGACTGGACTCTGGGCCTGCTTCAAACACAGTACCCCGTTCGACTCGGCCAGGCTGTTCAGTGACTGCCATCTGCGTCACACTTGACGGCGAACGGAGTATCTACGGGTGCCGGTCATCTACCCCGCCAGTTTCTTGTACTTGATGCGGTGCGGCTGGTCGGCGGCGTCGCCGAGGCGGCGCTTGCGGTCGGCCTCGTAGTCGGCGTAGTTGCCCTCGAACCAGACCACCTGGCTGTCACCCTCGTAGGCGAGGATGTGGGTGGCGACGCGGTCGAGGAACCAGCGGTCATGGGAGATGACCACCACCGAGCCGGGGAACTCCAGGATGGCCTCTTCCAGGGCGCGCAGGGTCTCCACGTCCAGGTCGTTGGTGGGTTCGTCGAGCAGCAGCAGGTTGCCGCCGGAGGCGAGCAGCTTGGCCAGGTGCACGCGGTTGCGCTCGCCGCCGGAGAGATTGCCCACCTGCTTCTGCTGTTCCGAGCCACGGAAATTGAAGCGGCTCACGTAGGAGCGGGAATTGATCTCGAATTCTCCCACCTGCATCACATCGTGGCCGCCGGAGATCTCCTCCCACACGGTCTTTTTCGAGTCCAGGGCATCGCGGCTCTGGTCCACGTAGGCGAGCTGGACGGTATCACCGATGCGCAACTCGCCGCCGTCCGGCTGTTCCTGGCCGACTATCATGCGGAACAGGGTGGTCTTGCCGGCGCCGTTGGGGCCGATGATGCCGACGATGCCGCCGCGCGGCAGGTTGAAATCCAGGCCGTCGATGAGTACCTGGTCGCCGAAGGACTTGCGCAAGCCCTTGGCCTCCACCACCAGGTCCCCCAGGCGCGGGCCCGGCGGGATGAACAGTTCGTTGGTCTCGTTGCGCTTCTGGTAGTCCTTGGAGGACATCTCCTCGAAGCGCGCCAGGCGCGCCTTGCTCTTGGCGTGGCGGCCCTTCGGATTGGTGCGCACCCACTCCAGTTCCTGCTTCATGGCCTTGATGCGGGCCGCCTCGGACTTCTGTTCCTGCTCCAGGCGCGCCTCCTTCTGCTCCAGCCAGGAGGAGTAGTTGCCTTCCCAGGGGATGCCATGGCCGCGGTCCAGTTCCAGGATCCAGCCGGCCACGTTGTCAAGGAAGTAGCGGTCATGGGTGACGGCCACCACCGTGCCCTCGTAGTCGTGCAGGAAGCGCTCCAGCCAGCCCACCGATTCGGCGTCCAGGTGGTTGGTGGGCTCGTCGAGCAGCAGCATGTCGGGCTTGGACAGCAGCAGCTTGCACAGGGCCACGCGGCGCTTCTCACCACCGGACAGCTTGCTGACATCGGCCTCCCAGGGCGGCAGGCGCAGGGCATCGGTGGCCACCTCCAGGGTGCGTTCCATATTGTGGCCGTCGCTGGCCTGGAGGATGTTTTCCAGCTCCCCCTGTTCCTTGGCCAGGGCGTCGAAATCGGCGTCGGGCTCGGCATAGGCGGCATAGACCTCGTCGAGCCGGGCCAGGGCGCGCTTCACCTCGCCCAGGGCCTCTTCCACGTTGCCGCGCACGTCCTTGCTCTCGTCCAGTTGCGGCTCCTGGGGCAGGTAGCCCACCTTGATGCCGGGCTGGGGACGGGCCTCGCCCTCGATGTCCGTGTCCACCCCGGCCATGATGCGCAAAAGGGTGGACTTGCCGGAGCCGTTCAGACCCAGCACGCCGATCTTGGCGCCGGGGAAGAAGGACAGGGAGATGTCGCGCAGGATGTGCCGCTTGGGCGGCACCACCTTGCCGACGCGGTTCATGGTGTAGACGTATTGCGCCATGGGGATTCCGTAAGCAGTTCCAAAGGGGGTGATTATAGGTGGACGCGGGCCAGGATTGCACCGTCCGGGCAGATTCGCTGCCCCAGGAATGCTTGGTAAGTTGTTGTTTTTATGTCTTGTGAGGTTAAGTGTGGTAAGTATTAATTGCACGTAATTTGCTGGACGCAAAGTTACACATCAGGCGTATACTGTGTGATGTGATTTCGAAAAGGGAAGGAGGCCACGCATTTTATTGACACCTTCTCAATGTTCAGCAACTCAAGCAAAATGCGAACGCAGGGAACAACTAACCTATGAGTTCATCCCGCCCAGTTATGTACCCAGTTCACGTTGAACGCAAGAATCAATCCGCAGATAAGATTGCTGAACCCATCCCTGACCCCATCCAGGAAGAGCTTTTTGATGGCGGGTTCCCGGTTATGGCAGAGCGGTATCCTCAGTTGCGCTTTATGGGTAGCAAGTACCGGCTATTGCCATGGATTCACAAAATTCTATCAGGCTATCAATTCGAGACAGCCATCGACGCCTTTTCCGGTTCTGGTTGTGTGGGTTACCTGTTCAAAGCCATGGGTAAGCAGGTCGTTACCAATGATTTTCTTAATCTCAGTACTACCGTTGCAAAGGCTTTGATCGAGAACCCGGGGCACCAGCTTTCAGAGGTTAGTCTTGAGCAGTTGCTGACCTATGATCCAAGGCATAAACATTTCATTGAGCGCACCTTCTCTGGGATTTTCTATACTCCAGAGGATCTTCGTTTTCTCGACCGGGTGTCCTGGAATATCAATAAGCTAGGCGATGCGTATGAGCGAGCCATTGCTTTGGCCGCGTTGATCCGATCTTGCGTCAAGCGCCAGCCTCGCGGTGTGTTTACAATTGCAGGAGACCCTGAGCATTACAAGGATGGTCGCCGCGATCTGAAGTTATCACTGCAAGAGCATTTCTTGGAGCAAGTGGATGTCTATAATGAGGCCGCTTTTGATAACGGCCAACCGAATGTAGCTCGTCATGGGGATATCTTCGCGTGGGATGGTGCCCCTGCCGACCTGGTGTACATGGACCCACCCTATGTGCCACGCGCTGACGACAACTGCTACATGAAACGCTATCATTTCCTCGAAGGCCTGTCGTGTTACTGGGAAGGTAAGTCGATCATGGAAGATAGCCGCGTCAAGAAGATCGATAAGCCGTTCACACCATTCTCCTATCGTCGCACTGCCATCGATGCCTTCGACCAGTTATTCCGAAAATTCGCTGACAGCACCCTGGTCCTGTCATACTCCTCGAACGGCTATCCTGATTTGGCCGAGTTGCGCCAGCTGATGCGCCGCTATAAGCAGTCCGTAGATGTGTTTGAGCGCGCTCACCGCTATCATTTCGGTACACACAGCACCGTCAAGCGTGCCCAAGTCCAGGAATACCTGATTATTGGCTACTAAGAACAAGAACTAATGTAACCGCAAAATAAACCACACCCTACCCAGTTGACAACGTTCCGCGCACGCTGTGCCATTTCAATCACAGCGGAGCGAGATGATGGTCAAGGCAAAGCAACCGGTGCTGACGGAACGCCAGCGCTACTGGCTGGAACAGGTCCGGGCCTGTGAGGCCTCTGGCAAGACGATTGCGGAGTACGCAGCGGAACAGGGTATTGCCGCCCAGGCGATGTATGCCGGGAAGAAGGTGCTGGTCCAGAAAGGCGTGTTGTCGCACCCGCGCCCGGTACGCCTCCAGCGGGCCGAGGTGGTGGGCACGGTCGTAGGTAGTGAGTGGCGGGTCCAGCTGCCGAACGGCGTGTCGGTGGCGTTTTCCGGCACGGTGGATGCCGGGACCCTGACTGTGGTGCTCGGCACGGCGGCGGCGCTGGGATGATGCGCCCGTCGAATGAACTGCCCACCGTGTACCTGTGCCGGGACGCGGTGGACTTCCGCAAGGGCATCAACGGGCTGGCGGTACTGGTGGAACAGACCCTGCGGCAGGATCCGTTTTCCGAGCAGCTGTTCGTGTTTTGCAACCGCACGCGCGACAAGATCAAGATCCTGTACTGGGAGCGCAGCGGCTTCTGCCTGTGGCAGAAGCGCCTGGAGCAGGCGCGATTCAAATGGCCGCGCAAGGACGAAGGCGAAGTGATCACCTTGACCGGCCAGCAGCTGAACTGGCTACTGGACGGCTACGATGTGATGCGCCTGCAGCCGCATGCGCGCTTGTATTTTCGCAGCGTATTATAGCGCTTTTCCCTGTATTTATAGTACAATCCTGTGCATGCCGATTGCACTGGATCCATTACCCGATGACGTGGACGCGCTGAAGGCGCTACTCGTTGGACAAGCCAAAAAGCATGACGAAGTGGTGGCGCGCAACGCGCAGCTGCAAGCCAAAGTCCTTCTCCTCCAGGAACAACTGAACCTCGCGCTGGCGCGCCGTTACGCGGCCAGCAGCGAGAAGATCGCCCCGGATCAGATCCGGTTGTTCGATGAAACCGAGGTTGAGGCCGAGACCTTCTCGCAAGCTGAGACCGTCGACGTTCCTGCCCACACCCGCCAGAAGACCGGCCGCAAGCCACTCCCCGAGGCGCTGCCACGGGTGGAGGTGGTGCATGCGCTGGCCGACGACGAGCGGACCTGCCCGCATGACGGTCAGCCCCTGACCGAGATCGGCGAGGTGGTGTCGGAGCAGCTGGATATCGTACCGGCCAAGATCCAGGTGATCCGCCATATCCGCAAGCAGTACGCCTGCCGCTGTGGCCAGTGCATCAAGACCGCGCCATTGCCCGCCCAACCGATCCCGAAGAGCCTGGCCTCGCCGGGCCTGCTGGCGCACATCACGGTCTCGAAGTACCAGGATGCCTTGCCCCTGTACCGGCAGGAGGCGATCCTCAAGCGCATCGGCGTGGAACTGCCGCGTGCCACGCTGGCGAACTGGATGATCCAGGCGGGGCGGCTGATCCAGCCACTCATCAACCTGCTGCGCGATCGCCTGCTGGCCTATGACATGGTGCAGATGGATGAAACGCCGGTGCAGGTACTGAAGGAGGCAGGCAAGACGGCACAATCGAAGTCCTACCTCTGGCTGCAGCGCGGCGGGCCGCCGGAGCGGCCGGTGGTGCTGTTTGACTACGATCCCGGTCGCGGTGCCGGGGTGCCCAGGCGTCTGCTCGATGGCTTCCAGGGCTATCTGCAAACCGACGGCTATGATGGCTACAATGCGGCCGTGGCGGTTCATGGGCTGAGGCACGTCGGGTGCTGGGCGCATGCGCGGCGCAAGTTCGATGAGGCGGTCAAGGCACAGGGCAGGCACAAGACCCGCGGCAAGGCCCACCGCGCCCTGGCATTGATCCAGAAGCTGTACGGGGTCGAGAAGCAGGCGCGCACCCTGACACCGGAAGCACGCCATGCCCATCGACACCAGCATGCCCGGCCCATCCTCGACGAACTGCGCGCCTGGCTGGATGAGGCCCTGCCGCAGGTGCCACCCACCAGCACCACCGGCCGGGCCCTGAACTACTTGCACAACGAATGGGACAAGCTGGTCCGTTACCTGGACGATGGCCGGTTGGCGATCGACAACAACGGTGCCGAAAATGCGATCCGCCCGTTCGTGCTCGGCCGCAAGAACTGGCTGTTCAGCGACTCGGTCCGGGGCGTGGAGGCTAGCGCCAACCTGTACTCGCTGATCGAGACGGCCAAGGCCAACGGCCTGGAGCCCTATCGCTATCTCCGGCATCTGTTTACCGAACTGCCGAAGGCGGAAACGGTGGAAGCCATCGAGGCACTGCTGCCCGGTAACCTTGTCGCGGATCAGATCAGGATGGCTGAGCCACCCTGTCGTTCATTGACCGCTTACGAACTAATGAAGCGATACCGACAGACCCTTAATGAAATCCTGCAGAAACTTTCCCCCGTAGAAACCAGTTGGCGTGATGCGCACGCCGACGCGGTGATTCAACGTATGCGGCAGATTCCGCGGAAGGCCTATTACACCCGGGCCGATCTTCTGCAGCTGCTCGACACGGAACACACTCCAAATGGCCTCAAGCCCAAGGAGAAGTTCGAGGCCGGATTGACAGTAATCCGCCTGTTCCTCGATCTGTCCAAGGACGAGTTGACGGCAGAATTACGCGAACGTATCGGTGGTACTCTTGGTATCAAACATTTCAAGAAAGATCCGGATAATGCATGCGCAGCACTGGAATCGCTGGGGGTTCTTAGTCGCATGGCTGCCATCATTAACACACCGATCAGTTGGAGTGATCTGCTCACTGAACGGCTCAAGGGTGGTCGTGGAAGCGCTATCAAGGGGCAGCGCCGTGGCCGTTATCTGGAAGATTTTGTTGAAAAATTATTGATTAAGGTCTTTGGTGAAGGCGCTTATGATTTGCGTTGTCAATTTACGGGTGCTACCGGTACGAGTAGTGAAAAGACTGATTTTGCGGTCCCGTCGAAGGATGATCCCAGTATCCTGATCGAGGTTAAGGCCTACGGCGCCACTGGCAGCAAACAGACCGATGTGCTCGGCGATATCACTCGCATCGTCTATGAGAAGCGGAATGACACTCACTTTTTGCTCATTACCGACGGCATCACTTGGCGCGATCGCACCAGCGATCTGAACAAGCTGGTAACTTTGCAGAACCAGGGCAAGATTCACCGTATCTACACCCAGGCAATGACTGACCAGTTGGAAGCCGATCTCATGCAACTGAAGGATGAGCACGGGCTCTAATAGTGTAGACGTTTGCGCCATGAGGATTCCATTTGATGTTCCAGAGCAGGGCATTATAGGGGGTGCGGTGGGGGTTTGTAGCTCCGTTGGGGGATGGAGCCGCGAAACACGGAGAACGCAGAGATAGGGAGAACACGGAGATTTTCAAGATATAAATCGCGCGGACTTAAGCTCATGCCCCGTCATCCCGGCGCAGGCCGGGATCCAGGACCTGTATCCGCATTGAATTCATGGATTCCGGGCGGAGCATGTGCCAGCGCAAGCCAGTACCGGAATGACGAAAAAATGCCCTCCGCCTTACGTCAGTGCCACTCTTAAACATATTTTTCTCTGTGTTCTCCCTATCTCTGCGTTCTCCGTGTTATGCAGCGCCGAACCCCAGTGCTTGCCCCTAACCCCTTGTTTCCACGTGTATCCAGGCCGAGCAGGCCCATTCCCCGGCCTTGTCCCGGGTCATGCAATAACTGCCTGAATCCGGTATCATTCCGCCCTTGTTTCCCGCTTTCCCCAAGGTATACCGAATGTTCAGCAAAGATATGACCATCGCCGGCTACGACCCCGAACTCTGGTCCGCCATCGAGCACGAACGCACCCGTCAGGAAGAGCACATCGAGCTCATCGCCTCGGAGAACTACGCCAGCCCGCGCGTCATGGAGGCGCAGGGCTCGGCCCTGACCAACAAGTACGCCGAGGGCTACCCGGGCAAGCGCTATTACGGCGGCTGCGAGTACGTGGACATCGCCGAGCAGCTGGCCATCGATCGCGTCAAGCAGCTGTTCGGCGCCGACTACGCCAACGTGCAGCCCCATTCCGGTTCCCAGGCCAATGCCGCCGTGTACATGGCGCTGCTGGAGCCGGGCGACACCGTGCTGGGCATGAGCCTGGCCGACGGCGGTCACCTGACCCACGGCTCCAAGGTGAATTTCTCCGGCAAGATCTACAAGGCCTTCCAGTACGGCATCCACGACGATACCGGCGAGATCGACTACGAGCAGGTGGAGGCACTCGCCAGGGAGCACAAGCCGAAGATGATCGTGGCCGGCTTCTCCGCCTATTCGCGCGTGGTGGACTGGCGGCGCTTCCGGGCCATCGCCGACAGCGTCGGCGCCTACCTGATGGTGGACATGGCCCACGTGGCCGGCCTGATCGCCGCAGGCCTGTACCCCAGCCCGGTGCGGATCGCCGATGTCACCACCTCCACCACCCACAAGACCCTGCGCGGCCCGCGCGGTGGCATCATCCTCGCCAGGGCCAACCCGGAACTCGAGAAGAAGTTCAATTCGCTGGTGTTCCCCGGCACCCAGGGCGGCCCGCTGATGCATGTCATCGCCGCCAAGGCGGTGGCCTTCAAGGAAGCGCTGGAGCCTGAATTCAAGGCCTACCAGCAGCAGGTGCTGGACAATGCCCGTGCCATGGCCAAGGTGTTCATGGAGCGTGGTTACGACGTGGTGTCCGGTGGCACCGACGACCACCTGTTCCTGGTGAGCCTGATTGCCAAGGGCTTGACCGGCAAGGCCGCCGACGCGGCCCTGGGCGCGGCCAACATCACCGTGAACAAGAACGCCGTGCCCAAGGATCCGCAGTCGCCCTTTGTCACCAGCGGCATCCGCCTCGGCACCCCCGCCATCACCACCCGTGGTTTCGGTGAGGCCGAGAGCCGCGAGCTGGCCGGCTGGATGTGCGACATCCTCGACGACCTGGAGAATCACGACACCATCGCGCGGGTGAAGAAGCAGGTGCTGGAGCTTTGTGGGCGATTCCCCGTTTATGGGTGATTTGGCTGCGGTGTTGCGGAACACGGAGAACGCAGAGACAAGGAGAACACGGAGATTTTGATATCCGGAATACAGGCCAAGTTGACACGCTCCTTCTCGGGGGTGTCAACCGGACTGGATGGTAATGCCATGTTCTCGCGACCTTGTACGGATGTCTGTTACTGCGAGGAAAACATTATTTTGAATACTCCGTGTTCTCCTTGTCTCTGCGTTCTCCGCGTTCCGCGGCGCACACGCTGAACGAGGGCACCACATGCGCTGTCCATTCTGCGGAGCCCAGGATACCAAGGTGGTGGACTCGCGCCTGGCGGGCGAGGGCTCGCAGGTGCGCCGCCGCCGCGAGTGCACCAGCTGCGGGGAGCGCTTCACCACCTACGAGAGCGCCGAACTGCTGATGCCGCGCGTCATCAAGAGCGACGGCTCGCGGGAGCCCTTCAACGAGGACAAGCTGCGCACCGGCATCATGCGCGCCCTGGAAAAGCGCCCCGTGGCCATCGAGCGGGTGGAGGCGGCGCTGGGCCATATCCATCATCGCCTGCAGGCCAGCGGCGAGCGCGAGCTGCCGGCGCGGCAGCTGGGTGAATGGGTGATGGACGAGTTGCGCGAGCTGGACCAGGTAGCCTATGTGCGCTTCGCCTCCGTGTACCGCAGCTTCCAGGACGTGAATGCCTTCCGCGAGGAGATCGAGCGGCTGGAGCAGGAGCCCTCCGCCGAGGCGCGCAAGCAGCAGATCCCGCTGTTGCCGGAGAAGGAATGAGCGACGACCACCGTTACATGGCGCGCGCCCTGCAGCTGGCGGCGCGCGGCCTGTACAGCACCGACCCCAACCCGCGGGTGGGCTGCGTGCTGGTGAAGGACGGCGCGGTGATCGGCGAGGGCTGGCACGCGCGGGCCGGCGAGCCCCATGCCGAGGTCCATGCCCTGCGCGCGGCAGGCGCGGCGGCCGCAGGTGCCACCGCTTATGTGAGCCTGGAGCCCTGCAGTCACCAGGGCCGCACGCCGCCCTGCTGCGATGCCCTGGTCGAGGCCGGGGTGGCGCGGGTGGTGGCGGCCCTGGAGGATCCCAACCCGAAGGTCTCCGGGGAGGGGCTGGCACGGTTGCGGGCCGCCGGCATCACGACCGAGGCGGGCCTGCTGGCCGCCGAAGCGGAAGCCCTTAATCCAGGTTTCTGCAAGCGTATGCGCACGGGCCTGCCCTGGGTGCGGGTGAAGCTCGCCATGAGCCTGGACGGCAGCACCGCCATGGCCAGCGGCGAGAGCCAGTGGATCACCGGCGAGCATGCGCGCCGCGACGTGCAGCGCCTGCGGGCACGCAGCTCGGCCATCGTTACCGGCAGCGGCACGCTGCTGGCCGATGATCCTTCGCTGAACGTGCGCCTGGGGGCGGAAGACCTGAACGGCATGGCGCCGGTGCGCCAGCCCCTGCGGGTGGTGCTGGACCGCCGGCTGCGCACCCCGCCCGAGGCCAGACTGTTGCAGCAGGAAGGCCCGGTGCTGATCCTTACCGCCAGCGACGACGGCGCGGCCACCCGCGCCCTGCAGGCGGTCGGCGCCGAGGTGGCGCCCTGCGCGGAGAGCGAACAGGGCCTGAACCTGGAAGCGGTGCTGCTGACGCTGGCGGCGCGCGAGTGCAACGAGGTATTGGTGGAAAGTGGCCCCACCCTGGCCGGCGCCTTCGTGCAGGCGGGTCTGGTGGACGAGCTGATCGTCTACCTGGCGCCACACCTCATGGGCGCCGATGCCCGCGGCCTGCTGCACCTGCCCGGACTGGTGCGCATGGAACAGCGCATCGAACTGGAGATACAGGACATACGGGCCGTGGGGCGTGACTGGCGTATCCGCGCGCGGCCACGGGCCCGGCCTCTGTAGGAGCGGCCTCTGGCCGCGAACCGGCGGTGGCACACCCGTTCGCGGCCAGAGGCC
>JAPHQV010000029.1 GCA_026197075.1 Gammaproteobacteria bacterium | reverse complement strand
CGCTTCCGCAACGCAATTTACTTCCATCTCGGCGGGCTGGATCTCTACCCTGCCGGGATCAAGCAACAGGGTTTACCCACCTGATGTGGGGAAGACCCAGTATTCATAACGTGTGGTCGATCAGATTTTTTACCATCTAATACAATTCTGATTAAGCATCAGCAGCTTCCATGAGGCATGCTTTGTGCGCAATGGACATATCTTGATGAAACAGTAAACCTTCAGCGATGAAGAATTTTTAGCTCTACGGGAAGCCGATGCGTCAAGAGGAGTTTCAGGTTGAGTGGAAAGGTATTGTTTTTCTACATGGCTTACTGAGGGATCTTTAAATAGGTTGTGGATAGTCGGGGTCTGTTAATGGTAGGAATGGAAAGAAACAAAATGACAAATTTGCCTCATCCAACCCGCATGTTTTCGACCTTTCGGGTTATTAAGGGTGTCAAGTCACTCATTTTCGGGCCAACCCCGACTCGTCGCCGAGCACTGCATGAATTAGCGCGAGTTGCAGCTGAGTTACTCGGAGGACATTATATTGGGGATGACTACAAGCTTTGGCTAAGCGATGAGGGTTTTTGTCGCCGCTTTAAGGCTTTATCGCCACATAATTATTTTTCTATGGAGCGAAAATATGCGTTGAAGGAGTTCGCCAGGAGTACGCGGAATCTGGATGGCGCAGTCGCTGAGTGTGGCAGTTATACTGGTGTGGCTGCATGGTTTATCGCGAATGAAATTTCTGGTGTGGAGTTCTATCTTTTCGACTCATTTGAGGGGCTTTCTATGCCGTCAGAGAAAGACCTTAGCCCAGAAGGTGTGCAACAGTGGTCGGAAGGTGATTTGGCTTCCATCGAAGAAGTCCTGAGAGAACGCATGAAGGAATTCAGTAATATTCACATCATGAAAGGCTGGATTCCTGAGCGATTTTCTGAAGTCGACGGCCAGTTATTTAAGCTGGTTCACATTGATGTGGACCTGTATGAGCCTACCTTGAGCAGTCTTGAATTCTTTTATGATCGAATGGTCGCAGGAGGGATAATCGTGATGGATGATTATGGCTTCGAGAATTGTCCTGGGGCTTTTGCTGCAGCTAATGAGTTTATGTTGGGGCGCGCTGAAACTATTGTGCATCTCCCTACTGGGCAAGGTGTGATCATTAAGAAGTATTGAGTTTATGAATTTTTGCTGAAGCAATGAAATATATGAGTCCCGAAGATAGTAGGTGAGAAAGCCGGATAACAATAGCCACTGCTACTGCCTGATCCAGAGTGAATCCTCCATGCGTAGCGACCAATACCCATAGTGCATCGGTAATGCCTAATCCGTTTGGCACAAATACGATCAAACTCAAAATAACAGTCAGTGCTGAAAGCGCGATTGCCTGTATCAAGCTAAGCTCTGCCCCCATGCCGTTGAAGCCCAAGAAATAGGTGGTGCTCATCATGAGTATTTGCAGCACAAACCAGAGATGAGCCTCTCCTGGAATATGTGTTCTGAGGGAGTCTAGTGCTTTACGGATTCGGTTTGGTTTGAATCTGCCCAAATTCTTGATGAGCTGACGCGCACTAGCGAGTCGGGTTGTAATCAACGCAGTCCAGGCGGCGCCAGCACCGATCGCAGCCCATAAGGAAAATGGCCACGAAGTGAAAGGGAAGCTAACTGCTCCTAGAAGCAACGCATATTCTAGCCCAACCCACATTTGGCGAATGCTGCTGAGCAGGCAGGGCCCCAAGGGCACTCCTGCTTTGGTCAGTAAGGCTGTTCGAGTTGCAATACCAGCCAGCAGAGGGGTTGCAATCGAAACTAAGGCAGAAACTGACCATATCGAGGTGGTTGTAAGCAAGGTTGGAGCGCCAGATATGCATACTGACCGAAACGACTGAGCTTGGATAACGATCCCGGCCCCCGTGCTAATCATTACGGCAAACAAAGTGGGCCAGTTTGATATGACATGATGCCAGGGCGTTGACCCAAGCGTTGCTAGGAATACGACTATTAGTAAAAGAACTAATAGATAAGCTACCCGTCGGATGTTTTTCTGCCAATCGTTCTGCGAATTCGTGATTGGCTCACTCCTGCTTGATTCCGGCGCAATCATTGCCCGCCGCCATTCGGTTGAGAGGGGAAAAGTGTCGATTCGAATAGTTCAACTGTATTATTGGCCGAATATCCGCAATGATAATTTTGATGTTCGGTATGAACGTTAATAAATATATCAGTCATAGCACGAGAAAGAGCGTCAACATCGCCAATGGGTACGATTCTAAACTGTTCGGATGATAGAGGGGCTAATAGTGACCATACAGAAAGATCGTATTCCGTGGACACAATTGGCAAACCAAAATGCAGCGCTTCTAGGAGAGAGTTTGGGTGGCCTTCCCAACGTGATGAAAGGACGAACCCCGATGCCGCTTGCAACCATGGGTATGGGTTAGAGCGAAAACCTAGTAAATGGATACGATTCTGGAGATTCAGGCTTTGAATCAGTGATTCAATCATAGGCCTTTGGGGTCCTTCACCAATAATCACCATGTTTATGTCGGTTGATGGCAGCTTAGAAGTGGCGCGAATTAGGGTAACGAAGTCTTTTGGTTCTGTAAGCCGTCCTATGGAAATAATGTAAGGTTTCCTCTTTAGGATTTCAAAGTTGTCCTGTTCATCATTTGCAAGTTCGTTAATTCTTTCAGAATCCAATGGGTTTCCGATTACACTGATTTTATTTGCTGGTAGTCCAATGGAGGCTATCATCTCATTCTTCATTGATGTCGTTAAAGCGATGATTTGGTCTGCTGACGGATATAGCCACCGAACCAACTGCCTGCGCGCAAGTGAGCGAATATTTTTCGGGGGCGCCGCCTCACGAATTACCAGTCGGAATTTGCTGCTGCTAATCTTTTTTGCGATGAGAGCCACCAAATTGGCTCCAGTGAGGGTGGTTAATAAGACATTAGGTGTGCTGCGTTCTAATTGCTTCTTCAATTTTAATAATGTGCGCAGACCAAAGATCCAACTTGGCTCGCCAGCTCGATATGATTTTAAGTCTATAATCTGAACGCTAGGATCTACTTCGTTTAGTAAGGGTCCACTTGCATCTGCAAGTATAAGGCTAACCTTGTGGCCCTTTTGAACCAATTTTTTCGATAAAGTGATAATTACTCGCTCCGCTCCTCCCATTTCGAGATTGGCTAGAAATAATGTGACTTCATTTGTTGACTGGTCAATGCTGGCCATAATTTTGCATGCTAAGGTAAACATATAGCATCCATAAGCGATGACCATGATCACGTGCACCACTTTTGTGTGCGCTGAGCATTTTCAGTGCTGCTTCACTCCGTATGGGGCTGGGTTGGCTGGCTAGTAAATTTACTAGCTTGCCGCCAAGTTCGCCACGAAACCACTCGTGAACAGGGACTCCGAAACCTTGCTTGCGTCTATCCCATGTCTTTTCCGGAAGCTTGTCATGGAAGGCTGTGCGTATCCATTTTTTTCCATTTCCGATCGACAAATGTTGGCGGGCATCCCGTTTGAATGCAAGTTCAACGACTTTATGATCAAGGAATGGTGCGCGTGTTTCGAGGCTGCTGGCCATGCTGGCATGGTCAACTTTGGCTAAGATATCTTGCGGAAGGTAGATTAGGGAATCACTGTAGAGCATTTGCTGGAGATCATCAGGTTGTGACTGTTGGGGTAATCCATGTGGCGTGTGGCCGAGGCCAACCAGGTCGGGAAAAAGGGTGGCATATTCGTCTGGATGAAACATTAGAGGTGCTATGTAGGGGGTTTCTGCGCGCTGTCGCATGGCAATGTCCACGAATAGATGCGCCTTTTTTAATAGGTTTCGACTATGGTGTGTCATAGGTTCTGGGATGGCTTGTATGATTTTCTCGGAGACCTTTTTTAATGTGCCGGGCAAGCGACTGTACCATCGCAGAATGATTCGGGCCTGATAACGCTGATAACCGCCAAATAACTCATCTGCGCCGTCTCCAGAGAGTGAAACTTTAACCCCCCCTGCGGCAACGCGACTCACTAACGCCGTTGGAAGCAGAGAAGAATCAGAAAATGGCTGGCCAAGGTGATTGTGCAATAGGCTCTCTAGCTGTTTTTCATCCCAATGTGTGAAGATTTCGCAATGGTGATCAGTACCAAGAAATGCTGCAACTTCTGCTGCATGGTGACTTTCGTCGTAAGATGATTGATTGAAGCCGATTGTGTAGGTCTTGAGAGGGCGTTTTATCTGCTCTTGTGCTAAAGCACAGATCAAGGAGGAATCGATGCCGCCTGAAAGAAATGCTCCTATTTCGACGTCTGCCAATAATCGTGACCTGACGGCTTCGCCAAGTGCGTGACGGAGATCGTCATCATTTGTAGGTGATTTTTCTGATCCAGGTAGGTTCAACTTCCAATAGGCGTGCTGTTCAATGGGCGCTCCTGGCCGCCAGCTTAGCCAGTGTCCCGGTAGTACCTCAAAGACCTGTTTCCAGGCAGTGTACCCTGGTAAGCAATAGCCAAAGCGAAAATAGTCAGCGGACGAGTCGAGGTCATCGCTCCAGGGTGAAGTGGCTAGGCAGCGTAAGGCTGGCAGCTCGGAAGCGCATGAGAAACGGCCATGTTGTTGGGTGTAATAGAGAGGTTTTTCTCCCATACGATCACGGCTCAGTAAAAGACGTTCTGTTCTACTGTCCCAAAAAGCAAATGCCCACATCCCTTGCATGCGAGTTAGGAAATTTTCGCCTTCAAGGATCAACCCGGCCAATATAACTTCGGTATCACCTTTAGTAATGAAGGTCCATTTGCTTGCAAGGTCGTTTCGCAATCCCTTGTGGTTGTAGATTTCTCCATTGAATACCAGTGTGAATCGTTGATCAGGAGAATGCATGGGTTGATGACTGTCATTAAGGTCGACGATAGATAATCTTGCATGGGCGAAATACGCTGGCGTGTCAGCGTAAAGCCCATTCTCGTCAGGCCCGCGATGTTGGAGTCTTTTCAGTGCGGCATTCATTGCATGCTTCACTGCTTCTGGATGTTGATCGTGAGTGTACTGGAACGCTAGTCCGCACATAGACTACTTCCCATCCATAATTTGAGTGTATAGTTGAGTGTACCTGTTTGCGCAGGAAGTCCAGCTTAGTTCTAGATCTTCTATGCTTTTTCGTGCAGATATTCCAAACTGAAGAATTCTCTTTGGTTCTTCACATAAATAAACAATTGCTTTAGAGATGGCGGCGGCGTCACCTGGTGGAAACAGGAGCCCGTTTTTGTGATCGTCAATCAGCTCCCGAACCCCAGGTAGCATAGAGGCGAGTACTGCGCGGCCTGCCGCCATTGCCTCAATAACCACGTTGGGGCGTCCTTCTGAGTGACTTGCTAGAATGAGTGCGTCATGGGCGCAAAGAATACCTGGTATTTTTTCTGGATCGCATGCGCCTAGAAATGTAATTTTATCCTCAAGCCCGAGACTGCGTGCCTGGTTTTCCAGATTATCTCGTTCCGGCCCATCACCGACGATTGTGATTGTAACTGAAGACTTAATGGTAGATATTGCATCGATAATATCTCTTACACCTTTTGTGGGCGTGAGGTTCCCAATAGCGACAAGCTTGATATTTCGTACTTCTGGAGTAGGTAACGGTATTCTAAAAAAAACGTCGTTGACTCCATTAGGTATGTGAGTAATGCAATGAGCATTATTGGGGAAATGCTGCTGCAGAGATTCTAGCATCTTACTGCTTACTGTTACGGTTTTGATGCTGAGGCGAATTGTTAATCCTGCAAGTATCCGGCTAAGGGTTGATGTTGATATGCTTTCGACATCCGATCCACGCAGTGTGGTTAAGACTGGTAGGTGCCGAAGTTTCCCTACAAGGCAGCATATAAGACCTGTTATTGTCCAATTTGCATGAATAATATCGACATCTCGACTCGCTCGCATAGCGGCTAAAAACATGCTCGCCATGAAGAATGGGGTCACGAACCAGAAAAGAGGCTGGCGTTTTATGGCCATCGGTATCCCGCCTGGATCATGAGTGAGTCCTTGCCAAGAGCGCATTCCATAACGAAAAAAATCTACGGGATAATTGCTATTATCAGCATCGAAATTCCTTCTGCCGGCGGGGGCAAGTACGCGAAGTTTGTTGTTTATCGCGAGAGCATCGGTGAGTCGCTTAATGAAAATTCCGCTTACTGGATTCATTGTCGTTGGAAATGATGTGGAAACGACGAGTATGCTTAGTTTGTGTGGGTGATTCATGAGATTTTCGTAATGGATGGTTTCCAAATAGGAGGTTTCGGCTTACCGAGGAAGTCTGTGGGGAGAGAAATAGTGCTTGTCATCCTATGATCTTCTCTAAATTGTGATGTGGTCAGAATGATTGGTCTAATCTGCTTAATTTATACCGTTACGAGTTATGAGTGAGCTTATATATTGGAGGATCTATTCTTTTCAATTCCTGGCCCATCGTGGGATTGAATTACGTCAACATGGCTGGTCTTTTCGCTAGAGAAATACTCCAATTTTCTATTGGAGACCAATGTTGTCATTCGGTCAATTTCTCGATCCCATATAATGCCTTTTACAGGGTGAGTGGGGCGGTAATATTCAGCCGCATTGAGTAGGCTTTCTGCGCGGGAAAAATCAGAATTAAAAACGGCGACACGCAGTGCGACTTCAAGAGTGTCAATATTGAAACTTGCGCTCAACGCCTTGTCGAGATTGATGGTGGCCGTAACGAAATCGCCGCGATTTATCGCCATTGCTGAGAGTATGCTGTTCAAATTGTGAATTGCTATCTTCGAGTACTGGATATCGGGATGTGCCAAGAGGTTGTTTGCAAGAGAGGCTATTTCATTTTCATTAAAATTTTCGCAGTTATTGTTCAATTTTTTTGCATAAAGTATTTCGGGTACTCTTGACGCCCATGTCGCAAAATTGATCGAATTTTTAACGGGCGTAAAGCTGAGCTGATTGATGTCGATATTCGAGTTTTCAGGCACAAGATTGCATGAGTAAATTATTTTTTGTAAACGAATTATTTGTGCATGAGGATGGCGGTTCAAAAAATCAGATAATATACGATCAATCGCTTGGAACTCACCTTCTGTCTCCAGCTTCATGGCGAGATTTGTAATTGCCCTGGGTGAATCAGGCTTCTGGATTGCCCACATTTCGGCCGCAAGGCGTGAGCTTCCCCAAAGGCTCGTCTGATTTATGAGCGTGAAAATCAGCGCGATACTGTAAGCTGCTAACCCAGCGTGAGCGAGCCTTTGGAAGCGTAGATTTGTAGTGCTTAACAACAGTGTAACAACTGCAAATATCGGCCCAATGATTGGAGTGTAGTTTCTATGCTCAAAATAGAGTTCTAGAGCCACAGTGGATGACTCTAGTAAGTGGCCTGTCATGAACCAGCCTACCGCAAAGGAGATTTCGGGTCGTCTTTTACGATGGATGATGGCGATAAGTATAGCTAGGCACCATCCGAGCACAGAAACTACACTCGTGAAGCTTAATGGGTACCGATAGATGGCTTGGTCGTCATGAAATGGGCCAAGTGCTGAAGGATTCGGGATAAAGGCATTCCAGATATATAACCACATTACGTGAGCTTGTGTGAGTAGCCGCTCTGCTCCGGTGTATTGTCGTGCGATAACAGTTGATTCGGGGTAAGGTAATTGGCGTGCTAGGAAAACCACAATGATTATGAGTGGCACAAACATGAAAATTCCTTTCCATATGCGCCATAATGTCGGGCGGATTACTTCTGGCTTTCTAAGTAGAGTGGATTCCAATACCAGTACAAATGCAGGTAGAAGAATGCCATTTTCTTTCGACAAGGTTGCAAATGAGGTGCCTATAATTAAGCAAAGTGTCATCCATGTCAGCGCCAAGCATGGTCTTTCGTTTAGGGATTGTCGTGCTTTCAGGTAGCCAACCAGGCTTACAAGTAGTATTCCTGATGTCAGTGTTGTCATTCTTTGAATGATGAACAGATTGCTTGAGACGAGCAGGGGGAGGATCATCCAAATCCCTGCTGAAATGACGGCGATTAATGAGGAGTTTTTTTGCTCTCGACCCCTACCGATATTAATAAGATATGCAACCCACGCGACAAGAAGGCCATTTAGTAGATGGATGCAGATATTGGTGTAAAGAAACGTCCCCGGCGAGCTTGGCCATGCATGGGCCTGTGCCGCGAAACTTGCTAGTGCAACAGGTCGGCCTAAAGGGACCGCTTGGCCACCGAAAATAAAATCTAGTGCAGTCTGAGTATCCAGAATCTTGCTGAGACCTGCAAGGTTGTCGATATCATCGAAATGAAACCCCGCACTAAGTGCAGGTAGATAGGCAAGCGCCACGATTACTAGGGCGATATAGAGAATTAGGCCCGCAGTTATAGTGTCATTATTCTTCACGAGTGAATGTGGAGTTGCGCGAAATTTAAATACACAAACCCCGGCACACGCCGGGGTTTGTGAGATGCATCTTGCATCTTTGCAGGATGGTCCTAGCGACAGCTAGACGGACGGAATCTGTCAGGTATAGAGCCGGCACATGCCCATGATACCTGCCCATTGCTGCCGAGGGTTGGCGTCAAGGTGATCGTTTGCCCATCAATAGCGGTTACATTTGTGCCTGTTGCTGTTGCAGTGACGAGGGTGCCGTTCCAGGTAACACCACTTACGTAGGTTGATACCTGTGTCTCAACTGCGAAGGAGGCGGTAGGCAATGCATTATTTGTAGAGGCAAATTCAGCAATCGCGGTGCGTGCTGAGGATGCTGCCAGCATGACTTCAGAAACCTTTGCCCGGTTGGTGTAGTCCTGATACGCCGGAAGCGCGACGGCCGCCAGAATACCAATGATCGCCACAACGATCATAAGTTCGATTAGGGTGAAACCCTGTTGTACCTTTTTCATGATGTAATCCCCAGTTCAGTTGAAACGAGTGTCGGATCGAAAGCCGTTCCACAGGTGCCGTGTTTGCGGCGGTGCCATGGAGGGATGGCTGAATGGACTAAAGCAGGAGTTGTGCCAGCTTTGGCGAGTTTGGCCCGCGCTTGGGGGATTATTTGGAAAATCTCGTGAAAACAATCTTATAAGTCTTCATCAGAGGGCGGTTGCGGCAAGGGTGGGGTGTTTGGAATCTGGCCCCGCGCGGCCACATGCCCGGCCGAGACAGACCCGGCGGGTCAGTAGGTGACCATTTTGGTCACCTTGGTCAGCAAACGAGAGCGGTTATGCCGTAATCGCTGTCGGGATCTTTGTGGAGCACGACCGGGTAGCGCATGTCAGGGTCTCCTAGGCTACCCGCACTTCCGCATGTCGTCCGAGCACGGCCAGCGCCTGCTCCTACAGGGGATGGTTGGGGTCAGGGTGATAATCGACGTTCAAGCCGCCACCGATTCCCGCGGTTGGATTTCCCTTTCAATCTGCTTTCCCGACGTCTGCTCCGCAACCTTCAGATCGTAGCTGGCCTGCAGGTTCAGCCAGTATTGCGCTGAAACGCCGAGGTAACGCGCCAGGCGCAGCGCCGTATCGGCGGTGATCGCCCGGCGACCGTGCAGGATTTCGCTGATCCGCGTGACCGGGACGCGCAGTTCGCGCGCGAGTGCGTTGGCGCTCAGGCCCATCGGCGTAAGCACGTCTTCTCTCAGAATCTCACCCGGATGAACCGGGCGCATGCGGTTATTGGGTGCAGCCATGACAGTACCTCAGTGGTAATCGACAATCTCGACGTTGCTTGCATCACCGTCCTTCCACTGGAAACAGATGCGCCATTGATCGTTGATCCGGATGCTCCATTGTCCCTTGCGGTTGCCGGACAGTTTTTCCAGACGGTTGCCGGGAATGCCTCCTAGATCGCGCTGCAGGACAGCGACGTCATCCAGCATCTGCAGCTTGCGTGTTGCCGGCTGTTCGATGCCGCGGAAGCGTCGCGGGGTCCGTCCCTCGAACAGCGCCTGCGTATCCTTGCAGCGAAAGCTCCTGATCATGAGTCAGAGCGTATAACGCGCGACGTTAAACGTCAACCGTGACGCTGTAGGAGCGCCGTAGCGCCGTAGGGTCGGACCACGAATTGCAACTGGAATTGACGGATTCCGAGTCCTGGGCTACGGTAAGGATTATTAAGTAATGTAAGGAGTCATGCGATGAGCATCGCCACCCTCACCACCAAGGGGCAGGTCACCATCCCCAAGCCGGTACGGGAGGCGCTCGGCCTGGCGGCCGGTGACCGGGTGGAGTTCGTCGATCTGGGCGATGGCCGATTCGAGCTGATCGCGGTCACGCGGGATGTGCGGTCCTTGCGTGGCATGCTGGGGCCGGCCGGTACGCCGGTTTCGACTGGGGATATGGACAAGGCTATCGCCGAGGCGGTGGTTGGCCGTTACCGACGTTCCCGCAAATAGCGGCATGCGCAAGGAGGCGCCATGATCGGTCTGGATACCAATGTGGTGGTCCGCTACCTGATGCAGGATGATCCGGTGCAGGCCGCGCGGGCCAACGCCTTTATCGAGGAGGAACTCTCCGCCGGTCAGCCGGGTTTTATCTCGCTGGTGGTGCTGGCGGAGATCGCCTGGGTCCTGCGGGCCTGTTACGGCATCGGGCGCGTGGATGTTACCCGTGCCCTGCGCGCCTTGCTGGAGACGCGGCAGCTGCGGGTGGAGCGGGCGGCGCTGGTGGTGCGCGCCCTGCGGCGCCAAGTGGCGGCCAATGCCGATTTCAGCGATGCACTCATCATCGAGCTCGCGTGGGCGCACGGCTGCCAGGAGGTCGTCAGCTTCGATCGCAAGGCACGGGGATTGGGTATGAGGGGGCTCTAGGCAGGTACACCGGGGTCAGGCGGCATCCTTGTCGCCTGCATCAGGCAGCAAGGCACGGTACAAGGTCGCGAGTGTCTTGAGCGTAGGATTTCCGCGCGTGGACAGGGCCCTCGAAACGGCTTCGCGTTTCATGTTGGCATTCTTGGCAAGCTGTGTGATGCCGCCCCGGGCTTGTGCCACTTGTCTGAGCGCTGCAAGAAACGCGGCCTCGCCACCAGGGATGCTGATTTCTTCCAGTGCGGTGCGCAGAAAGGCGGCTCTCGGTCATACGGGACGAGCCTCTGCCAGGACTTGTTCGCGCAGCTTTGGTGGCAGGTCACCGGGCGTCAATAGATCCACCCGTACACCAAGTAAATCCTCCAGTTCCGCTTGCAGTCCACCGAGATCGAACAAAGTAACCCCAGGCAGAGCATCCACCAGCAGATCAAGGTCGCTATCATCCTGGTCAGTGCCATGCAATACGGAGCCAAAAACCCGTGGATTCCCCGTGCGATATCGACGAGCCATTTCGCGTATGGCGGTTCGCTTGAGCTCAAGGGCGGTTGACGGTTTCATGAGGATATTTCCAAATATAGAGGAATGGCACTGACTTAGGCAGAGGGCTATTTTTCGTCATTCCGGCGCTGGCGGGAATCCATGAATTTGCCGCGTAGCGGGATCTGGATGCCGGCATTCCCCGGAATGACGAGAATATACTACTTACTACGGGGTCAGGTCTTGTAATCCGTCATGCGAAGTTGGATTGCAAGACCTGACCCCGGTTTCTATTCCAGCCCCAGCTTCTTCAGACGATAGCGCAGCGCACGGAAGGTGATGCCCAGCAGCTTGGCGGCCTGGGTCTTGTTGTGGTGGGCCTTCTCGAGGGCATCGAGGATGGCCTGTTTCTCGATGGTTTCCAGGTAGTCTTCCAGGGGTATGCCGTCGGGCAGGTTGGCGGCATCCTGTTCGGTCAGGGTTGCGGACACGGGTTTGCCATTGTCGCGCAGATGCAGGTCCGCCGCCTCGATGTGCTCGCCTTCGCACAGGGTCATGGCCCGTTCCAGGATGTTTTCCAGTTCGCGCACATTGCCGGGGAAGGGGTAGGCCTGCAACCGGGCCAGGGCGGGGTCGGTCAGGTGGGGTACCGCGATGCCCATCTCCTCGGCCAGTTTTTCCAGGATGTGGTCGGCCAGCAGGGGGATGTCCTCGTGCCGTTCGCGCAGGCTCGGCACCTGTAGCTCGATGACATGGATGCGGTAGAACAGGTCCTGGCGGAACTGGCCCTCGGCCACCAGTTTCGGCAGGTCGCGGTGGGTGGCGGAGAGGATGCGCACGTCCACCGGGATCTCGCTCGCGGCGCCTACCGGGCGGATGGCCTTTTCCTGAATGGCGCGCAACAGCTTCACCTGCATGTGCAGGGGCAGGTCGGCGACCTCGTCCAGGAACAGGGTGCCGCCGGCGGCGGCCTGGAACAGGCCTTCCTTGTCGCCGCCGGCGCCGGTGAAGCTGCCCTTCTTGTGGCCGAAGAATTCACTTTCCATGAGCTCGGCGGGGATGGCGCCGCAGTTCACCGGCACGAAGGGTTTGTCGTAGCGCGGACCCTTGGCATGAATCAGGCGCGCCACCAGTTCCTTGCCGGTGCCCGATTCGCCGCTGATGAATACGGGTGCCTGGCTGCGCGCCAGCTTGACGATGGTGGCGCGGATGCGCTGCATGATGGGAGCATCGCCGAGCAGGGTGTCGCGGCTGCGCCGGTCCGGCTGGGGTTCCGTGTCGGCCAGCTTGAGGGCGCTGTTCACCAGGTTGCGCAGCACCTGCAGGTCCACGGGCTTGGACACGAAGTCGAAGGCGCCGGCCTTCAGTGCATGGATGGCGGCGTCCATGCTGCCATGGGCGGTGATCACCGCCACCGGCAGGTCCGGGAACTGTTGCTGGATTTCTTCCACCAGGGTCAGGCCGTTGCCATCGGGCAGGCGCATGTCGGTGAGGCACAGGTCGAAGTGCTGGCCGGCAAGCAGGCCGCGCGCCTCCTTGAGGTCCGCCGCCGCGCGGGTCTCGATGTTCATGCGCCCCAGGGTCAGCTCCAGCAGCTCGCGGATGTCCGGTTCGTCATCGACTACTAGTGCGGTGTGGGTTGCCATGTCGTGATTCCAGTCTGTCAATGTGCTGCTCCCCCGTAGGAGCGGCCTTGGCCGCGGATGTTCGCGGGCAGAGCCCGCTCCTACAGGGTCATTCACTCACCCGCGGCAGCTCGATGCGGAAACAACTGCCACCGTCCGGTACCGCATCATAGCGCAGGCGCGCCTGGTTGCTTTCGCACAGCTCGCGGGCGATGTACAGGCCCAGGCCGGTGCCCTGGGGTGCGGTGGTGAAGAAGGGCTCGAAGATGTTCTCGCGCGCCTCGGGGGTGATGCCGGGGCCGTTGTCGATCACCTCGATGAAGGGCTTGCCGCCGGGCTCCAGGTAGCCGGTGTTGATGCGCACCCGCACCGGCTGACCGTGGGCGCCGCCGTGTTCCAGGGCGTTCTGTAGCAGGTTCCAGAGCACCTGGTGCAGGTGGCTGGGGTCCATCTCCGCCTGCACGGGCCCGGAGGCGTGCAGCTGGATCTGGCCGGCACTGGTGTGCAGGGTGGCATTGAACTCCGCCAGGAAGTGTTCCAGCCAGCTGCCCAGTTCCAGCGGCTGGGGGGCGTTCTGGCGCCGCCGCGACAATTGCAGCACGTTTTCGATGATGCCGTTCATGCGCTGGGCGTGGTTGCGCACGATCTGCACCAGGCGCTGGTCGCCGGCCCCGAGCTGGTCCGATTCCGCCAGCAGCTGGGCGGCATGGCTGATGGCGCCCAGGGGGTTGCGGACCTCGTGGGCGATGCTGGCGGTGAGCCGGCCCAGGGAGGCGAGCTTCATCTGCTGGGCCTGTTCCGCGAGGGCGGTACTGTCCTCCAGGGAAATGATGGCGCCCACGCCGCTGGCGGTTCCCAGGCGGGTGAACTTGGGGATCAGCCCCGTCTCGCTGCCCTCCGGGCGCAGGATGGGCGGGGTCCAGTCGGGGTTTTTGCACCAGGTGTTCAGGTGCTGGTGCAGTTCCGGGAAGATCTCGGCGATGGGCCGGCCCGCCTGCTCCGGCGGCATGCCCAGCTGCATCCAGGCAGTGCGGTTCATGAGCCGCACCCGGCCCTCCGGATCCACCACCACGATGCCCGACTGCAGGCGCTGGACGATGCGTTCATTGAGTTCCCGCAGGTTGGCAAGGTCGACGCCGCGCTGTTCCGCCAGTTCCTCGCTCTCGCGCAGGCGCAGGGCCAGCATGCGTGCCATGGCGGCGGTGGCGAAGAAGGCCGCGCCCAGCAGACCCGACTGGGTGATGCCGCCGGCGGGGATGGCGATGTTCTGCAGGAAGGCGATGCCGTACTGGCCCAATACCGCCAGGGTGGCGATGGCCGCGAACAGGAAGGCCGGCCGCCCCGGCATCAGCAGGCTGCCGGCGGCGACCGCCACCACCAGCAGGATGCCGAGGCCGCTGGAGAGGCCGCCACTGGCGTGCATCAACAGCGTGATGGCGACGATGTCCACCAGGATCTGCACGCCGGTCTGCCAGCCGAAGGCGGGGCGGCGCAGGCGCGCGGCGAAGCCGGCGACGAGGGCGAAGGCGGTATAGAGGATCCCGGTGGCGGCGAACAGCAGCGGGACGTCCTGCCCGAGGGGAACGGTGTCGGACAGGATGAAAATGGTGGTGAGGGAGCCGGCGAGGATGAGCCGGTAGAAGGTCAGGAAGCGCAGCGGACCCCAGCTCTGGCTGTCGCGGGCCATGTCCGGGGTGGCGCTGAAGGGCTCCAGGTAGGCCGGGATCAAGGTCAGCCCCGGGTGTGCCGGTCACGATGGTCGGCGGAACAGAAATCCAGGTCGTCCTTGCGGGTCGCCTCGTCGCGGGGCAGGTACAGACCGCAGTGGGCACAACGCACCATCTGCCCCGGAGCGGCGAGCGGCTGCTTGGGCGCCGGACGGCGGTACATGCGCCGCAGGATGAGTACCACGGCGGCGATGGCGAACAGGACGATCAGCAGGCGGATTCCGAACATAGGGGTTAGTTTCCCGGTTGGGGGGAAAGGACGCAAGGCGAAAAGGGGCTGGCCTCAGGCACTTTTGCACTGCCCACGCCAATATTCCACAATACGTCCTTTCCAACGCCCGGGAGCCCTGCATGCATCTTCACGAACACCAGGCCAAGCAGTTGTTCGCCCGTTATGGCATCCCCGTTCCCGAGGGCCGCGTGGCGCATAGCCCCGATGAGGCCCTGTCCGCCGCCAAGGCGCTGGGCGGGGGACGCTGGGTGGTGAAGGCCCAGGTGCACAGCGGCGGACGCGGCAAGGCCGGCGGGGTGCGGATGGTGGAGGGCCTCGACGACCTGGCCCACTTCGCCAACCAGTTGCTGGGCTCCACCCTGGTGACCCACCAGACCGGTGCCACGGGCCTGCCGGTGCATCGTCTGCTCATCGAGCAGCCCGTGGGCATCGCGCGGGAACTGTACCTGAGCGTGCTGGTGGACCGCTCCCGCGAACGAGTGGTGTTCATGGCCTCGGCCAGCGGCGGCATGGACATCGAGCAGGTGGCGGCGGAAACCCCCGAGGCGATCATTACTGAGGCGGTACACGCGGCGGCCGGTCTGCAGCCCTACCAGTGCCGCAACCTCGCCTTCGCCCTCGGCCTGGAAGGCAAACAGGTCGCCGCGCTCACCAGCCTGTTGCTGAACCTCTACCGGCTGATGCAGGACCTGGATGCCAGCCTGCTGGAGATCAATCCCCTGGTGGTGACCGAGGAAGGCACGCTGCTGGCCCTGGATGCCAAGATGGACCTGGACGCCAACGCCCTCTACCGCCACGCCGAGCTGCAGGAATTGCGCGACACCAGCCAGGAGGATGCCCGGGAAATGGCCGCCAGCGAACACGGCCTCAACTACATAACCCTGGACGGCAACATCGCCTGCATGGTGAATGGCGCCGGCCTGGCCATGGCCACCATGGACCTCATCAAGCTGCACGGCGGCGAACCGGCGAACTTCCTCGACGTGGGCGGTGGTGCCACCGCGGAGAAGGTGGCCGAGGCCTTCAAGCTCATCCTCTCCGACCCCAAGGTGAAGGCCATCCTGGTGAATATCTTCGGTGGCATCGTGCGTTGCGACCTGATTGCCGAGGGCATTATCCAGGCGGTGAAGGAGGTGCGGATGACGGTACCGGTGGTGGTGCGGCTGGAAGGGACCAATGTGGAGCAGGGCAAGCGCCTGCTCGCCGATTCAGGCCTGAACGTGCTGACGGCGGATGGCCTCACCGATGCCGCCAAGAAGGCGGTCCACGAGGTGCTCGCCGCATGAGCATCCTCGTCGACAAGAGCACCAAGGTCATTTGCCAGGGCTACACGGGCAAGCAGGGCACTTTCCATTCCGAACAGGCCATTGCCTACGGCACCAACCTGGTGGGCGGCGTCACCCCGGGCAAGGGCGGCCAGCAGCACCTCGAGCGGCCGGTGTTCGACACGGTGCGCGATGCGGTGCAGGAAACCGGCGCCAATGCCACCATGATCTACGTCCCGGCGCCCTTCGCGGCCGACGCCATCCTGGAGGCGGCCGATGCCGGCATCGAGACCATCGTCTGCATCACCGAAGGTATTCCGGTGCTGGACATGCTCAAGGTGAAAGCGGTGCTCAAGGGCAGCGGCAGCCGGCTGATCGGTCCCAACTGCCCCGGCATCATCACCCCCGGCGAGTGCAAGATCGGCATCATGCCGGGTTCCATTCACCAGCCCGGCAGCATCGGCATCGTGTCCCGCTCCGGTACCCTGACCTACGAGGCCGTGCACCAGACCACCCAGGTGGGCCTGGGACAGAGCACCTGCGTCGGCATCGGCGGCGATCCCATCCAGGGCCTGAACTTCGTCGACTGCCTGGAACTGTTCGAGGCCGACCGCCAGACCAAGGGCATCATCCTGGTGGGCGAGATCGGCGGTAACGCCGAGGAGCGTGCCGCCGAGTATATAAAGGCCAAGGTGCGCAAGCCGGTGGTGGCCTACATCGCCGGTGTCACCGCGCCCAAGGGCAAGCGCATGGGCCATGCCGGCGCCATCATCAGTGGTGGCAGCGGCACCGCCACCGCCAAGATCAACGCCCTGGAAGCCGCCGGCGTGCGCGTCGCGCGCTCCCCGGCGGACATGGGCAAGCTCATGCAGGAGTTCTTCACCGGATGAAAAGGGCTCTGTCCCCTTTTCGCTTTTCCCTCCCTGTAGGAGCGGCCTCTGGCCGCGAAGGGGTTTCGTTTATCTGCAAGGTCAAAACCCCTTCGCGGCCAGAGGCCGCTCCTACAAGGGCGTGGCTGCGATGATCGGCGCCCGATGAGCTCGCAACTGCGCATCGTCATGGCCCAGCTCGACCTGCGGGTCGGCGACATCCCCGGCAACGCCCGCAAGGTCATCGCCGCCATCATTCGCGCCCGCGATGAGCTGCAGGCCCAGGCCATCGTGTTTCCCGAGCTGACCCTGAGTGGCTACCCGCCCGAGGACCTGCTGCTGCGCGCCGGCTTCCAGCTCATGGTGCTGGAGTACCTGGAACGGGTGAAGCGCGAGGTGCAGGGCATCGATGTCATCCTCGGCTATCCCCTGGAGGCCACCGGCGGGCGCTATAACGCCGCCTCGCTGCTGCGCGAGGGCCAGGTGGTGGCCACGGTGCAGAAACGCCACTTGCCCAATTACAGCGTGTTCGACGAGAAGCGTTATTTCGAGTCCGGCGACGGGGTGTGTGTGACGGAGATCGCCGGCGTGCCGGTGGCCCTGTGCATCTGCGAGGACATCTGGATGGCCGATCCCTGCCTGCGGGCGAAGGAGGCCGGCGCCCGCCTGCTGTTGACGATCCATTCCTCTCCCTTTCACAAGGGCAAGAGCGGCGAGCGTGAGGCGGTGCTGCGCCAGCGGGTGACGGAGACCGGACTGCCGGCCCTGTACGTCAACCTGGTGGGCGGCCAGGATGAACTGGTGTTCGATGGCGGTTCCTTCGTCATGAATGCCCGGGGCGAGGTCACCCAGCGGGCGCCGATCTGCGTGGACGGGCTGTTCCCGGTGGATTTCGACGGCACCGACCCGGTGGTGCCCCGGCCGCTTGCCCTGGTGGCACCGCCCGGCGAGCTGGAGGCGATCTATAAGGTATTGGTGCTGGGCGTGCGCGATTATGTGCGCCACAACGGGTTCGAGGGCGTGGTCATCGGCCTGTCCGGTGGCGTCGATTCGGCCCTGACCCTGGCCATCGCCGTCGATGCCCTGGGTGCCGGGGTGGTGGAGGCGGTGATGATGCCCTCGCGCTATACCGCCGACATGAGCCTGGAGGATGCCGAGGACGAGGCCCGTGCCCTGGGCGTGGACTACCGGATCATCCCCATCGAACCGGTGTTCCGCCAGTTCCTGGACCTGCTGGCCGGCGAGTTCGCCGGCACAACCCCCGATGCCACGGAAGAGAACATCCAGGCGCGCTGCCGCGGCATCGTGCTCATGGCCATCTCCAACAAGAAGCGCAAGATGGTGCTCACCACCGGCAACAAGAGCGAGATGTCCGTGGGCTACGCCACCCTGTACGGCGACATGGCCGGCGGCTTCGCACCCATCAAGGATGTACCCAAGCTGCTGGTCTACCAGTTGTGCGCCTACCGCAATGGGCTGGGTGCGGTGATCCCGCAACGGGTGCTGGATCGACCGCCCTCGGCGGAACTGGCACCGGACCAGAAGGATGAGGACTCCCTGCCGCCCTACGCGATGCTCGACCCCATCCTGGAGGCCTACGTGGAACAGGATCACAGCATCGCCGAGATCATCGCCATGGGCTTCGAGGCCGATATCGTGCGCCGCGTGGCGACCCTGGTAGACCGCAATGAATACAAGCGTCGCCAGGCGCCGCCCGGGGTACGCATCACCCGCCGCGCCTTCGGCCGCGACCGCCGTTATCCCATTACCTCGGACTACCTGGCGGCGCAGATGGATCGGGGCGAGAAATAGGTCTCGCCCCCCTGTGGGAGCGGCCTTGGCCGCGAACAGGTTGGTGCGGCATTCACCCTATTCGCGGCCAAGGCCGCTCCTACAGGGGGCGACGGGCCACTGTCGAATAGGTTCCTTTTTCGGTATCGTATGGCGATCGCTCGCTCACCAGGGGAATGCAAAAATGAAAAAGGTCGAAGCCATCATCAAGCCCTTCAAGCTGGACGACGTGCGCGAGGCCCTGTCGGAAGTGGGCATTACCGGCATGACCGCCACCGAGGTGAAGGGTTTCGGTCGCCAGAAGGGGCACACGGAACTGTATCGTGGCGCCGAGTACGTGGTGGACTTCCTGCCCAAGATGAAGCTGGAGCTGGTGGTCAACGATGACCAGGTCGATCGTTGCGTGGAGGTGATCACCAATGCCGCGCGCACCGGCAAGATCGGCGACGGCAAGATCTTCGTGACCGACGTGCTGCAGGTGGTGCGCATCCGCACCGGCGAGCAGGATCAGGACGCGATCTGATCCAGCCCCGGCGTGACCGTTATTGCTGAGTTTTGCTCGCAATGAAGCGCCTGTAGGAGCGGGCTCTGCCCGCGAACCGGGTTTCGTGCCAAAGCGTTCGCGGCCAAGGCCGCTCCTACAGGGAAAACCCGGTGGTGGTCGGCCTTACTGTGTTGCCGTCCGCCTGTCCGTCAAAAAAGGCATGCTCCGGGTAATTCATCCGCAGCACCCGCAGGGCATCCTTCGCCAGGCTGTCCATCCCCAGCATGCGATAGCCCTTCACCTGTACCACCAGGGCGTCGGCCACGGCCGGGGTGCGCTGGTAATTCTCCAGCACGAAGCGGGCGCGGTTGATGGCGGCCACCGGAGCGCCGCGGCGGATGTAGTATTCCGCCACGTTTATCTCATGGCGCGCCAGGCCGTTGTGCAGGAACACCACCCGCAGGCTGGCATCCTCGGCATAGCGGCTGTTGGGGTAGCGCCGCAGCAGTTCGCTGAAATCCTGGAAGGCCTGGAGCGCGGCCCGATTGTCCCGTTCCGTGGCATCACGCGGGAACAGGCGGTCGAGAAAACTGGCGCCACGGTTGAAATTCACCAGCCCCTTCATGTACCAGGCATAATCCGCGTGCGGATGTTGCGGGTGACGATTGATGAAACGGTCCAGGGCGGCGAGGGCGGAATCGGATTCACCGCTCTTGTAATAGGCGTAGGCGATCTCCAGCTGTGCCTGCTGGGCGTGGCGGCCGAAGGGGAAACGCGCCTCCAGGGATTCGAAATGCTGGATGGCGACTTCGTAATCGTTCTTCTCCAGGGATTCCTTGGCGGTGGCGTACAGCTCCTCGGCGGACATGCGGGCGGTGGGATCGGCCTGCTTGCTCAGCCAGGCACAGCCGCTGTTGAGGACCAGGAGACAGGTAATCAGAAAAATACTCGACAAACGCATGGGGCTGGGGTATCTCGTCATGGTGATCGCAGAATGCCCCGCAGTATACCGCAAACCAGGCCCGATTCCCGATGCATGAAACCATTCGACTCGCCGCGCGCATACCCCCTGAGCAGGCCGGCCGGCGCCTGGACCAGGTGCTGGCGGAGCTGTTTCCGGATTATTCCCGCAGCCGCCTGAGCCAGTGGATCAAGGCGGGGCAGGTGCGCCTGGACGATCGCCTGCCGCGCCCCCGGGATGCGGTGCTGGGCGGCGAGCAGGTGCTCATCGATGCGGAGCTGGAGCCGGAGGGCCGGGTCGAGGCGGAGGCGATTCCCCTCGACATCGTCCACGAGGACGAGGCCATCCTGGTGCTGCACAAGCCCGTCGGGCTGGTGGTGCACCCCGCGGCGGGCAATCCCGACGGCACCCTGCAGAACGCCTTGCTGCACCATGATCCGGGCCTGGTCACACTGCCGCGCGCGGGGATCGTGCACCGCCTGGACAAGGATACTTCCGGCCTGATGGTGGTGGCGCGCAGCCTGGTGGCCCACAAATCCCTGGTGGAGCAGTTGCAGACCCATACCATGGGGCGGGAATACCAGGCGGTGGTGCAGCGGGTACTGACCGCCGGCGGTACGATCGACGCACCCATCGGGCGCCACGGCGTGGATCGCAAGCGCATGGCGGTGACGCCCGGGGGCAAGCCGGCGGTGACCCACTACCGGGTCGTGGAGCGGTTTCGCGGCCATACCCACGTGAGCGTACGACTGGAGACGGGCCGCACCCACCAGATCCGGGTGCACATGGCCCATATCCACTGTCCGCTGGTGGGCGATCCCGTCTATGGCGGCCGCCCGCGCATCCCGAAGGGAACGGGCGAGGCCCTGCGCCAGGCCCTGCGCGGTTTCCCGCGCCAGGCCCTGCATGCCGCGCGTCTGACCCTGCGCCACCCCCTGAGCGGCGAGGAAATGAGCTGGGAGATCCCGCTGCCGGCGGATATGCAGGAATTGCTGGCCATCCTGCGCGCCGACCTGCAGGACAACCCATGACCGACCATCGTCCCTGCGAACCCCACGTACTGCTGCCGGACTGGCCGGCACCGGCCGGCGTGAAGGCCCTGACCACCCTGCGTCGCGGCGGCGTCAGCCGGGTGCCCTTCGCGGACTGGAACCTGGCCGACCACGTGGACGACGACCCGGAGGCGGTGCGCGAAAATCGCCGTCTCCTGCGCGAGCGCTTCCGGCTGCCGGCAGAGCCGGTTTGGCTGACGCAGGTGCATGGCAGCAGCCTGGTGGACGCGGCGCGGGCCAGCGCCCCGGTGCAGGCCGATGGCAGCTATGCCACCACGCCGGGTGCGGTGTGCGCCGTGCTCACCGCCGATTGTCTGCCCGTGTTGTTCTGCAGCCTCGATGGCCAGCGGGTGGCGGCGGTACATGCCGGTTGGCGCGGCCTGGCCGGCGGCGTGCTGGAGGCCGCCCTCGATGCCCTCGGACCCGGGGAGTACCTGGCCTGGCTGGGACCGGCCATCGGTCCGGCGGCCTTCGAGGTGGGACCGGAGGTGCGCAACGCCTTCCTGGCCTTCCAGCCGGCCGCCGCCGCAGCCTTCCAGGAGACCCGGCCCGGTCATTGGCTGGCGGACCTGTATGGTCTGGCGCGCCTGCGCCTGGCCGCCCGGGGGGTGGATGAGGTCTATGGCGGCGAGCATTGCACCTT
Source organism: Gammaproteobacteria bacterium (assembly GCA_026197075.1). Classification (GTDB taxonomy): domain Bacteria; phylum Pseudomonadota; class Gammaproteobacteria; order DSM-19610; family DSM-19610; genus JAIVHA01. The sequence continues at coordinate 14,035 of JAPHQV010000029.1, read as the reverse complement.
CCGCGAGGCCGAGCGCTTCTATTCCTATCGCCGCGACGGGGTCACCGGCCGCATGGCGACCCTGATCTGGCGGGAGTGACGCGGCCGGGCCCGGCTTCGGGTATCATGCCGGTTTCGTCATTCCGCGAAACGATGTCGTCATTCCCGCGAAGGCGGGAATCCATTGCTTTGAAAACCTGGATTCCCGCCTTCGCGGGAATGACGGCTTTATAGCGCCAATGGCGGATAGTTGACCCCTTGCCTTGGCGTGTGTTTTTCACCAGCCGACTCGGTTTTTTTGGAACACTAGAGGAAGCAGTAAACCAGCATGCCCCTGTTACTCTGGATCATCCTCTTCACTCTGCTGGGCGGCGTGCTCAGCGTGCTCGCCGCCTCGGTATTCCTGCTCCTGCCGGAGCGCACGCGTACCGACCTGCTGCCCCATTTCGTGAGCTTCGCCATCGGCGCCCTGCTGGGCGCGGCCCTGCTGGCGCTGTTGCCACACGCCCTGGCCGCGCCGGGGGTGGAGGACTACCACGTCATCACCGGCACCGTGCTGCTGGGCCTGTTCGCGTTCTTCCTGCTGGAAAAGCTGGTCATCTGGCGTCACTGTCACCACGAGGTGTGCGAGGTGCATGCCCCGGATGAACACGAACATCACGGACACGCCCACGCCCAGCAGCAGGCCATCGGCACCATGGTGCTGGTGGGCGACGGCCTGCACAACCTGGTGGACGGGGTGCTCATCGCGGCGGCTTTCCTGACGGATTTCCATCTCGGCGTGGTCACCGCACTGGCGGTGGCGGCCCACGAGATCCCCCAGGAGGTGGGTGATTTCGCCCTGCTGCTGCACAGCGGCTTCAGCCGCCGCAAGGCCTTTGTCTATAACATCCTTTCGAGCCTGACCACGGTGATCGGTGGCGTGGTGGCCTTCTATGCCCTGGGCGAGGCCCGGCAGGCGCTGCCCTACGTGCTGGCGGTGGCCGCTTCCAGCTTCCTGTACATCGCCGTGGCGGACCTGATCCCCGGCTTGCACAAGCGCCTGGAGGTGAAGGTCACGCTGCAGCAGTTGCTGCTGATCGCGGCGGGGGTTACGGTCATCTACCTGGCCCATTCCACTCTGCATTGAGGAGCGAACCATGAGCAACTGGTGCATGCTGACCCTGGTGGGCGCGGACCGGCCCGGTATCGTGGCGGCCATCACCCAGGCCTTGTTCCAGGGTGGCGCCAATCTCGGCGAGACCTCAATGGCCCGTCTGGGGGGTAATTTCACCGTCATGATGATGGTGCAGCATGAAGGCGACACCGAGGCCCTGCGGTCGCTGGTGGAACCGGTGGCCGCGTCCCTGGGCCTGCGGCTGCACCTGGATCCCATTGAGGTCCACCTGCACGAGCACCCTATCCCCGATGTCCGTATCAGCGTGTTCGGTGCCGACCGTGCCGGCATCGTGGCGCAGGTGACCACGGCCCTGGCGCAGGTTGGCTTCAATATCCTCGACCTGCAGTCCGATGTGGGGGGCAGCAAGACGGCCCCCTTCTATGTATTGCATATCGAGGGCCAGGCCGATGACGGCGTGGAGACCATCGAACAGGCCCTGGCGCCGCTGCGCGACAGCGGTGTCGAGGTGGAGGTGCAGTCCATCGAAACCATGATCGGGTGAGCCATGGCGGTGCTGGAGATCCTCACCTATCCCGACGAGCGCCTGAAGCAGGAATCGGTTCCGGTCAGCGCCTTCGACGACGAGCTGCGGGCGCGCGTCGCCGACCTGGAGGAGACCCGCCTGGCCGGCCCGGGTGCCGTGGGCATCGCCGCGCCCCAGGTGGGCTGGTTCGAACGGGTGGTGATCGTCGATGTGTCGAAGCTGAAAAAGCCGGTGCCCAACCACGGCCACCTGGTACTGGTGAACCCCGAGATCACCGAATGGGAGGGTTTCGCCGTGGGCCGCGAGGGCTGCCTGTCGGTGCCCGATTTCACCGGTAACGTGATCCGCGCCGAGACCATCCGCCTGGAGGCTCGCGATCCCTGGGGCGAATCCCTGGAATTCCGGATGCAGGGCTTCGAGGCCCGCGCCGTGCAGCACGAAATGGATCACCTGGACGGCCTGTTGTTCCTCGACCGCCTGGTGAGTCGCCGCAACGACCTGTTCCGGCGCAAGAACTACCAGTGAGGTGGGGGTGTGGACAGACTTAAGTCTGTCCCCGTTCCTCCTGCCCGCGAACGGTTTAGCTACCCCCACCCCTTGAAAATCCCCCCAAAGCCCCCATCCTTGTTAGCAGATTCGATTATTGTGACCGGGAGTCATACCGCATGCGCATGGATAAACTGACCAGCAAGTTCCAGGCCGCCCTGGCCGATGCCCAGAGCCTGGCCCTGGGCCGCGACCATATGTATATAGAGCCGGCCCACGTCATGGTGGCCCTGCTCGACCAGCAGGGCGGCACCGCGCGCCACTTGCTGCAGCAGGCCGATGTGAACGTGAACCTGCTGCGCTCCCAGCTGGGCGAACAGCTGGACAAGATGCCCCAGGTGGAGGGCACTGGTGGCGACGTACACATCTCCACCGACCTCACCCGCATCCTCAATCTCACCGACAAGCTGGCTCAGAAGCGCAACGACCAGTACATCTCCTCGGAGCTGTTCGTGCTGGCGGCGGTGGAGGACAAGGGCTCGCTGGGCGAGTTGCTGCGCAAGGCCGGCGCCAGCAAGACCCTGATCGAGCAGGCCATCGACAAGCTGCGCGGCGGCGCATCGGTGGATGACCCCAATGCCGAGGAGGCGCGCCAGGCCCTGGAGAAATACACCATCGACCTCACCGAGCGCGCCGAGCAGGGCAAGCTCGACCCCGTCATCGGCCGTGACGACGAGATCCGCCGCACCATCCAGGTGCTGCAGCGCCGCACCAAGAACAACCCGGTGCTGATCGGTGAGCCCGGTGTGGGCAAGACCGCCATCGTCGAGGGCCTGGCCCAGCGCATCATCAATGGCGAGGTGCCGGAAGGCCTTAAGGGCAAGCGCCTGCTGTCCCTGGACATGGGATCGCTGATCGCCGGCGCCAAGTTCCGCGGCGAGTTCGAGGAACGCCTCAAGGCCGTGTTGAATGATCTTTCCAAGCAGGAAGGGCAGATCATCCTGTTCATCGACGAACTGCACACCATGGTGGGCGCCGGCAAGGCCGAGGGCTCCATGGATGCCGGCAACATGCTCAAGCCCGCCCTGGCGCGCGGCGAGTTGCACTGCGTGGGCGCCACCACCCTGGACGAATACCGCAAGTACGTGGAGAAGGACGCCGCCCTGGAACGGCGCTTCCAGAAGGTGCTGGTGGACGAGCCCAGTGTCGAGGACACCATCGCCATCCTGCGCGGCCTGAAGGAACGCTACGAGGTCCACCATGCCGTGGACATCACCGACCCGGCCATCGTCGCCGCTGCCACCCTGTCGCACCGCTACATCACCGACCGCCAGCTGCCCGACAAGGCCATCGACCTGATCGACGAGGCCGCTTCGCGCATCCGCATGGAGATCGATTCCAAGCCCGAGGTCATGGACCGCCTGGAACGGCGCATGATCCAGCTCAAGATCGAGCGCGAGGCCGTCAAGAAGGAGACCGACGAGGCCTCCCGCAAGCGCCTCGAAGCCCTGGAGACCGAGATCCAGCGCCTGGAGCGGGAGTTTTCCGACCTGGACGAGATCTGGAAGGCGGAGAAGGCCGCCGTGCAGGGCAGCCACCACATCAAGGAGGCCCTGGAGCAGGCTCGCAAGGAACTGGAAACCGCGCATCGCGCCGGCGACCTGACGCGCGCCTCGGAATTGCAGTACGGCCGCATCCCCGAGCTGGAGAAGCAGCTCGACATGGCCTCCCAGGCCGAGATGCAGGACATGAAGCTGCTGATCACCAAGGTCACCGACGAGGAGATCGCGGAAGTCGTCTCCAAGTGGACCGGCATCCCCGTCTCCAAGATGCTGGAGGGCGAGCGCGACAAGCTGCTGCGCCTGGAGGAATCGTTGGCGCAGCGGGTGGTGGGCCAGGACGAGGCCCTCAAGGCCGTGTCCGATGCCATCCGCCGCAGCCGTGCTGGCCTGTCCGATCCCCGCCGGCCCAACGGTTCCTTCCTGTTCCTCGGTCCCACGGGTGTGGGCAAGACGGAGCTGACCAAGGCCCTGGCCAGCTTCCTGTTCGACACCGAAGAGGCCATCGTGCGCCTCGACATGTCCGAGTTCATGGAGAAACACTCGGTTGCGCGGCTGATCGGCGCACCCCCGGGCTACGTGGGCTACGAGGAGGGCGGCTACCTGACCGAGGCGGTGCGCCGCAAGCCCTACTCGGTGGTGCTGCTGGACGAGGTGGAGAAGGCCCACCCGGACGTGTTCAACGTGTTGCTGCAGGTGCTCGATGATGGTCGCCTGACCGACGGCCAGGGCCGCACCGTGGACTTCCGCAACACGGTGATCATCATGACCTCCAACCTGGGCAGCCAGCGCATCCAGGAGCTGGCCGGCGAGGAGAACTACGCGCGCATGAAGTCCGCGGTGATGGAGGTGGTGGGCGAACACTTCCGCCCCGAGTTCATCAACCGCATCGACGATGTGGTGGTGTTCCATCCCCTGGGGCGCGAGCAGATCCGTGCCATCACCAGTATCCAGATCGGTTTCCTCAAGGACCGCCTGGCGGATCGCGACATGGGCCTGGTGCTGACGGATGCCGCCCTCGATCGATTGGGTGAAGCCGGTTTCGACCCGGTCTACGGTGCACGGCCGCTCAAGCGGGCCATCCAGCAGCAGCTGGAAAACCCGCTGGCGCAGGAGATCCTGGCCGGCCGCTTCGGCCCCAAGGATGTCATCGAAGTGGACGTGGCCGGCGACGGCCTCACCTTCCGCAAGGGCAGCGCCCAGGCCTCGGCGGCCTGATCGACGAAAACGGGGGACAGATTTGAATCTGTCCCCTTTTTTTGATGCCCGTTTATTCGTCATTCCCGCATGCGCGGGAATGACGAATAAACGGGCATCCTGAAATCTGCCACCTTCACAGGTCCTTGTAGGAGCGGGCTCTGCCCGCGAACGAACCGGGCACGAACCTTTCGCGGGCAGAGCCCGCTCCTACAGGTGCCTTGTCACCGTTGTTCCCTTCGTGAAACCCGCATCAACACCCAATCCAGCATGCGCGTGCTCAACACCCGCTTGAGCGTCCCGAAGAGATATGTGGGGAAGGTGACGTAGTAGCGCGGCCGCGGCCGCGGACTTTCCAGCGCATGTACCACCTTGGCCACCACGGCCTCGGCGGGCAGGGTGAAGGGCGCGGCCGGGCCGGGTTTGGTCAGGCGCTGTACCATGGTGGCATAGGTGTCACGGTGGACACTGGCACCGGCGTCGATATGGGCCAGGAATTTCTCGTAGGCGTTGGCGCGGAAGCGGCTCTCGATGGGACCGGGTTCCACCAGGGACACGCCGATGCCCGTCCCCGCCAGTTCCAGGCGCAGGGTGTCGTACAGGCCCTCCAGGGCGTACTTGCTGGCGTTGTAGGCACCCCGGTAGCGCAGCGCAACGAAACCCAGCACCGAGCTGTTCTGGATGATGCGGCCTTCTCCCTGGCGGCGCATGACCGGGATGACCCGGTTGATCAGTTCCAGGGTGCCGAACACATTGGTTTCGAACTGGGCGCGCAGCACCTCGCGGCGCAGGTCCTCCACGGCGCCCGGCTGGCCGTAGCCCGCATTGTTGAACAGGCCATAGAGCCGGCCGCCGGTCTCTTCCAGCAACTCGTCCACGGCCGTCTGGATGGACGTGGAATCCTCCAGGTCCAGCCGCAGGCAACGCAGCCCCTCGTCCCGCAGGCGTTGTACATCCTCTTCCCGGCGGCAGCTGGCGAATACCTGGAAGCCCCGCTGCCCCAGGGTGCGTGCGGCGCACAGGCCGATGCCCGAGGAGCAGCCGGTGATCAGGACGGGGGCGGGGGGCTTATTGGCGGGCACGACGGGCATCCCGGGGCTCGATAAATTCTCTCCTGTAATCAGTGAATTGTAATCGCAGGGCGGAGGGGAAGCGAGCCATCTCGCGGCTCAAGATTTCCCCGTGGACGGCGATACATTCCAGGCAAGCTCCCGATTCCCGCCGACCGTCGTACAGGAGATGTTTTCCGCATGGAGCCCAAGCACTTGCTGAAGCTGGATATTCAGCCTGTTTCGCCGCGTGGCTCCCGTGCCAGGCTCGCGCCAGGGGTTGAAGGCGCCCGGCTGCCCGTCTCCTGCCGGGCGTGTGGGGGAGTGCGCTAGTGGATCTCGCCACCCTCATTGGCCTCATCGGTGCCTTCGGCATCATTACCACTGCCATCGTCATCGGCGGTAGCGCCCTGATCTTCCTCAATGTGCCCTCGCTGCTCATCGTGGGCCTGGGCACGGTCATGGTGGTGCTGATGAAGTTCCCCCTGGCCCATTTCTTCAGCGCCTTCAAGATTGCCATGAAGGCCTTCATGCACAAGCCGGAGGACCCCCAGTCCCTCATTCGCGAGGGGGTGGAGCTGGCCAATATCGCCCGCAAGGAAGGCGTGCTGGGCCTGGAAGGCCGTGAGATCTCCAATCCCTTCCTGGAGCGGGGCATCCAGTTGTGCGTCGATGGCCATGAGCCGGAGTTCGTGCGCCAGATGCTCAACAAGGACGTCAACCTCACCATCGAGCGCCACGAACGCGGCCAGGCCATCTTCCGTGCCATCGGTGACGTGGCGCCGGCCATGGGCATGATCGGCACCCTCATCGGCCTGGTGCAGATGCTTACCAACATGGATGATCCCAAGGCCATCGGCCCGGCCATGGCCGTCGCCCTGCTGACGACCCTGTATGGTGCCGTCATCGCCAATGCCTTCGCCATCCCCATCGCCGACAAGCTGGCGCTGCGCAGCAACGAGGAACGCCTCAACAAGGCACTGATCCTGGAGGCCATCAATGCCATCCAGGAAGGCATCAACCCGCGGGTGATGGAAGAACTGCTGAAGACCTACCTGCCGGTGGGTGAGCGGGCCGACGAGGAAGACGCGGCTTGAGGCCGGCCGCCGGCCCAGGCGCGCAATGGCAGGGATAGCGGATGTCTGAATACACCTCCCCCAAGAAAAACGTTCCCGCGGGCCTGCCCCTGTGGGTCATGACCTTTGCCGATCTCATGACCCTCTTGATGTGCTTTTTCGTCCTGATTCTGTCTTTTTCGGAGATGGATATCCTCAAGTACAAGCAGCTGGCCGGTTCCATGGCCCATGCCTTCGGGGTGCAGCGTGACATCGAGGCCAAGGATCCGCCCAAGGGCATCAACATCATTGCCCGTGAATTCAGTCCCGGGCAACCCCAGCCTACGCCCTTGAACGTGGTACGGCAGAAGACCACCTCGGACCTGCGCATCCACCTGGAAGTGGGCGGGGAAAAGACCCGGCCAACGCCCGCGCCGCGTGTCCAGAAGCAGGAACCGACGGAACAGGCCACCATGAAGTCGGAGCAACCGGTGGGCGAGTCGATCACCCAGGAAGAGATTCTGAAACGGGAGCAGGAACTGCAGCAGAAAATGGAGGACATGCAGGCGGAACAGCAGGAAATCCAGGCAGAGCAGGAAGCCGTCGAGAAGGAACGGGAAGAAATCGAAAGGATGAAGGAAGAGATCCGGCAACGCGAGGAAGCGCTGCGGGAACTGGAGCAGCGCGAGGAGAACCGCCTGGACGATGCCACCGCCGAGGAGATCCTGGCGGCCCGCGAGGCCCGGGAACGCAAGCGCGAGCTGGAAGAGCATGCCGAGAAAATCCTCAACGAGCTGGAGGAACAGATCCTGGCCGGTGCCGTGGATGTGGAACGGGAAGGGCAGAAGATCATTATTCGTATTCGCGAAAAGGCCTCCTTCGGTTCCGGCAGTGCCGAGGTGGTGGCCAGCTTCAAGCCGGTGTTGTGGCGCCTGGGTGAGATCATCGAGGGCATGGAGGGCCGTGTCGTGGTGGCCGGCCATACGGACAATATCCCCATCAGCACGCCCCGCTTCCGGTCCAACTGGGAGCTTTCCGCTGGGCGTGCGGTGTCCGTGGTGCATGAACTGCTGTGGCAGACCGCCATGCCCCTGGAGCGTTTCCTGGTGCAAGGTCATGGCGAGACTCATCCCGTGGCATCCAATGACTCGCCGGCCGATCGCGCCCGGAATCGCCGGGTGGAAATCATCCTTACGCAAGGGAATGACCAGGAGGCCGAACAGGAGATCAGTCAGCAGGGCCTGCAGCCGCAGACACGCAGCGCCGCGCTGGTCGAAGCGGACAAGCCGGAAGCGCCGGACGCCGTTACCCAGGCGATTCCCGCCATGGTGGAGGTGCCCGAGGAAGCCATCATGCCGGCCGGAACAGACAAGGAATCACCCGTCGAGGGTGAGGCGCAGGCCGAGGCCGCTGGCGCGGCTCCTTCTGTCGATCCCGTGGTGGAGGCTGGCGCGGATACGGGCGATGCCACGCCGGAACCGGGGCTTGCCCCCGCCGTGGCGTCGCCGCCGACCCGACCCACATCCGGCATCAGTGCCGGAACGGCGCGGCCCGTCGACAGTCCGCGTCGCGGGGAAAGTGGTGTTACCGCGGGTGCCCTGCGGCCACCTGTCACTCCAGACCAGGAGAACGTGGTGCCATGAGCAACGAACGCCGGGAATATTTTCGCGTAAAAGACCAGGTTACCCTGGAATACCGCGTGATTACGGAAGTGGAAATGGAATGTGTGCTGTTGCGCATTCGCGACGAAGTGCCGGATCGCTTCACCGCCGCCGCGAGTTTTGCCGGCACCTCATGGCAGATGAAACACCTGCTGCAGAATCTGTCCAACGAGTCGCCGGAGCTGGCGCTCTGCCTGCAGACCCTGGACAAGAAACTCAACCTGCTGGCCCAGCTGCTGGTGGCCGAGACCATGAATACGCAAGGGGCCTGCCTGCGCGAGGTCAGTCTCAGTGCCGGGGGCATGGCCTTCAATGCCGAGCGGGAACTCAAGCACGGTGAGTTGCTGGAAACCCGACTGGTGCTGTTCCCGTCCGTGACCGGCATCCTGGCCGTGGGCCAGGTAGTGAGTTGTGAGCGGCGCGGGGACGTGAATGGCGGCATGCCCTGGCGGGTGGCGGTGGAATACCGCTATATCCGTGAATCGGACCGCGACCTGCTGGTCAAGCACCTGCTCACGCGCGAGGCAGAGATGCTGCGCGCGCGCCGGGAGAGCGAAGGGTAGGAGCGGGCTCCGCCCGCGAACGGGGTTGCCACGACGGTTCGCGGGCGGAGCCCGCTCCTACAGGGTCGTCTCGGGCAATTCGCTGGCGCTTTCTTCCTGCTGCAACGTCCACAGCCTGGCATAGGCCCCTTGCCGTTCCAGCAGTTGCAGGTGGCTGCCCTGTTCCACGATGCGTCCGTTTTCCATCACCAGGATCTGGTCCGCATCCACCACCGTCGACAGGCGGTGGGCGATGACCAGGGTGGTGTGGTGGGCGGCAGCCTGGCGCAGAGACTCCAGGATTACCTGTTCCGAATGGCTGTCGAGGCTCGAAGTGGCCTCGTCGAATACCAGGATGCGCGGGTTTTTCAGGGTGGCGCGGGCGATGGCGATGCGCTGCTTCTCGCCGCCCGACAGTTTCAGACCACGCTCGCCCACCACCGAGTCATAGCCATTGGGCAGGGAGTCGATGAAGTCATGGATATTGGCGGCCCTTGCCGCGGCGATGACCTCGGCCCGTTCCGCGTCGGGCCTGGCGTAGGCGATGTTGTAGTAGATGCTTTCATTGAACAGCACGGTGTCCTGGGGCACGATGCCGATGGCGGCGCGCAGGCTTTCCTGGCTGACCTCGCGGATGTCCTGATTGTTGATCAGGATGCGGCCCTGGTTCACGTCATAGAAGCGAAACAACAGGCGTGCCAGGGTGGATTTCCCGGAGCCACTCGGCCCAACCACCGCCACCTTGCGCCCGGCGGGGATGGTGAAGCTGACCCCGTGCAGGATGGGCCGCTCGGGGTCGTAGGCGAAGCCGACCTGGTCGAATACCACTTCGCCGCGTCCCACCACCAGGGCCGGCGCGTCCTTGCGGTCCTGGATCTCCGGCTGTTGTTCCAGTACGTCGAGCATCAGGCGCATGTCGGTCAGGGCATGTTTGAGCTGGCTGTAGACCACGCCGAGGAAGTTCAGCGGAATGAACAGTTGTAACAGAAAGGCGTTGATGAGCACCAGGTCGCCAATGCTCAGCTGGCCATCCACCACGCCCTGGGCAGCCAGTATCATCATCAGGGTGACGGCGATGGCGATGATGCCCGCCTGGCCGAAATTCAGTGCCGACAAGGAGGTCTGGCTCTTGACCGCGGCATCTTCCCAGTCGGTGAGGTTCTGATCGTAGCGACGCAATTCATGGGGTTCATTACCGAAATATTTCACGGTTTCGTAGTTGATCAGGCTGTCGATGGCGCGGGTATTGGCATCCGAGTCCAGGCGATTCATGGTCACCCGGTAGTGCATGCGCCATTCGGTGATGTAGAAGGTGAACAGGATGTAGACGACCACCGAGCCAAAGGCGATAGCGGCGAACCAGGCGCTGTAGCGACCCAGCAGGATGGCGGCGATCAGGGTCACTTCCACCAGGGTGGGCAGGATGCTGAATACCATGTAGTTGAGTATCGAACTGACACTGCGGGTGCCGCGTTCCAGATCGCGCGAGATGCCGCCGGTCTTGCGTTCCAGGTGAAAGCGCAGCGACAAGCGATGCAGGTGTTCCAGCACCCGCAGCGAGACCTTGCGCATGGCGCCGTGGCGCACCCGGGCGAAAAGGGCGTCGCGCAGCTCGTTGAACAGGGAAGAGGTCATGCGCAACGCGCCGTAGGCCAGCAGCAGGCCCAGGGGAAGCACCAGCGCGACGTCCTGGCTGCTGATGTCGAGGGAATCGACGATGTCCTTGAGTACCAGGGGAACGCCTACGTTGGCCACCTTGGACAATACCAGGGCTGCCAGGGCCAGTATCACGCGTCCACGGTAGTCCCACAGGAAGGGCAACAGCGCGCGCAGGGTGCCCAGGTCGCTGGGGCCGGATTCCGGCATATCGGTGGGATGGATATAGGTACGCATGGGGGCAGAGGCCTGGTTGGCGAAACAGCGGTCCATTGTACCCAAACACCTCGAGGGTAAAACCGGATATGATTTGGGCACAAGCCGGAATCGAACGGCATCATTCAGGAGTCAAGCCATGAAACGACCCAGCGACGAGCAGATGAAGGACGCCAGGGAACAGGCGGAACAATTGCGGGCCGGGGGCCAGGACGTGAACAGCCTGGGGCATGCCTTCCTCTACCTCCTGCACCGCTGCGAATACCTGGAGAAGGTCCATGAGGCCGCCGAGCTCTATATCCGATTCGGCCTGGCCGAGGGGGAGCATACCCGGCTGGTCAAGGCCCTGGATCAGGCCCGTGTCGAGGAGGCCCGGGAACGGACGGACGGGGAAGGGGACCTGGGGCTGGGCTGAGGTGGGAAATGCACTGGCTCGGGGCTTTCTCGGCTATACTGCGTCCCCCAGGGGCCTGTCGGATTTAGGACTGATCTACTGCGCCGGTGGGAGAGCGGTCCATTTTTCCGATCCTTTTCGTCGAATAGCTACGGCTATTCTCCTCAAACGATCGAAAAACTGTCCTCGCTCTCCCACCTTGCTCGCTACGATCGCCTAAGTCCGACAGGCCCCTTGAAACCGCCGCCACCCATCCCCAGATCGGCGGTCATTATTGTCTTTGAGCAGGATTCGACACATGCCGATCTATGAGTATCAATGCACCGACTGTGGCCATGAGCTGGAAGCCCTCCAGAAGATGAGTGACGACCCCTTGCAGGATTGTCCCGAGTGCGGCAAGCCTGCCCTGCAGAAGCTGATCTCCGCCGCCGGTTTCCGCCTCAAGGGAGGCGGTTGGTACGAAACCGACTTCAAGAAGACCGGGCGCAAGAACATCGCCGGGACCGACACCAAGCCCGCCGGCGGCGACAAGGCATCGGGGGGTGACAAGGCCGCAGGTGGTGGTTGTGGTTCCGGGGGCTGTGGCAGCTGCAGCTAGCCGTTCCCAAAAAAGCAAAAAAGGGGTTGGCGGGTCACTTGGTTGCGTCCCCCGGGTCCAGGCCGTACCATTCCCGCCTTTCGGCGCGGTCCCGGCTGCGCCCCGTACCTTTGATAGCGGACCCGATCCCATGCGTAGCCTGTACTGTGGTGAAGTCAATGAATCCCTTCTGGACCAGGAAGTTACCCTCGCTGGCTGGGTCAACCGCCGGCGCGATCATGGCGGGGTGATCTTCGTCGACCTGCGCGACCGCGAGGGCCTGGTGCAGGTGGTGTTCGACCCCGACCGGGAGGCCACCTTCGCCACGGCGGAGCGGGTGCGCAACGAATACGTGCTGCAGGTGAAGGGGCGGGTGCGGCGTCGCCCGGCCGGCACCGAGAACCCCGACCTGGCCACCGGCCAGGTGGAGGTTCTGGGCCTGGAACTGACCATCCTCAATGCCTCCGAGACCCCGCCCTTTCAGCTGGACGACGACAGCGTGTCCGAGGAACACCGGCTGCGCTACCGCTACCTCGACCTGCGTCGCCCGCTGATGCAGCAGCGCCTGCGCCTGCGCTCGCAGGTCAATCGTTTCCTGCGCAACTGCCTCGACGACCAGGGCTTTCTCGAGATCGAGACCCCGATCCTGACCAAGGCCACCCCGGAAGGCGCCCGCGACTACCTGGTGCCGAGCCGCACCCATCCCGGCAGTTTCTTCGCCCTGCCGCAGTCGCCGCAGCTGTTCAAGCAGCTGCTGATGATGTCGGGCATGGATCGCTACTACCAGATCGTGCGCTGCTTCCGCGACGAGGACCTGCGCGCCGACCGCCAGCCCGAGTTCACCCAGCTCGACATCGAGACCTCCTTCCTGGGCGAGGATGAGCTCATGGGCATTATGGAGGACATGATGCGCGGCCTTTTCAAGGACGTGCTCGACGTGGAACTGCCCAAGCCCTTCCCGCGCATGGACTACGACGAGGCCATGCACCGCTATGGCTCCGACAAGCCGGACCTGCGCAACCCGCTGGAACTGGTGGACGTGGGCGACCTGATGCGCGGCGTGGAATTCAAGGTGTTCTCCGGCCCGGCCTGCGATCCCCATGGGCGGGTGGCGGCCCTGCGTCTCCCCCGCGGCTGTGAACTCACCCGCAAGGAGATCGACGACTACACCGCCTTCGTCGCCATCTACGGCGCCAAGGGCCTGGCCTACATCAAGGTCAACGACCTGGCCGCCGGCCGCGAGGGCCTGCAGTCGCCCATCCTGAAGTTCCTGCCCGACGAGGTGGTGAGCGCCATCCTGGAGCGCACCGGTGCCGAGACCGGCGACCTGGTGTTCTTCGGCGCCGACAAGGCCCGCGTGGTCAACGAGGCCCTGGGGGCGCTGCGCATCCGCCTGGGACAGGATCGTGGCCTGCTGCAGGGCGACTGGGCGCCCCTCTGGGTAGTGGACTTCCCCATGTTCGAATGGGACGAGGATGCCAAGCGCTGGGTGTCCCTGCACCATCCCTTCACTTCGCCGCGCGAGGTGGATCTTGGGCTTCTGGACTCCGATCCGGCGGCCTGCAAGTCGCGCGCCTACGACATGGTGCTCAACGGCACCGAACTGGGTGGCGGTTCCATGCGTATCCACCGTTCCAACGTGCAGACCCGGGTGTTCGAACTACTGGGCATCAGCGACGAGGAAGCGAAGGAAAAGTTCGGCTTCCTGCTCACTGCCCTGCAGTTCGGTTGCCCACCCCATGGCGGCATCGCCTTCGGCATGGACCGGCTGGTGATGCTGATGACAGGCGCCAGCTCCATCCGCGAGGTCATGGCCTTCCCGAAGACCCAGACCGCCGCCTGCCTGCTCACCCAGGCCCCCTCCGAGGTGGGCGAGGCCCAGCTGCGCGAGCTGGGCATCCGCCTGCGCAAACCCGCGGCGGAGTCCAAGGCGGGCTGAACCCGCCCTGCCCCGGGGCGCGTCCTCCCTCCCCTGTAGGAGCGGGCTCTGCCCGCGAACCCGTTCGCGGGCAGAGCCCGCT
>JAPHQV010000049.1 GCA_026197075.1 Gammaproteobacteria bacterium | reverse complement strand
TGGAAGTGGGGATTGCCGGCTGGGATCCATCCCCGTTTCCTTTATACTGGCGGGACGCAGTGCAGCCCCTTCGAGAGTGACTTCCGTGGCAGGACTCAATCCCCATCAGCATGCCGCCGTGCGGCATGTGGACACCCCCTTGCTGGTGCTGGCCGGTGCCGGCAGCGGCAAAACCCGGGTCATCACCACCAAGATCGCCCACCTGGTACAGGACTGCGGCCTGGCGGCGCGCAACATCGTGGCCGTCACCTTCACCAACAAGGCGGCCCGGGAGATGCGCGAGCGTGCCAGTGGGCTGCTGAAGAAAGGCGAAGGCAAGGGTCTGACCGTGTCCACCTTCCACAACCTGGGCCTCAACATCCTGCGCCGCGAACACCGCCACGTGGGCCTGAAGCCCGGCTTCACCATCTTCGATTCCGCCGACAGCCACAACCTGATCCGGGAGATCCTGCGCAAGGGCCTGAACCTGGACCCGGATGTCACGCGGGCGCAGATCTCCGCCTGGAAGAACGACCTGATCCTGCCCGACCAGGCCTTCAACCGTGCCGAGAACGACGTGCAGATCGCCATCTCCCGGGTGTACGAGGAATACCAGCGCAGCCTCAAGGCCTACAATGGCGTGGATTTCGACGACCTGATCCTGCACCCCGTGGTGCTGTTCCAGTCCAGTGACGAGGTGCGCAGCCACTGGCAGGACCGTATCCGCCATCTGTTGGTGGACGAATACCAGGATACCAACGGCGCCCAGTACGAACTGGTGCGCGCCCTGGTGGGCAAGGTGGGAGTGTTCACGGCAGTGGGTGACGACGACCAGTCCATCTACACCTGGCGCGGCGCGCGGCCGGAGAACCTGCAGCGCCTGCAGGAGGACTTCCCGCGCCTCAAGGTGGTGAAGCTGGAGCAGAACTACCGTTCCTCGGGGCGCATCCTCAAGGCGGCCAACCAGCTCATCGACCACAACGTCCATGTGTTCAAGAAACGCCTGTGGAGCGAGCTGGGCTATGGCGATCCGCTGCGGGTGCTGGCCTGCAAGGACGCCGAGCACGAGGCGGAGCGGGTGGTGTCGGAACTGGTGCACCACCAGTTCCAGAGTCGCGCGCGCCATGGCGATTACGCCATCCTCTACCGCGGCAACTTCCAGTCGCGGCCCTTCGAGAAGGTGCTGCGCGAGCATCGGATCCCCTATCACCTGAGTGGCGGCACCTCCTTCTTCGAGTACACCGAGGTGAAGGACTTCGTCGCCTATTTGCGCCTGCTGGCCAACGAGGACGACGATCGCGCCTTCCTGCGCGTGGTGAATACCCCGCGCCGCGAGCTGGGTGCCAGCACCCTGGAAAAACTCGGCCAGTATGCCGGCGAGCGCGGCGTCAGCCTCATCGGCGCCTGTTACGAGCTGGGCCTTGAGCAGGTGCTGCCCGAGCGGGCCGTCACGCGCCTGCGCCGCTTTGCCGAATGGGTGATGGAACTGAACGACGCCGGCAAGGGTGGTGATCCCATGTCCGTGGTGCACCGGGTGCTGGCGGAGACCCAGTACGAGGACTGGTTGCGCGACACCGCCAAGGAACCCAAGGATGCCGAGCGACGCCTGCAGAACCTGGATGACCTGCTGTCCTGGCTCAAGCGCATGATCGAACAGCTCGACGACAATGCCTCGCTGGTGGACCTGGTGAACCGCGTCAGCCTCATGGACCTGCTCGACCGCGACAAGGAAGAGGGCGGCGGTGACTGCGTGCACCTCATGACCCTGCACGCCGCCAAGGGCCTGGAGTTTCCCCACGTGTTCCTGGTGGGCGTGGAGGAGGAGATCCTGCCGCACCGCACCAGCATCGCCGAGGACAACCTGGAAGAAGAGCGCCGCCTCGCCTACGTGGGCATCACCCGCGCCCAGAAGACCCTGACCATGAGCTTTGCCAAACGCCGCAAACGCGCCGGCGAATGGATGTCCTGCGAACCCAGCCGCTTCCTGGAAGAGCTGCCCGCCGACGACCTCGAATGGGAAGGCAACCACGAAAACGTCGACCCGGAAAAACGCCAGGAGCGCGGGCGGGCGCACCTAGCCAACCTGCGTGGTTTGCTGGGCTGAAAATCGCGATTACCCGTCATTGCGAGCGAAGCGAAGCAATCTTGTTGCTTCGCTAACCATGGATGCCGGCATTCGCCGGCATGACGAATAAATCAGAGCTTTCCTAATGCCCCAGCATCCAGGGCCGTCGGCCGTTCTGTTGCTTCAAAGCCGGTTGCTTCTCCTCTGCCTTCGGCTTGTGGTGATGGTGGCAGCCGGCGCCACATTGATGACCATGGCTCATGCGCGGCGCATGGGCGCTGCGTTCGTTGGTCTGGTGGGCCTTGCGGGTTTCCGCGCGCATGGTGTTGAGGCGTGGTGCCGAGGCCAGCACGCGGGGTGCGGCCTCGGCACATACCGGACACTCCATGGGTTCCTGGTGCAGGGCCATGGCGCGCAGCTCGGTAAACAGCTCGTCGCAGGGTTCACAATAGTACTCATACAGGGGCATGATGCCCTCCTTGTGTGGGTCCATGGCTCGTTCCCGCCACGCGGGAACGAGCCATGGGGTTCTGGCCTTACCTACTTGTCGTTCCAGTAGGAAATGGGGATATCGACATTGCCCTTGACCGACTTGGTGGGCCCTTCCGCACAGGGGTTGATGTCGAAGTCGAATATCTCGGTCGGCAGGAACAGGGTGGCGCAGACATTGGGGATATCGACGATGCCACTGATATGGCCCTGTACCGGCGCCGTGCCCAGGATGGCGTAGGCCTGCGCACCGGTATAACCGAACTTCTTGAGGTACTCGATGGCATTGAGGCAGGCCTGGCGGTAGGACACGTGGGCATCCAGGTAATGCTGCTTGCCGCTCTCGTCCACGGAAATCCCTTCGAAGATCAGGTGGCGCTTGTATTCCGGCTGCAACGGGCTGGGCTGGAAGATGGGATTCTTGACCGCGTACTTGGCGATGCCGTCCTTGATCACATTGACCCGGATATGGATCCAGCCGGCCATCTCGATGGCGCCGCAGAAGGTGATCTCGCCGTCGCCCTGGGAAAAATGCAGGTCACCCATGGACAGGCCGGCACCCTTCACGTACACGGGAAAGTACACCCGTGACCCCTTGGTGAGATCCTTGATGTCGCAGTTGCCGCCATGTTCGCGGGGGGGCACGGTGCGGGCACCCTCCAGGGCGGCGGTCTTTGCGCTTTCCTTGTCCATTTTGCCCATGTGGGCGGTTTCGGCATAAGGCGGCGCGGCCAGCGGTGGCACCCGCTCCGGGTCCGTGGCGATCAGGGCCGCCTCGCGCTTGTTCCACTCCGCCAGCAATTCCTTCGAGGGCAGGCAGCCGATCAGGCCGGGATGCATGATGCCGGCGAAATTCACGCCCGGTACATGGCGAGAGCTGGTATAGATGCCATTGAAATCCCAGATGGACTTGCGTGCATCGGGAAAATGCTCGGTAAGGAAGCCACCGCCATTTTCGCGGGCAAACATGCCGTTGAAGCCCCACTGGAACTGTTCCAGGGTACCCACATCCAGAATGTCCACCACCAGCAAGTCACCGGGTTCCACCCCTTCCACCCCGATGGGGCCGCTGAGGTAATGCACCTTGGTGAGGTCCACGTCACGCACATCGTCGGCGGAGTCATTGTTGTTGATCTGGCCGCCGGTCCAGTCCATGCACTCCAGAATGAAGTCATCGCCGGGCTTGACCCAGGCATACATGGGTATGTCCGGATGCCAGCGGTTATGGATGCATTCATGCTCTTCCGGTGACTTCGAGAAATCGATCTTGATCAGCTTGTCCGCCATGGCGTGCTCTCCGTTCAGGGTTGTCTGAGATTCAGGGCACACCAGGAATTCCGATGTGCGTACTGCCCCTAGAGCAGGTTGCGTGCCAGCCGGGTTATCCAGGGCTTGAGAGGCAAAAATGCCGCCTGGTCTGGGATTTGGCGGGGCAAATTTGATTGGCGCCTGCCCGAAAGTGACATTGTCACGTAACAAAGTAAGACATTGTCACGATACAAAGTCAGGCAGCAGGTAATTGTGATTGTGTTCCGAGCATCCAAAGGGTTTGCATCCCGACATAACGAGTGATGCGAAGCAATCCTTAATACCAGGAGATTGCTTCGCTTTGCACGCAATGACAGGAGCAAATGCCATCGCACGCATGCAGGAATCTACAAGCATGCGAAAGGGCGTGTCACTGCTGGCATGCTAGTTGCACCAGCCTCTCTCGAAGCCCGCATTACCCGGCTTGTCTTGCTCACGACGCACCATGACAGGACAAGCGTGTGAGAACCGGAACCAACATAGAGCATTTGGGAGAGAGCATGAATACACAAGCTACAGAAGGTCTCTGGCGGCATGCCAGAAAATTACTGGTCGCCATGTCACTGGGCGGTTCCCTGGCCATCGGGCCGGTGCATGCGGCACCGCCAACCGCGGATGTGAACACCACCGGACTGGCCGTAACGGACAGTACGGTCAAGGTAGGGATCCTGCATTCGCTTACCGGAACCATGGCCATTAGTGAAACAGGAGCACAGGAAGCCGAAAAACTCGCCATCCAGCAGATCAACGATATGGGCGGCATCCTGGGTCGCAAGATCGAGATCATCCAGGAGGACGGCGCGAGTGACTGGCCTACCTTCGCGGAGAAATCGCGCAAACTTCTGGTGAATGACAAAGTGGCCGCGGTATTCGGTTGCTGGACATCAGCCTCGCGTAAGGCAGCCCTTCCAGTATTCGAGAAAGAGAACGGCTTGCTGTACTACCCGACCTTCTATGAGGGACTCGAGCAATCCCATAACGTGATCTACACCGGCCAGGAAGCCACCCAGCAGATCCTTGCGGGTCTTGACTGGGTTGCCAAGGAAAAAGGTGCGAAGACCTTCTACCTGATTGGTTCTGATTACATCTGGCCTCGTACTTCCATGAAGATTGCACGCAAGCACATCGAAAACGTGCTCGGTGGCACAGTCGTGGGAGAGGAATACAAGCCCCTGGGTGACACCAGTTTCGGATCCGTTATCAACAAGATCCGCCTGAGAAAGCCGGATGTCATCTATGCCGCCGTGGTGGGTGGCAGCAACGTTGCCTGGTTCAAGCAGTTGAAGGCCGCGGGGATCACGGGCCAGAAGCAGACCCTGCTGACCATTTCCGTGACCGAGGACGAAGTGTTGGGTATCGGGGGTGAGAACCTGGAAGGTTTTTATTCCGTAATGAAGTATTTCCAGAGTCTGGACAACGAGAACAATGTGGCCTTCGTCAAGGCATTCAAGGAAATGCATGGCAAGGACAGCGTCATTGGCGACGTGACCCAGGCAGCATATCTCGGTCCCTGGTTGTGGAAGGCCGCGGTGGAGAAGGCTGGAAGCTTCGATGTGGACAAGGTGGTTGCGGCATCGGAACAGGGTGACATCGAACTGCATACCGCGCCGGAAGGCTACGTGAAACTGCACCCCAATCATCACCTGTGGAGCAAGACACGTGTGGCCCAGTGGAGCAAGGACGGACAGGCCAAGGTTGTGTTCGAGTCCGACCTGATCGAACCGAATCCCTTCCCGGAAGGCTATCAGTAAGCAAAGGCCGGGCACCCGGGGCGGACGAGCCGCCCCGGGTCTCCTGGTGAATATCAGGATCGAGCACGATTGCGGGTACGGGCGAAGATCGCCTGGCAACCAAGC
Organism: Gammaproteobacteria bacterium; assembly: GCA_026197075.1. Taxonomy (GTDB): domain Bacteria; phylum Pseudomonadota; class Gammaproteobacteria; order DSM-19610; family DSM-19610; genus JAIVHA01. Next base: position 25,519 of record JAPHQV010000049.1, on the reverse strand, counting down.
GGTGGAGAAATTACCATGGGTGGCTTTTCATACGAGGAACTTCAGGCAATCCTGGTCATGCAGGGATTCGCCGGCTTGAGTCTGTTCAGTGTGCTGTTGTTGATGGCGCTTGGACTGGCCATTATTTTCGGGCAGATGGGTGTTATCAACATGGCTCATGGCGAGTTCATGGCCGTTGGCGCCTATACCACCTACATGCTCTCCACGATCACCGAAACCTATGTTCCGGGTTTCATGAATTACTATTTCGTATTCTCCATTATCGCGGCGTTCCTGGTTGCCGGGGTGATAGGCTATTTTCTTGAATTCAGTCTCATACGGCACCTGTACAAGCGGCCGCTGGATACCCTGCTGGCCACCTGGGGCGTGAGCCTGATCATGCAGCAGATATTCAGGTCCGTATTCGGTGCCCGCGAGGTCAGCCCGACGCTCCCTGAATGGCTGATGGGCTCCTACCAGCCTACCGATACCATCGACATCCCCCTCAACGGCCTGTTCGTCCTGGGGTTGACGGCGTTCGTGACCGGCGCGGTCTTCTACCTGATGTTCAAGTCGCGTTGGGGCCTGCGGGTGCGTGCCACCACGCAGAACCGGCTCATGAGCGGTGCGGTGGGCATCAACACCAAGATGGTGGACCGCCTGACCTTTGCGCTGGGCTGCGGGATCGCGGGTATTGCCGGCGCGGCCTTCACCACCATTGCATCGACCGGCCCGACCACGGGTTCGCTCTATATCGTCGACACCTTCATGGTGGTGGTCTTCGGTGGCGCCGCAAGCCTGTTCGGGACCATCGCTTCCGCCTTCTCCATCGCACAGGCGCAATCCATCATGGAGTTCTTCCTGAGCGGTTCCATGGCCAAGGTGCTTACGCTGCTGACCATTGTGGTCATTCTGATGCTGCGGCCCGAAGGTCTCTTCTCCATCAAGATCCGCAAGTGAACCCACTCGGGAGATACGCACGATGACATTCTTCTACGACAAGCTTCTGGGTGGCAAGCAAGGCGCGATCGGACTGGCGATCATCGCCTTGCTGATCCTGGTGGTCTTTCCTCTCACGCTGGATCTGTTTCGCCTCAACCTGGTGGGCAAGTACCTCACCTATGCCTTCGTGGCGGTGAGCCTGGTGCTGCTCTGGGGCTATGGCGGCATACTCAGCCTGGGGCAGGGAATCTTCTTCGGTCTGGGCGGCTATGGTATGGCCATGTTCCTCAAGCTGGAGGCATCGGATCCGGAAAGTACCAAGATCCAGTCGACACCCGGCATCCCGGATTTCATGGACTGGAACCAGATAACAGAGTTGCCATGGTTCTGGGTTCCCTTCGAGAGCTTTGGATTCACCCTGCTGGCGATCCTGACCATACCGGCCCTGTTCGCCTTCATCATCGGATTCGCCATGTTCAAACGGCGGGTGAGCGGAGTGTACTTCGCCATCATTACCCAGGCCATCGCCCTGATCCTGACGGTACTGATCGTGGGTCAGCAGGGTTACACCGGCGGGATCAACGGCATCACGGACCTCAGGACGCTGAATGGTTGGGATATCCGGGATGACAGCTCCAAGTACATTCTGTATTTCATCAACGCGTTCCTGCTGCTCGGTTGCGTGCTGGTTGGGCGCTATGTCCTGACCAGCAAGTTCGGCCGTCTGCTGCTGGCCATGCGCGACAAGGAGGACCGGGTACGCTTCTCCGGATACGACGTATCCAACTTCAAGATCTTCGTGTTCTGCCTGGCAGCCATGATGTCGGCCATTGGCGGTGCCATGTTCACCCTACAGGTGGGCTTCATGTCGCCATCCTTCGTTGGCATCGTGCCCTCGATCGAAATGGTCATCTTCGCCGCCGTTGGCGGACGTATGTCACTGATCGGGGCCATCTACGGCACCTTGCTGGTGAACTACGGGAAGACGGTCTTCTCGGAATCCTTCCCGGAGGTCTGGCTCTTCCTCATGGGCGGCTTGTTCATCGCCGTGGTCATGTTCTTTCCCAATGGCCTGGCCGGGATCTATGAGAAATACAGCAAGCGACTGTTCAGTTGCCTGAGAAACGGGGGCGACTGCGGTCGCAGGGTGACAGCCAGGATCCTGTCCTTTCGTACGAAATCTCGAGCGACCGATGATAGACGAACTGGAGAAGCCGCATGAGCAGCGAAACCGATTTTACCCTGGCGATCGAGGACCTGACGGTCTCCTTTGACGGGTTCAAGGCGGTCAATGGCCTGAGCATGTATATCGATCGCAACGAATTGCGCGTGGTGATTGGTCCCAATGGCGCGGGGAAGACTACGGTTCTGGACCTGATCTGCGGTAAGACCAAGGCCACCTCGGGCAGCATCAAGTTCAAGAATCATGAACTGACGAATTTGTCCGAACATCAGATCGTGCGTGCCGGCGTGGGACGCAAGTTTCAGACCCCGTCCATCTACGAGAACCTGTCGGTATTCGAAAACCTGGAGATCTCCTACCCGAAAGGCCGCGGTGTGTTCGGATCGCTGGCCTTCGAGCGCACGGCGGAGGTGGAAGCGCGCATCCGCGAAGTGGCGGCGGACATCTTCCTGGAAGATTCCCTCGAGATGGAAGCGGCACTGCTGAGTCATGGGCAGAAGCAGTGGCTGGAGATCGGCATGTTGCTGATCCAGGATCCGGAACTGCTGATGCTGGACGAGCCGGTGGCCGGGATGAGTGTACGCGAACGCGAACAGACCGCGGACCTGCTCAACCGGATTTGCCAGGGACGCTCGGTACTGGTCATCGAGCATGACATGGAATTCGTGGCGCGTATCGCCCACAAGGTCACGGTTCTGCACCAGGGGATGATTCTCGCCGAGGGAAGCATGGACAAGGTGCAGAACGATCCCAAGGTCATCGAAGTCTATCTCGGCCATTGAGCCCGGAAAGGAGAACCCCATGCTAGAAGTATCCGGACTGCACGTGAGCTATGGCCAGAGCGAGGTCATCCATGGTGTCGACATCACCGTGAAAAAAAACGAGACCCTGGCCATCATGGGTCGCAATGGCATGGGCAAGACCACCTTGTTCAAGTCTCTCATCGGGGTACTGCCCACGACCGATGGTTCCATCAAAATCGATGGCGAGGAACTTACCGGCAAGGAAAGCTTCCAGCGGGTGGCCAGTGGCATCGCCTATGTGCCGCAGGGCCGCATGATCTTCCCGAGCCTGACGGTGCAGGAAAACATCGAGACAGGGATGGAAGTATCGAGAATGAAGCGCATCCCCGACGAGATCTTTGCCCTGTTCCCGGTGCTGCATGAGATGCGCCATCGCAAGGGTGGCAATCTGTCCGGTGGACAACAGCAGCAGCTCGCCATCGCCCGTGCCCTGGTCACCAACCCGAAGGTACTGTTGCTCGACGAGCCCACGGAGGGGATCCAGCCGTCCATCATCAAGGACATCGCCAACATCCTCAACGAGATCCGCAAGCTGCGCGACATCACCATCATCGTGTCCGAGCAGGTGCTGAGTTTCACCATGGCCATCGCCGACCGGATCATCGTCATCGACAAGGGCAAGTTCATCCACGAGGACCTGCGCGAGAATGTGGATACGGACAAGATCAGCAAGTACTTGTCGGTGTAGCAACCCGTCATTCCCGCGACATTTCGTCATTCCGGCGCATGCCGGAATCCAGGTTTTCAAAGACATGGATTCCGGCATGCGCCGGAATGACGGGACTCGATTGTAGCGATAACCATTGACTCTTACGTAATAAGGAAACCTAACATTATGAGACACGGAGATATTTCCTCCAGCGCGGATGCCGTCGGTGTGGCCGTGGTCAACTACAAGATGCCGCGCCTGCACACCCGCGCCGAGGTGCTGGACAACGCCCGCAAGATCGCCGACATGGTGGTGGGCATGAAGCAGGGCCTGCCGGGCATGGACCTGGTGATCTTCCCGGAGTACAGCACCCATGGCATCATGTATGACGCCAAGGAGATGTACGAAACCGCCTCGACCATCCCCGGGGAAGAGACGGACATCTTTTCCGAGGCCTGCCGCAAGGCCGGCACCTGGGGTGTGTTTTCCCTCACCGGCGAGCGCCACGAGGAGCATCCCGACAAGGCGCCCTACAACACCCTGGTCCTGATTAACGACCAGGGCGAGATCGTGCAGAAGTATCGCAAGATCATGCCCTGGTGCCCCATCGAGGGCTGGTATCCAGGCGGCAAGACCTATGTCACCGACGGGCCCAAGGGGCTCAAGATCAGCCTTATCATCTGCGACGACGGCAACTACCCGGAGATCTGGCGCGACTGTGCCATGAAGGGCGCGGAACTCATCGTACGTTGCCAGGGCTATATGTATCCCTCCAAGGAACAACAGATCCTGGTCGCCAAGGCCATGGCCTGGATGAACAACTGCTACGTGGCGGTGGCCAATGCCACGGGCTTCGATGGCGTCTATTCCTATTTCGGGCACTCGGCCCTGGTGGGCTTCGACGGCCGCACCCTGGGCGAATGCGCGGAAGAGGAGTACGGCATCCAGTATGCCGAGCTGTCCGTGTCCCAGATCCGGGATGCGCGCCAGAACTGGCAGTCGCAGAACCACCTGTACAAGCTGCTGCACCGTGGCTATACGGGCATGATCAATTCCGGCGAAGACGCCAATGGCGCCCTCGAATGTCCCTACGAGTTCTACAGCACCTGGGTCAAGGATCCCAAGGCGGCCCGCGAACAGGTGGAGAGCTTCACCCGCGCCACGCCGGGCACGGCCCAGTGCCCCATCGCCGGGATTCCCAACGAGGACAGTGAGCGCGGCCATCGCTGAGGCCGGTATCGCGCCACGGCTGGCGCGACGCGGGGCCCTGTTCGTGCTGGCCCTCTGGGGCCGGCAGTTCCCTGTGTATCCGCGAGCGGAATTGCAGACGCCCGTTCTGCGCGCGGGTGCGATCCTGCTGCCCTCGGCCTGGCGCATCGAGCCGCATGGCGCGGAACTGTATCGCGCCGCCGCCTGCCACGCCGCCGCCCACCTGATCCACGCGGGCGCCCCCTTCCTGCGCGGCGAACTCAAGCCACGCCAGCAGGTGCTCATCGGCCTGTTCGAGGATGCCCGGGTGGAAGCCCTGGCCATGGCGCGTTTTCCCGGCCTGCGCCGGTTGTGGCAGCGCTTCCATACGCCGGAGCAGGACAATGGCCTGGCCTTTCCACGCTTGTTGCGGCGCCTGGCCCGGGCCCTGCTGCTGGGCCAGGCCGATGCCGGCAATGCCTGGGTGAACAAGGCCGTGGCGGAATTCCATGGCCAGTCGCGACGCTGGGCCGATCCCGCGCTTGCCCGCGAGCTCGGCCTGCGTCTGGCACACGACCTGGGCCAGATGCGCATTGCCATGGACGAGGGCCAGGCCTTCCAGGTCGCGCCCTATCGGGATGACAACGCGCACCTGTGGGCGGATGAGGATACCAGCCTCACGAGCGATGAACCCCGATCGGCGACGCAAGACTCGTCCATCCAGGAGAGTGTCCAGTGGCGCGAGGCCCGGGGTGGTCGACGGCTGGCGCTGGCCGATCGGCAGGGTCCGGCGGCCGAGCACGCATCCTGGTGGCTGCGGGATGACCCGGACCAGGCCCTGGTGCAGTATCACCGGCATGCCGCGACGGATGACCATGCCGGGCATCGTTATCCCGAATGGAATTATCGCGCACAGGTCCTGCGCCGCGACTGGTGTCAGGTACGGGCCTCCCGGCCCGGACCGGGTGATGCGGAGCTGGCCGCGCGCCTGTTGCGGGAGCACCGGCCCGTGCTGGCGCGTATGCGGTGCCTGGCCCTGAGCCTGCGCCTGGAGCGACTGCAACGGGTGCGCCGTCAGAGCGAAGGTGACGAACTCGACCTCGATGCCGTGCTGGAAGCCCAGGCGGATGTGCGCAATGGTCGCGAACCCGATCCGCGCCTGTACTTCTGTGCCCGTCCCCGCCATGACCGGGGGCTTGCCAGCCTGGTGTTGCTGGACCTGAGCGAGTCCTGCAACGATCCGCTGCCGGAGACGGGCCACAGCCTCCTGGAACTGAGCCGGGTGGCCGCCCTGCTACTGGGCCATATGCTGGAAACCCTGGGCGAGGCCTTCGCGCTGCAAGGTTTCAATTCCAACGGACGTCACCAGGTGGACTGTCAGCACATCAAGGATTTCGAGGAGCCCTTCGATGCCGGCATCGAGGCGCGTATCGCCGGCCTGGGCGCGCGCCATTCCACCCGCCTGGGTGCGGCCCTGCGCCATGGCCTGGCGCAACTGGGCCGGCGCCGGGAACACTTCCGTCTGCTATTGGTGGTGACGGACGGTGTGCCCGCCGACATCGACGTCCATGACGAGGACTACCTGGCCGAGGATGTGCGCGCCGCCGTGCGCGAAGGCCGGCGCCAGGGCATGGAACTGTATTGCCTGAACCTGGATGCCGGCGCGCGGGATCGCATGGAAAAGATGTTCGGGGTGGGATACTTTCGCCTGCTGGATCATCCCGGGCGTCTGCCGGAGTTGTTGCCGCAGTTGCTGTTGTCGCTGACGCGGCGGTACTAGGGGAGCCCCGTCATTCCCGCGTAGGCGGGAATCCATTATCTGCAGTGGTTTATGGATCCCGGCATTCGCCGGGATGACGATAGAATGGACGAAAGGCGCAAAGCCTCAAGACTCGATCTGCAGTTTCTTCAGGCGATAGCGGAACTGGCGCGGCGTGAGACCCAGCAGGCGCGCGGCGCGGGTCTGGTTGCCGGCCGCCTGGCGCAAGGCATCCTGGAGGGATTGGATGTCCGCATCGCGCACCCACTGATAGGGGCGCGCCGAGACCGGCTCCGACGCCACGCGGGAGGGGCCGGGATCCTGGCCGGAAAAGGATGCGCCCTCGGGGATGATCTCCGCATCGAGCACCGCCTCGATCTGTTCCACGTTCACCCACTGGCTCTCCGCCTTGAGCACGGCGCGCTCGACCACGTTCTGCAGCTGGCGGATGTTGCCCGGCCAGGAAAAACGCTGCAAGCGCTCATAGACCCCCTGGGTGAAATGCAGGCTGCGATCATAGGTCTCGGCATACAGATTCAGAAAATGTTGCGCCAGGCGCGGGATGTCCTCCTGGCGCTTGCGCAGCGGCGGCAGGGCGATGGGGATCACATTCAGCCGATAATAGAGATCGAGGCGAAACCGCCCCTCCTGTACCGCGGCACCGAGATTCACATGGGTGGCGGTGATCAGGCGAAAATCCACACGGCGCGGGCGATCACTGCCGATGGGCTGGATATGCTTGTCCTGCAGCACGCGCAGCAGCTTGACCTGCAGGTCCATGGGCATGTCGCCGATCTCATCGAGGAACAGGGTGCCCTCGTGCGCCTGCTCGATCTTGCCGACCTGGCGTCGGTGGGCACCGGTAAAACTGCCCTTCTCGTGTCCGAACAGCTCCGACTCCAGCAGCGCTTCCGGGATGGAGGCGCAGTTGATGCAGATGAAGGGTTTCTTGCGGCGGCGGCTTTCCCGGTGCGCCATGCCGGCGAACATCTCCTTGCCGGTACCCGACTCACCCAGCAGCATGATGGGCGCGTCACTGTCCTTGACCTGGTCGATCTCCTTGACTGCTGATAATAGTGCACGGCTGGACCCGATGATGCCATGGGCCTCGCAGAGTTGAATGAAGTGATCGCTGTCGCGATCGAGCTGGCCCGGCACCAGGCTGATGTGCTGGGCGCGATGGCGCAAGGACTGCAGCACCGGCCCCAGCAGGCTGGCGATGACCCGCAGCAGGTCCACGTCATCGGCATAACGGCGGCGCGGGTTGGCGCGACGCTGGGCCGAAAGCACCCCCACGGTCTTGCCGTCCACCATGATGGGCACGGAGATGTAGCCCACATGATGCTTGCTGCCTTCAATGGGTTCGGCGATGCGGGTGAGGAATACGGGTTCGCTGAGCACGTCGGTGACCAATGCCACCTGGCCACTGCGCCACACATAGCCGGTCAGGCCCTGGTCGAAGGGTACTGTGTACTCTGCAGTCGCCACCTTCTCATGGGACAGGCCGTAATAATAGGCGACTTCCAGTTCACGGGTCTGGTAGTTGGGGAGCAGTACGCGGGGGAAGTGCAGTTTCGACCACTTGGACAGCAAATGCAGCACATGGGTGATCTTGGGTCCCGAGGCCATGGACTTGGCCATGAGCTTGGCGACCTCGATGAGCAACACGGCATTGACCTGCCGGGGATCGCTTTCCTGGGCCATGATGCTCGCAGGGTTGGGGAAAAAAACCGCGGCAGGACATCCTGCCGCGGCGGGTTACTGCTTAGAGGTCGAAGCCGTAGGTCAGGCCGAATACCATGGTGTCGTCGTATTCGGTGCCGCTGCGGTCTTCGCCGGCGACGGTGTACTGGGCGTACATGTCGGCACCGGTGTTGCCCACGGGATGGGACAGGGTGATGTTGAAGTGACGGAAGCCGGAATCCTGGGTGGTTACGCCGCCCAGCTCGCTGTTGTCGTCGTCGTCATAGGTGTAGTACCCCAGGTCGAAGGCGAGACCGAACTTGCTGTTGGGGATCTCCATGGCGTAACCGGCCTTCCAGTAGATATCACCGGCATTACCCCACCAGCCGTCGGTGAGCAGGTACTGCATGCCCACGTAACCGCCGCCCATGCTCAGGGTGGCGGTCAGTTCGGTGAGGTCGGAGTCGTCGACGTTGACATACAGGTACTGGATCAGGCCGATGTCATAGCCGAAACCGCCGGCTTCACCGGCGAAGCCGGCATAGAAATCGTTTTCCACACCGTTGCCCGTGACATCGGCATCGGCGGTGGCTTCGTAGTTGTAGCCCAGGCTGGAGAACCACCAGCCGGCATAAAAGCCGCTTTCATTGCTGTAGTCCAGGCCGCCCTGTATCGCTGCATCGTCGTTCTCTTCGAAGATCCCGCGCAGCAGGTACTTGGAATGCACGCCGATGTTGCCGGACATCTCGGCATTGGCCGCGGTGGGCACGAACGCGGTAGCGCTTGCCAGGGATACAGCCAGTGCCAGCGGGCTTGCTTTCAAGAGGCTCAATTTTTTCATGTTCAAAATACTCCGTAGTGTGTAGGGCAGTGGGTGAAGCAGGATTCCTCTGGTAACGTCCCCATGAATCCTTGTCTGGTTCGGGAGTGGCTACCTGAAAAGGGTAAGAGCAAGCGCCGTGCCAACCTGTTGCATCTGCCTGTAATGACTGAAAATCAGGTAGTTATTCGGGGATTACGCCACAGCGTGGTTTCATTGCGACAACTCGCCTGCACCAGAATGATGCCTTGCACTCAGTGTGCGCGCGCATATGGGGCGCGGCTTCACGACAACAGGCCCTGGTGGCGGATGAAGTCGACGATTGCTTCCAGGCCTTCCCCGGTCTTGAGGTTGGTGAACACGAAGGGTTTGTCGCCGCGCATCTTCCTGGCATCGCGATCCATTACCTCCAGCGAGGCTCCCACGTGGGGTGCCAGGTCGATCTTGTTGATGATCAGCAGGTCGGAGCGGGTAATGCCCGGACCGCCCTTGCGCGGGATCTTGTCGCCGGCGGAGACATCGATGACATACAGGGTGAGGTCCGACAGTTCCGGGCTGAAGGTGGCGCTGAGATTGTCGCCGCCACTTTCCACGATCACCATGTCCAGGCCGGGGAAACGCTGTTGCAGCTCCGCCACGGCGGTCAGGTTCATGGAGGCATCCTCGCGGATGGCCGTATGCGGACAGCCGCCGGTTTCCACGCCGATGATCCGTTCCTGCGCGAGGGCGGCGCTGCGCACCAGGAACTGGGCATCCTCTTGGGTGTAGATGTCGTTGGTGACCACGGCGAGTTCATAATGGTCGCGCATGCGCTTGCACAGCGCATCCACCAGGGCGGTCTTGCCGGACCCTACCGGTCCGCCGACACCCAGGCGCAGGGCGGGTTTGTTACTCATGGGTCTCTCCCAGGAAAGTTCTGGTGAATTCGTCATGCCCGCGAAGGCGGGCATCCAGGATGCTTGACGTGATCACGACCGAAACAGCCGGCTGTACTGGGTTTCATGCCAGGCACTGGCCATCACCAGTGCCGCCGCCAGCTGGCCGATATCCTCGTCCTCGCAACCGGCCGCTGCGGTCGCGATGGCGGGGATGCGCGCGGCACAGGTCACCAGGATGCGCTGGCCGGCGGTCTGGCCCAGGGGCACCAGCTTGATGGCGGCGGCGACCTGGTTTTCGTACCAGGCCCACAGGTACCCGAGGGCGGCCGTATCGGCCGGCACCTGCCAGTGCACGGCGGCGAGGGCGAACATGGCCGGCCAGTTCACATCGGGATGTGTCACCCAGGCACGCGCGGCCGCGCAGTCCAGGTCCACCAGCAGGCGCGCCAGGGCGGTGCCGGTCTGCCGGTCCTCGCTGCGCAGCTCCGCCGTTTCGCGCGCGGCGCACAGGTAACGGCACCAGTAGTCCACTTGATCATGATCCGCATGGGACCAGGCGCGGTGCAGGCGCAGCAGCAACGGCGCATCGAGCTGCCCCAGGTTGTGTTCGAGCAGACCGGTGATCCAGTCACCCGCGCTGGCCTCGTCCCGAATCCAGCCCGCCTGTACCGCCTGCTCCAGGCCCTGGGAGTAGGCATAGGCTCCCACCGGCAGGGCCGGACTCACCAGTTGCAGCAGGCGCACCAGCGCCAGCGCATGGGGGGCTTCAGTCATGGTGATGCCCGTGGCCATGCCCATGACCATGGGTGGAATGGTAGGCGCCCGACTCCGGGTCGAAGGGCGCCAACTCATAGCCGACCTCCAGGCCCAGGTGGCGCAGCATGTCGTCCAGTACATGGTCATGGCGGTAGCGCACCCAGCCCGGACCGATCTGCAGTGCCACATGACGATTGCCCAGGTGATAACAGGCGCGCGCCATCAGGATGGCATCACCGCTCGCCGTGGTGGAAACCGGTTCCGGCGCGGCGCGCACCTCCACCACCAATCCATCGTCACCGCGCAGGCGATCGCCGTCACGCAGGACCTGGCCGCGTTCCAGGAACAGGGCGGCCTCCTCGCCATTGTCCAGGTGCACGCGCAGACGGCTCTTCTGCCGTGATTCGAAGGGCAGGGTGAGGGTGGTGTCCGCGTGGCCCGGGGTGTTGCTGAAGAGGCTCAGTTCATGCATATGGGTGGTCGGTCTGTTCGTGAAGGGTTAAATTCATTTGTAAGCGGTCGTTCCTACCTTTAAGTCGTCATTACCGCGAAGGCGGGAATCCATGTCGTTCGAGGCACTGGATTCCCGCCTTCGCGGGAATGACGGGATACTCGGGGTCGATGGGATATCTCAAAACAGAAAATACCGCTGCGCCAGCGGCAGCTCCACGGCCGGCTCGCACACCAGTAACTCGCCATCGGCGCGCACCGCGTAGGTCTGCGGGTCCACTTCCATGTGCGGCTGGTAATCGTTGTGGATGAGATCCGCCTTGCGCACGCCACGGCAATGGTGCGAGGCCACCAGGCGTTTGCCCAGGCCCAGCTGTGTAGCAAGATCGGTCTCCAGCGCCGCGCCGGACACGAAGCTCACACTGGTCGCGCTGCGTGCTCCGCCGAGCGCGCCGAACATGGGCCGGTAGTGCACCGGCTGCGGCGTGGGGATGGAGGCGTTGGGATCGCCCATGGGCGCGGCGACGATCATGCCGCCCTTGATGATCATGGCGGGCTTGGCGCCGAAGAAGGCCGGCTTCCACAACACCAGGTCGGCGAGCTTGCCCACCTCGATGGAGCCGACCTCGTGGCTGATGCCGTGGGTAATGGCCGGGTTGATGGTGTACTTGGCGATGTAGCGCTTGGCGCGGAAGTTGTCGTGGCGCGCCGGGTCCTGGGCCAGGCTGCCGCGCTGCACCTTCATCTTGTGGGCCGTCTGCCAGGTGCGGCTGATCACCTCGCCGACCCGGCCCATGGCCTGGGAATCGGAGGCGATCATGGAGAAGGCGCCCAGATCGTGGAGGATGTCCTCGGCGGCTATGGTCTCGCGGCGGATGCGTGATTCGGCGAAGGCCACGTCCTCGGCGATGTTGGGGTCGAGGTGATGGCAGACCATGAGCATGTCCAGGTGCTCGTCCACGGTGTTCACCGTGTAGGGTCGTGTCGGATTGGTGGACGAGGGCAGCACGTTGGCCGCGCCGCAGGCCTTGATGATGTCGGGGGCGTGGCCGCCGCCGGCGCCCTCGGTGTGGTAGGTGTGGATGCAGCGATCCTTGAAGGCGGCCAGGGTGTCCTCCACGAAACCCGACTCGTTCAGGGTGTCGGTGTGGATGGCCACCTGGATGTCTTCCTGCTCGGCCACGGTCAGGCAGTTGTCGATGGCGGCGGGCGTGGTGCCCCAGTCCTCGTGCAGCTTCAGGCCCATGGCACCGGCGTGGATCTGTTCCGTCAGCGCGCCGGGCAGGCTGGCATTGCCCTTGCCGAGAAATCCGAAATTGAGCGGCAGCGCCTCCACGGCCTGCAGCATGCGATGGAGATACCAGGGGCCGGGGGTGCAGGTGGTGGCATTGGTGCCCGCCGCCGGGCCGGTGCCGCCGCCGAGCATGGTGGTGGTGCCGGACATGAGCGCATCCTCCGCCTGTTGCGGGCAGATGAAATGGATATGGGCGTCGATGGCGCCGGCGGTGAGGATCAGGCCTTCACCGGCGATGATCTCGGTGCCGGCGCCGATGACGATGTCCACCCCCGGCTGCACGTCGGGGTTGCCGGCCTTGCCGATGGCGGCGATGCGGCCGTCCTTGAGGCCCACATCGGCCTTGACGATGCCCCAGTGGTCGAGAATCAGGGCATTGGTGATGACCGTGTCCGCCACCTCGGCGCCGAAGCGCTGGCCCTGGCCCATGCCGTCGCGGATCACCTTGCCGCCGCCGAACTTCACCTCTTCGCCGTACAGGGTCTGGTCCGCCTCCACCTCGATCCAGAGTTCGGTGTCGCCGAGTCGTACCCGGTCACCGGTGGTGGGCCCGTACATCTCCGCGTAGGCGCGGCGGTCGATGCGGCTCATGATCGTGGCTCCAGCGCACCCATGATCTCGCCGCGAAAGCCGTATACCTCGCGCGCGCCGCCGTAGGCCACCAGCTCCACGGTGCGACTCTGGCCGGGCTCGAAACGCACTGCCGTGCCGGCGGGGATGTCGAGACGGAATCCGCGCGCCCGTGCGCGGTCGAAGTGCAGCGCCGGGTTGGTCTCGAAGAAATGGTAATGCGATCCCACCTGGATGGGACGGTCGCCGCTGTTGGCCACGGCCAGGCTGACCCGCTCGCGGCCCGGGTTGAGCTCGATGTCGCCATCCAGGATGGCCATTTCTCCGGGGATCATGCTGTTCTCCTGTTCACACAATGGGGTTGTGCACGGTCACCAGCTTGGTGCCATCGGGAAAGGTGGCTTCCACCTGCACCTCGGGGATCATCTCGGGTATCCCTTCCATGACGTCCTCGCGGCCGAGCAGGCGCGTACCCTCGTGCATGAGGTCCGCCACGGCACGGCCGTCGCGGGCGCCTTCCAGTATGGCAGCGGAGATATAGGCCACTGCCTCCGGGTAATTGAGTTTCAGGCCGCGCGCCTTGCGCCGTTCCGCCAGCAGCGCCGCCGTGAACAACATGAGCTTGTCCTTTTCCCGTGGTGACAATTCCATGGTGGTGTCTCCTCAACAGTTCCAGATTCGGGGCGGCACGGCGTGCCGGCCGAGTACGGCCTCGCGCAACCAGCGCCAGGCAGTGCCGAGATGGTTGCGTGCCTGCTCGGCCGAGTCGCCCAGGTAGCGCACCAGCAACACGCCGTCGCGCTGGGTGATCGCGCACAAGGCGCCGTCACAGGGTGGCAGCCACTCGCGCAGCCCCGCGGCCAGGCCCTCCGCTACCGGGCTGCATACGAGGGTGCCGAGCACACTGTGGCCGCGCAGTCCCCAGGCGGCCGTGAACACCGGGCTCTGGTCACGGTAGTGGCTGCGCTCCAGCCACAGGGGCCGGCCGTCATGCCAGAGCTCGAAACGCTGGCGCAGGTCGCCGTGGCGCAGTGGCTCGTGGCTGGCAGGCCGTCCCAGGCAGCTGATTTCCCAACCCAGGAAGCGTGCATCGCCTTCCAGTTCCACGCGCGTGCCGAGTTCAGCGCGCGCGCCGTCGAACAGGATCATCTCCTGGGGTAGCCATTCCAGCGTGCCGCCCCGGGCGATGCGCAAGGTCTGCTGCTGCCGCACGCCCTGCCCATCGCTGCCATAGACCTTGCCGGCGCCGGGGGTGGTGAGCAGTGCCCAGGCGTCGCGGCCCACCTCGATGTCGATCTGCAGTTCATCACCACTCACCAGCCCGCCCGGGGGATGCAGCAGGTACACATGGCATACCTCCCGCGACTCCGGGTAGAAGGGCCGTTGCACCCGCAGCGGACCCTGGTGCCGACGCTCGCTCAGCAGGGTTTCGCCAGCGCGCACGCTGAAGCCCAGCCGCAGGCGCGCCGGCCAGTGGCGCGGCGCCATGGCGGGCAGGGCATTCATGGTGTGGTGCAGGCATGGGTTCCCATTGAGGGAGTCCCACCGCAAGGAGCGTGCCAGGGCAGGCCTGACGCCGGGTGCATGGAAATGCAGGGGGTTACAGGAAGGGTCGGGGGGAATGGAACGCGCATCCTGCGCTTAAATAGTGCACACCCTGGTGCAATGCACCGAAATGGCCGTTTACCCTTGTTCAGCGCAGCCGCTGGGCGAACCTGTCCTTCCAGGATTGGGCCAGGGGCGCGAGCTCCACGGCGATGCGCGCGGCATCGCGGTTGCCACGCTCCACATGGTTCCAGCGCCACAGCTCCTGCACTGAATGCCAGGGTTCGTGGCGGGCGACGATCTCGATCCCGTCGCCGGCACAGACCGGGCCCGCCTCGAGCACACGCAGGTAGAAGCCCACCCGGCCGCTGTCCTGGAAGCGGCGCGGAAAATCCTCCGCCCCCATCTTGATGCCCAGCTTGAAGCAGGGCGTGCGCGGCTGGCTCACCTGCAGCAGGGCGCCACCGATGCGCAGTCGGTCGCCGATACCGAGTTCATGCTCCAGCAGGCCCTGGACGGTGAGGGTTTCACCGAATTGGCCATGGGGAAAGGCTGCACGGCCTAGTTGCTCCTGCCACCAGACATAGTGTTCGATGGGATAGGCGTAGGCCGCCTTGTCCGGACCGCCATGTACCTTGAGGTCGGCCTGGCCGTCGCCTTCCAGTCCTTCGTGGCGCAGCAGCACGGGGCCGGTAACCGGTTCCTTGTAGATACCGGTCATGACGCTGCGGCCCTTGTAGTCCACGGCGCGGGGCATGGCACGATTGACGGAGAGGAGTTGCATGCGCGGTCCAAAAAGGGGTCAGAGCCCTTTGTTGCTGATTTATTCGTCATTCCCGCGTAGGCGGGAATCCATGTTTTTAAATACCTGGATGACTCGCTACGCTCGCCCTTCGGGCCGCCCCTGCGGGCGTTCAACGCGCTACGCGCTTTTGTCCCGCCTACGCGGGAATGACGGACAAGACATTTCTCAGGGAAAAAAGGGCTCTGACCCCTTTTCGCCTTTTTGGATTCTTGCACAAAAAAGCCGCCCGGAGGCGGCTTTTTTGCGGTCACGGGGGCCTGGTCTTACTTGCTTTCGCTGATCATGTACTCGACGGCGGCCTTGAGGTCTTCGTCGGAACAGGCCATGCAGGTGCCCTTGGGCGGCATGGCGTTGAAGCCGTTGATGCTGTGCTGCAAGAGGGTGTCCATGCCCTTGTCGATGCGCGGTGCCCACGCGGCCTGGTCGCCGATCTTGGGCGCGCCGGCGGCGCCGGTGCCGTGGCAGGCGAAGCAGCTGGCCTGGTAGATCTCTTTGCCCTTGCCGGAAGCGGCGGCCGGCTCGGCGGCCGCGGCGGCAGGTGCGGCGACGGGTGCGGCCGCGGGGGCGGATGCCTGGCCACCCTTGGCCTCGACACCGGCTTCCTTCAGCAGATGTTGCACGGCATTGCGCAGTTCTTCCTCGCTGCAATCGGCGCAGGTGCCCTTGGGGGGCATGGCGTTGAAGCCGTTGAGGGTGTGCTGCATCAGGGTATCCATGCCCTGGGCTGCGCGCGGTGCCCAGGCGGCCTTGTCACCGGTCTTGGGTGCGCCGGCGGCGCCCGTGGCGTGGCAGGCGATACAGGCGGCGGCGTAGACATCGCTGCCGGAGCGGGCGGCGCGCGGGGCGGCGTCCTGGGACGCGCTGCTTCCGCCTACCCGGATGTTCTCGATCGGGGCGATGTTTTCCAGGATCTTGGCCTCCATGCGCGGATCGGGTCCACTGGCCTCCTCGCCGCCACCGGTGACGCTGTGGGCGATGAAATAGAATGCGAAGGCGATGACGACCAGCACGGCCAGTACGCCGACGAAGGTGGTCATGAACGTGCGGTCCTGTTGACTCACGGTATACCCCTGAATAATCAAATAGTTATCAGAATGCCGCCCCGGGTTTCAGGGTGCGGCCTGGCGCGGCGGGCCTGCATCCGCGCGCGGCGAAAAATACGGCGGCAAGTATAGCCGCAAAGCGCTATGCGGCGAAACTGCCAACCCGGTCACAGTTCAGGCAAATCCGGGGCTTAAAGTCCCCGCGGCGCCAGCCGCTAGCGAGTATGCAGGGGAGCGCCACACGCCATGGATAGCCCGATACAAGAGGCACCATGATCGATTCACCTCTTCCACCGCCGCAGTTGATGGTCATGCCCGTGCGACCGGAGCCGGTCCCGCCAGGGCTGGCCACGGTGCGCCCGTCGCCGGCACCCAATGGCGCCGAGGCCGGTGCCCGTCATCCCCTGACCGATCATCAGCGCGACGATACCAAAGTGGCGAGTCGTGAACATGCGCAGGAGCGCAAGGCGGTGAACGATACCTACAGCCGCACTGCGCAGCCACCGGAAGGGAGCGCGAATGCGCCGACCCGTCTCGGCGAGGAGCTCGATGTCTATGTATGAGGTAATGTCATGAAAATCGGTGGAGCCTTCAACCAGGCCATGCTCGGTGTCCAGCGCGGACTCCAGGGCGCCCAGGAAAATGCCGCGAAGATCGCCAGCGCCGGCCAGATGGGCGGTACCCCCGCCGACCTGGTGGAACCGCTGGTGGGTCTCAAGCTCAACGAACTGCAGGTGCAGGCCTCCGCCGAGGTCATCAAGGCGGTGGATGACATGCTGGGCTCGCTGCTGGACGAGAAGGTCTAGACCCAGGCATACCCCAATCCCACCAGCGCGCAGGCGCCGATCACCTTCAGGATATCCACCTTGTAGCGCCACAGGGCGATGAAGGCCGCCAGTGCCACCAGTGCCTGGAGCCACTCGAAGTCCCCCGCGAAGGGCGCATCCGCCGTACCCTCCGGCCACAGTACGTGCCAGCCAAAGAACAACGCCAGGTTCAGAATCACGCCCACCACCGCGGCGGTGATGCCGCTCAGCGGCGCGGTGAAGCGCAGGTCACCATGGGTGGCCTCCACCAGCGGCGCCCCGCTCAGGATGAACAGGTAACTGGGCAGGAAGGTGAAGAAGGTCGCCACCACCGCGCCCGTGAACCCCGCCAGCAACAGCATGTCCGGCCCGAAGATTTCCTTGGTCCAGGCGCCCACGAAACCCACGAAGGCCACCACCATGATGAGCGGGCCGGGTGTGGTCTCGCCCAGGGCCAGGCCGTCCATCATCTGCGGCCCGGTCAGCCAGCCATGGGTCTCCACCCCGCCCTGGTACACGTAGGGCAGCACCGCGTAGGCACCGCCGAAGGTGACCAGCGCCGCCTTGGTGAAGAATTCGCCCATGGTGCGCAGTTCCGGTTCCAGCAGCAGGGCCATGGCCGCCAGCCACAGGGCGATGAACAGCACCAGCAGCACTACCAGCCGGCCGGGGCGGAAGCGGGTATGGGCCGGCGGCGGCGTGTCGTCGTCGATCAGCGCCGGGCCATAGGACTTGCCGCTGGCGCCATGGCCGCCACCGACGGCGAACTTGCCGGGCAGGAACTTGCCGCCGATGAAACCCAGCAGGCCCGCGCCCAGCACAATGTAGGGGAAGGGCACGTTGAAGGCGAAGATGGCAAGAAAGGCCGCCGCCGCCAGGATCCACAGCACCTCGTTCTTCAGCGCCCGGGAGCCGATGCGCCAGGCGGCGAACAGCACGATGGCCACCACCGCCGGCTTGATGCCATTGAAGATCCCCTGCACGAAGGCGAGGTCGCCGTAGGCCAGGTATATATAGGTAAGGGCCGCCAGGATGAACAGGGAGGGCAGCAGGAACAGGGTGCCGGCAACGATGCCGCCCCAGCTGCGGTGCAGCATCCAGCCGATGTAGATGGCCAGCTGCTGGGCCTCCGGCCCGGGCAGCAGCATGCAGTAGTTGAGCGCATGCAGGAAGCGCCGCTCGGAGATCCAGCGCCGCTTCTCCACCAGCTCCTGGTGCATCATGGAGATCTGCCCGGCGGGTCCGCCGAAGCTGATGAAGCCCAGCTTCAGCCAGTACAGGAAGGCCTCGCCGAAGGAGGGT
Source organism: Gammaproteobacteria bacterium (assembly GCA_026197075.1). Classification (GTDB taxonomy): domain Bacteria; phylum Pseudomonadota; class Gammaproteobacteria; order DSM-19610; family DSM-19610; genus JAIVHA01. The sequence goes on along the minus strand of JAPHQV010000049.1, from coordinate 7,064 downwards.
GGCGCCGGGCGCTCCAGCGCCGGTTCATGGGGTGCGGTCGGGTTCATGGCATGTCTCGCTTGGAAGTGGAGCCGGCGTCCTGTGCATAGGCCGCCAGCAGGCCGTCGAAGATATCGCTGGCCGCCTGTAACAGGCGGTCGTCATCCGTGAGGGAGGTGCGCAGTCCCGCGAGGATGCATTCCACCCCCGCCGCCTCGCCCGGCTGCACACCGCCCACATCGAGGTAATGCACCAGCGCGCCCAGCTGTCGCAGCGCAGGCTGTTGCAGGCCGAAGCTGTCCAGCAGGGTCTCGAAGCTGACCCTGGCGCCCACGTGGGTGAACTCGGCGCCATCGAAGTCGAAGCCCAGCGCGTCGGCGGGCAGGTCGGCGGGTGAATCCAGCCACAGGATACGGGCGTCGGGATCGATGAAACGGCGGATCAGCCAGGCGCAGGCCAGGCGATCCACCCAGGGGCGCCGGCGCGTTGCCCAGCGCCGGCCGCGGTAGTCGGCCGGGTCGCGGGCCTCGATGGTCCGGTCCGCCGGCCGGGGTTCGTCGGGCGCGAGGGCGCGGTTGCCCGCCGTCTCCAGTTCCAGCAGGGCGGCGTCCACCCGCGCGGCGCTGTCGTCGGGAAAGAAATCGATGTCGCACAGGGCGGTGAAGGCCTTGCGCAACTTGCGTGCCTGCTTCAGCACCTCGAGGGCGTTTTCGCCGGCCAGGCCGCCGCGGCAATCGGCGATATCGCCCAGCAGGGCCTCGAAGGCCTCGCGCCGGGAGAACAGGGCAGGGAATTCCTCGCAATCGGCGCCACCCGTCTCCAGCAGGCTGGCCATGCCCCCCGCCCCCTGCACCTCGGAACGCACCGACTCCAGGGTGGCGCGGCAGTCGTCCCGCGCCGGCAGCAGGTAGACCCCGTCGCGCAGCACCGCCGCGCCGGCCGCCTTGAGCATGCGCCAGGCGCGCATACGCACGGTGGCGTTTTCCGTGGGCAGACTGAGGATGAGGAGCAGCCAATTCATTGTGTAACGGACTCTACATATCTGTAGAAATCATTACAATAAATATTTGGGTGCCAGGGACGTGGATCCCGGCATGCGCCGGGATGACGGGGAGGGGGTATGTAGGAGCGGCCTCTGGCCGCGAATAGCATTGGTTGAAAGGCTTCGCGGCCAGAGGCCGCTCCTACAAGTGGATCATGCCAACCATGCCCGCCATCCCCCCGATGCCGTGATGTTCGTGGCACCCTCCACCCCCTGCCCCTCACAGATGAAGCCCGTCACCCAGCGGCCATCCGCCAGTTCCACCTTGCCCAGTCCCAGGGGCGCGGGGATGCCGGCGAGGAAACTCCCCACCTGCGCCAGCGGCAGGGCCCAGACCTCCAGCTCGATGGCGGCCCCGCTGGTGGCGCGCACCAGGCCGGGACGCTGGGGTGGGCCGCCGGCCAAGGCATATAAATGATAGAAGGGCGTGGTGCGGGTGCGCTCCAGCAGGAAGGCACCGCGTTCGGTGAGCTGGTGATTGAGCGCCAGCCCCGAGAGGTGGGCGCCGCACACGGCCAGGGCCAGCGTGCCTGCCGGTGCGTATTCTGCACGGTCAGGTGTCGTCGCCAGTGGATGCCGCGTGGCACCGAGAGACAAGGACTGGCCGTGATGAAAGCGCTCGGCGAGCGCCAGCAGCGACGCATCGGCGAAGGCCGGCGCGCACAGGGTGATGCCGAAGGGCAGCCCGGCATCGGTCATCCCCGCCGGCACCGCCACCGCGGCGAGGTCCAGCAGGTTCATGAAATTGGTGTAATGGCCGAGGTTGGCGTTGAGGCGGATGGGGTCGGCCTCCACCTCGTCGAGGCGGTAATGGGTGCCGGCGGTGGGCGTGACGATGCAATCCAGGTGTGGCCATACGGCTTCCGCCAGGCGCCGGCATGCGGCCAGCCGGTACTGGGCCTTGAAGGCGTCGGCGGCGCTGGCCGCGGCGCCGGGTTCGATAATGGCGCGGGTGACCGGGTGCAGGCTGTCGGGTTGTGCGCGCAGGAAATCCTCGATGGCCACGTAGCGTTCCGTGACCCAGGGGCCTTCGTAGAGCAGGCGCGCGGCTTCCAGGAAGGGTTCGAAATCGATCTCGACGCGTGTGCCGCCCAGGGCTTCGAGTCGTTCGACCGCTGCGGCGAACAGCCGCGCATATTCCTCGTTGCCGAAGAACTGCAGCTGGTCGGCGCGTGGCACGCCGAAGCGGAATGTGGTCGCGGAGAAGGCCGGGATGGCGACCGGTTGCGGGCGCGCATAGGCATCCTCGCCATCATATACCGCCGCGACCTCGAACACCCGGCGTGCATCGGCGCAATCCAGCGCGAAGACGGAGACGCAATCCAGCGAGCGGCAGGCCGGCACCACGCCCCGGGTACTGAGCAGGCCCCGCGTGGGCTTGATACCCACCAGGTTGTTGAAGGCGGCGGGCACGCGCCCGGAACCGGCGGTGTCGGTGCCGAGCGCAAAACTCACCTGGCCCATGGCCACCGCCAGGGCGGAACCGGAACTGGAACCGCCGGCGATGTAATCGGGGTCGAAGCTGTTCTGCGCGGCGCCATAGGGCGAGCGCGTGCCCACCAGGCCGGTGGCGAACTGGTCCAGGTTGGTCTTGCCAACGGGGATGGCGCCGGCCGCGATCAGGCGTGCCACCACGAAGGCGTGTTCGTCGGGAATGTAGGCGTAGTCGGGGCAGGCCGCCGTGGTGGGGATGCCGGCCAGGTCGATATTGTCCTTGATGGCGAAGGGCACACCGTACAAAGGCAGGGCATCCGCTTGCTGTTGCTCGAGGGCCGCCAGGTAGGGTTCCAGTTGCGCATCGTCCAGCAGGTGGATCCAGGCGTGGTGGTCGGATCGTGATGCGATGCGCTCACGCACCAGGGCGATGAGTTCGCGGGGCGTGAAGCGGCCTTCGCTGTAGGCATGGGCGAGGGCGGCGAGGTCGAGGCTTTGGTCGTTATAGATCATGGTCTGTGGTTTGCTTCTGTTTCAGTCCGTGGGTGGGTACCATCCTGGATGGCATCTGTGTCTGTCATCCCACCTACCCTCGTCATTCCCGCGAAGGCGGGAATCCAGTGCCACGAAGGACATGGATTCCCGCCTTCGCGGGAATGACGAGGGTAGAACTAACCCGTCATATCGGGTGGAGTCACTCCGCATCGTCCAGCTCGATCACCACCAGCGCCTGTCCGGCCTTCACCGGGCTGCCCTGGCTGCACAGGATCTCGCGCACCAGGCCGCCCTCGTCGGCCTCCACGGCGATCTCCATCTTCATGGCCTCGACGATCACCAGTTCGGTGCCCGGCTCGATGCGGTCGCCGACCTTGACGGGGATCTCCCACACGCTGCCGCTCACGGGGGAGGCCACCGCCATGCAGCCAGTGGGGATGTCGAGCAGGGCATCGCCGCCCGCCGCCTCCGGTTCGTCGGCCTCGTAGTGGGCCTGGCCGGTGGCCTGCCAGCGTTCGCGCTCGGCGTCGAAGGCGGCCTGCTGGCGCTGCTTGAAGGCGGCGATGCCCTCGGCCTGTTCCGCAAGGTAATGGCGGTAGTCGCGCAGCTTGAGGCTGGCGGGTTCGATGCGCAGCTGGAATGTGCCGGCAATGAAATCCTCGCGCAGTTGCAGCAGCTCCTGCTCGCCCACGGGATAGAAACGGATCTGGTCGAAGAAGCGCAGCAACCATTGCTTGCCGTCGGTGAAATCGCGGGTCTGGCGGTAGCGGTTCCACATCTGCACCGTGCGGCCCACGAACTGGTAACCGCCGGGGCCTTCCATGCCGTACACGCAGAGATAAGCGCCGCCGATGCCGACGGCGTTCTCCGGGGTCCAGGTGCGCGCCGGGTTGTACTTGGTGGTCACCAGGCGATGGCGCGGATCCAGCGGCGTGGCCACCGGCGCGCCCAGGTAGACATCGCCCAGCCCCATGACCAGGTAACTCGCCTCGAACAGGATGTCCTGCACCTGCTGGATGGAATCGAGGCCGTTGATGCGGCGGATGAACTCGATGTTGCTCGGGCACCAGGGTGCGTCCGGGCGCACCGACTGCATGTACTTCTCGATGGCCAGGCGGGTGGCGGCGTCATCCCAGGACAGGGGCAGGTGCACGATGCGGCTCGGCACTTCCATGTCGTCGATGGCAGGCAGTTGCTCTTCTTCCGCGCGCAGGAGCTCAAGCAGTTGTGCCTGGGTGAGGACGCGGCTGTCGTACTGGACCTGCAGGGAACGGATGCCGGGGGTCAGGTCGGTGATACCCTCGATGGCCTGTGCCTGCAGACCGGTCATGAGGGCATGAACGCGGAAGCGCAGGTCCAGGTCCAGCACCGGCGGGCCGTATTCCACCAGCAGGTGACGGTCGCCGGCCTGGCGGTAGCAGACGGCGGGCACCGATTCCGTTCCTTCCTGGCGGTGCAGGATGGGGCTGGCCTCCACACCTGCCACCAGGCCCCGCTCACTGCTCGCGTATTCACCTTCGAGCAAGGCAATGGCGGCGTCCTGGATCTCCTCCAGGCGATTGGCCTCTTCCACGGAGATGCATTGGAAGCGCAGGGTGTCACCCGGGCGCAGCTGCCCCATCTTCCACAGGTCCGCCTGCACGATGGTGGCCGGGCACACGAAACCACCCAGGCTGGGGCCGTCGGGCCCGAGCATGACCGGCATGTCACCGGTGAAGTCGATGCTGCCGATGGCATAGGCATTGTCGTGGATGTTGGAGGGATGCAGTCCCGCCTCGCCGCCATCGGTACGTGCCCACTGCGGCTTGGGGCCGATGAGGCGCACGCCGGTGCGGCTGGAGTTGTAATGCACCTCCCAGTCGGTGGCGAAGAAGGTTTGAATGTCCTGGTCGGTGAAAAAGTCCGGCGCGCCGTGGGGTCCGTAGAGCACGCGCAGCTCCCAGTGGTGGGCGTAGCGCGGGATCAGTTGTTCCGGAATGGCGGCACAACTGTCATCCAGTTGCGCAGGCCCGTGCAGGCGCAGCACATCGCCCACGCGCAGGGTGCGGCCACCGTGTCCGCCGAACTGGCCGAGGGTGAAGGTACTCTTGCTGCCCATGTAGTCGGGCACATCGAAACCGCCCTTCACCGCCAGGTAGCCGCGGCTGCCGGCGCCCTGGATGGCGCGCATGCGCAGGGTGGCGCCGGCGGGTACGGTAATGGGTTTCCACAGCTCGATGGGCTCGCCGTCGAGCGTCGCCTGCATGGCCGCGCCGGTGAGCGCGATGACGGTGTCGGTGTTGAAGCGCAGGCTGGGACCATTGACGGTGAGTTCCAGCGCGGCCGTTCCTTCCGGGTTGCCGAGGGCCCGGTTGGCGAGCCGGAAGGCCAGCGCATCCATGGGCCCCGAGGGCGGCACGCCGATGCTCCAGTAGCCGGTGCGGCCGGGCCAGTCCTGGATCATGGACTGGGTGCCGGGGGCCAGCACCTCGATGGTGTGGGGCCGGTAGGCGAAGCCGTCCAGGTAGCGGGTGAACTGCTCGCCCCGGGCATACACCGCATCGGCCAGCACCTGGCGCAGGTAGGCCAGGTTGGTCTCGATGCCGTGCAGCGAAGTGCGGTCGAGGGCGGCGAGCAGTTGCGTGCGCGCCTGTTCGCGGTTGTCCGCATGGGCGATGACCTTGGCCACCATGGGGTCGTAGCAGGCGGGGATGTCGGTGCCCGTCTCCACCCAGGTGTCGACGCGCACTCCGTCGGGGAAGCGCGCCTCGGTGAGCAGGCCGGGGGAGGGCTGGAACTGCTTGCCCGGGTCCTCTGCGTACAGGCGCACCTGGATGGCGTGGCCCTTCGGGCTGTGTTGGTAGTCGGTCAGGAAATCTGTCTCGCCGGCGGCGACACGGACCATCCATTCCACCAGGTCCACGCCCGTGACTTCCTCGGTGACGCCGTGCTCCACCTGCAGACGGGTGTTTACCTCCAGGAAATAGAATTCACCACTGTCGGCGTCGTAGACGTATTCCACCGTGCCGGCGGAGCGGTATTGCACCGCCGCGCCCAGACGCACGGCAGCGGCCATGAGTTGCTCACGCTGCGCCTCGGTGAGTCCCGGCGCCGGTGTCTCCTCGATCACCTTCTGGTTGCGGCGCTGCACCGAGCAGTCGCGTTCACCTAGGGCCACCACCCGGCCCATGCCATCGCCGAAGATCTGCACCTCGATGTGACGCGCGCGCTCGACGTACTTCTCCAGGAAGATGCCGCCCTGGCTGAAGTTGTTGCGCGCCAGCCGTTCCACGGAATGGAAGGCATCCACCAGGTCCTGCTCCTGCCAGCACAGCTGCATGCCGATGCCGCCACCGCCGGCGGTGCTCTTCAGCATCACCGGGTAGCCGATGCGCGTTCCTTCCACGCGGGCCTGTTCCAGGTCGGCGAGCAGCCCGGTGCCGGGCAGCAGCGGTACCGCATTGCGCTGCGCCAGTTCGCGGGCCGTGTGCTTGAGGCCGAAGTCGCGCATTTGCTGTCCGGTGGGGCCGATGAAGGCGATGCCAGCGGCCTCACAGGCGGAGGCGAACTCGGCGTTCTCGCTCAGGAAGCCGTAGCCGGGATGGATGGCCTGGGCGCCGGTCTCGCGCGCGACTTCGAGGATGCGCTTGCCGTCGAGATAACTCTGGGAAGCCGGCGCGGGGCCGATGCAGATGGCCTCGTCCGCCTGGCGCACGTGCAGGGAATGGCGGTCGGCTTCCGAATAGACGGCCACCGAGGCGATGCCCATGCGCCGCAGGGTGCGGATGATGCGGCAGGCGATGGCGCCGCGGTTGGCGATGAGGACTTTGCTGAACATGATGGTCTGTAGTGTCCTTGCAGGGCCGGATATCTTCCGAACCGCAGCCGGGGCGTCCCGGCGTATTCAAGCACCTGGCGGGTCGTAGCGCAAAATGCAGCGTACCAGTCCTCGGGATCTTGTTCAACCCAACCGGGGTGAAGATAGTGCGCGGGGTACTCCTGCCGGGCTTCAGCCATTATCCGGTTGTGCGGATCCAGGAGCACCGTCTTACAGCCACCTGAACCGAGGTCGCTCGCCAAAACAAATGCACCACTCACTAGAGATCCTTTTTTTCGCTGCTGCGCAGAATGGTCA
>JAPHQV010000026.1 GCA_026197075.1 Gammaproteobacteria bacterium | reverse complement strand
TGGCTGGCCTACTGGTGGCCCAGCACGGCCGGCTGGCTGATGACCAAGCTGGTGCTGGTGATCCTGTTGATCGGCTATCACCTCTACTGCGGCCACCTGGTGAAGGTGTTCCGCGACGATGCCAACCGACGCAGCCACGTATTCTATCGCTGGTTCAACGAATTCCCGGCCCTGATCCTGATCGCCGTGGTGATCCTGGCTATCGTCAAGCCATTCTGATCGCGGCAGGCGCAGTATTACTCAACCATGCCGCCTCCGACCCAACGCACGCGTCCAGACATCTGGCCGCGCCTGTACTCCCAACCAGAAACCAGACAAACCACCTCACGAGGCACCATGCCACTAAGCATTGGATTTACTGACCACCCGACCGCACTACTCAAACAAGGCCAATGGACATTGCCCCGATGGCTGGCCACGGGAATGCTGCTCATGACACTGGCTGCCTGCGGTGGCGGTGGCGGCAATGGCGAAAGCAGCGGGGGGACACCCGCGGCGCCCGCGGTCAACCTGGCCTATGGCCTCAAGACCTTGCAGTTCAGCTGGCCGACGGTAGCGGGCGCGGCCTATTACCAACTGTACGAAAATCCTGATGGCATTTCCGGTTTCAGGCAGGTAGGCAACAATATCACCACCACCAGCGTCGATCACGCCGTCGCCCTGCACAAGCGTCTGAATGCCAGATACCTGGTTGCAGCCTGCAACAGCGCGGGCTGCACCTATTCGGCCGCCGTTTTCCTCACTAACCACCTAGCGGATGCCATTGGCTACTTCAAGGCCTCGAACACCCAGGCAGACGATGTCTTCGGCCACTCACTCGACATCTCGGCTGACGGCGACACCCTCGTGATCGGAGCATACCTCGAAGACAGCAGTGCCACGGGCATCGGCGGCGACCAGGCGGACGACTCGGCATCGGCCGCCGGTGCGGTCTATATCTTTACCCGCAGCCACAACACCTGGTCCCAGCAGGCCTACCTGAAGGCCTCGAACGCCGAGGCGGGTGATAATTTCGGATTCTCGCTCGCCCTCTCGGTTGAGGGCAACACGCTGGTCGTGGGCGCACCCTTCGAAGACAGCGACGCCACGGGCCTCGGTGGCGACGAAGGTAACCCGGACGCCCTCAACTCCGGTGCTGCCTATGTCTTCACCCGCAACAACACGACCTGGTCCCAACAGGCCTATGTGAAGGCCTCGAACACTCGGACCGGCGATAACTTCGGATATTCTCTCGCTCTCTCGGGGGACGGCAACACACTGGCAATCTCCGCACCCTTCGAGGACAGTGGTGCCACCGGCGTAGGCGGCAACCAGGGCGATGTCTCCGCAACGGACGCCGGTGCGGTCTATGTGTTCATCCTGGACGGCGGAGCCTGGTCCCAGCAGGCCTATGTGAAGGCCTCGAATACCCAGGCGGAGGACCTCTTCGGACACGCTCTCGCCCTCTCGGGGGACGGCGACACGCTGGCGGTCGGTGCGCCCTTCGAAGACAGCAATGCCACCGGGGTAAACGCCGTCGCCGGCGATGCCAACAACTCGAGCTTGAATGCCGGCGCGGTCTATGTCTTTGCGCGGGATGGCGGCAACAATTGGTCTCAGCAAGCCTATGTGAAGGCCTCGAATACCGATGCGGAAGACCTGTTCGGCCATTCCCTTGCCCTTGCGGCGAATGGCAGCAGGCTGGCGGTGGGTGCTCCCTTCGAAGACAGCCCCGCTTCCGGCATCGATAACGCCCAGGGAAACAATGCGGCGACCCAAAACGCCGGCGCGGTCTATGTCTTTGCACGGGATGGCGGCAACAACTGGTCCCAGCAAACCTATATGAAGGCCTCCAACACCGAGGCGTCAGACCAGTTCGGCCGCTCCCTCACCCTGTCGGGGGAAGGTGCCACCCTGGCGGTGGGGGCATGGGGTGTCGGGGGAGGGGGCCCGGGTGAAGACAGCAGTGCGATCGGCATCGGTGGCAATCAGGCCGACAACGCGGCCCCGGCTGCCGGTGCGGTCTATGTCTTCACCCTGGGCGCTGGCGGATGGTTCCAGCAGGCCTATGTGAAGGCCGCCAACACCGAAGCGGGAGACCGCTTCGGACGTGCCCTCGCCCTCTCGACTGACGGCGATACGCTGGCAGTGGGTGCCTACCTCGAGGCCAGCAATGCCGCCGGCATCGGTGGCAATCAGGGTGACAACTCCGCCTCGAACGCCGGTGCGGTGTATCTGTACTGAGAACGGAGCAGCGAACAGGCCGGGTTACTTGCCCGGGCGCACCAGCCCACCCAGGCCGGCCTGTTCCAGCTCGTCGTTGAGGCGGGCGCGGATGGCCAGCGGGTCCTCGTAGCCGGACAATTCCTCCAGCAGGGCCCGCGCCCGCGCCTGGGTAAAGCTGCGGATCACCCATTTCACCCGGGGCAGGCTGGCGGCACTCATGCTCAGGCTGTCCACGCCCAGGCCCAGCAGCAGCAGGGCAGCAGCCGGATCACCGGCCATTTCGCCGCACACGCTTACCGGTTTGCCGTGACGGTGCGCGCCCTCCATCACCTGGCGCAGGGCGCCGATGACCGCCGGGTGCAGGGTATCGAACAGGGGTGCCACGCGGGCGTTGTTGCGGTCCACGGCGAGCAGGTACTGGGTCAGGTCATTGGTACCCACGGACAGGAAATCCACCCGCCGCGCCAGGCCCTCCACCTGGTATACGGCCGAGGGAACCTCGATCATGACTCCCACCTCAGGCATGTCGAGTTCCGCGCCCTCCTCCACGACCTCGTTGAAGGCACGCCGAATCAGACCCAGGGCCGCGTCCACCTCCGCCACGCCACTGATCATGGGCAACAGCAGCTTGGCGTTCCACAATCCGGCACTGGCCTTCATGATGGCGCGCAACTGGGTAAGAAAGATCTCCGGGTGATCGAGGGAGATGCGGATACCGCGCCAGCCCAGGAAGGGGTTGTCCTCCTGGATGGGAAAATAGGGCAGCGCCTTGTCACCGCCCACGTCCAGGGTACGCAGGATTACCGGCCTGGGGGCAAAGGCCTCCAGCACATGGCGGTAGATGCGCCGCTGTTCTTCCTCGCCGGGGAAGCGATCGCGAATCATGAACGGCACTTCGGTGCGATAGAGGCCCACCCCCTCGGCGCCGCTGCGCAGGGACGGTGCGATATCCGAGCGCAGGCCGGTATTGGCCAGCAGCGGCACGCGCACCCCGTCCGGGGTCTGGGCCGGCAGGTCGACCTGCGCGTGCAGATCGGCGGTCAGCTCCGCCTCTTCGGCCTCCAGGCGCTGGAACTCCTCGCGCACCGTTGCGGAGGGGCGCACGAACACCCGGCCCCAGTAACCGTCCGCGATCAGTTCCTGGCCTTCCAGGCGTCCAACGGGCAAATCCTCCACGCCCATGACGGCGGGGATACCCAGGGCACGCGCCAGAATGGCCACGTGGGAGGTGCTGGAACCGCGTGCCGATATCACGCCCACCAGGGCTCCGGAAGGCAGTTCGGCAAGCTGGCCGGCGCTGATTTCCTCACCCACCAGGATGGTGCGCGGATAGGCGGTTTCCGGTTCCATGCCCTGCGGTTGCAGCTGGGCGAGCAGGCGCTGGCCGAGGTCGCGCACATCGCTGGCACGCTCGCGCATGTAGGCATCGTCGACGTTCTCGAACAGGGCCACGTGCTCGATGATGGTGTCACGCAGGGCCCCCTGGGCCCAGTTGCCGGCGCGGATGCGGGTCACGGCGTTGTTGACCAGGCTGTCACTGCCCAGCATCAGCACCAGAGCATCGAACAGGGCCAGGTCCTCGCGCGGCAGTTGCGAGGCCAGCGAAGCCGACAGGCTGCGCAGCTCGTCCTGCACCGCCAGCACGGCGGCGCGGAACCGCTTCACCTCGGCCTCCACATCCTGGACCTCGCGGTCCGGGATGGATTTCAGGTCTGCCGGGGGATAAAGCACCCGGGCACGGCCCAGGGCCACCCCGGGCGCTCCCGGCAGCCCCTTGAGGTTATAACGCTCGCTGCCGCGATCCTGCAGCAACTCGTTGATCTCGCCGCTGGCATCGGCGTGGCTGATGGCGCCCGAGAGCTGCGCCGCCAGGGTGACCAGGAAGGTCTCATCGTCATCGGAGAACTTGCAGGCCTCGCGCTTGCGGATGACCAGCACGCCGAGCACCCGGCGGTGCTGGATGATGGGCACGCCGAGAAAACCGCGGTAGACATCCTCGCCCGTCTCCAGGGCCAGGGCATAGCGCGGATGGCTGGCGGCGTCCTCGAGGTTCATCGGCTCCTCGCGCTGCGCCACCAGGCTCACCAGGCCCTTCCCGAAGGCCAGGGTGACACGCCGCACGGCATGCTGGTGATACCCCTCGGTGGCCATGAGCACGTACTGCTCGCGCTCCGGGTCGGCCAGGTAAACGGAGCAGACATCCACACCCATGGCCGCCTTGATCTGGGTGACGATGACGCGCAGCGCCTCCTGCAGGTTGGGCGCCGCGTTCACCTTCAAAATGATACGGCGCAGCGTATCCAGCATGGGGGGGTCCTGTGGATTGGTGGTTTTCACCGCAAAGGCGCGAAGTGCGCGGAGAAGAGATGGCCATGAACATGGCCACATGGGCCCATATCAGGTATACGAGGATGCGTTACATCCTTCCCCCGGACTGATCATTCCATCCCTGGGATTCTCTGCGTTCTTTGCGCCTTTGCGGTGATATTCGGGTTTTAATACGTTCTGATCAGCGGCTGGCGCTGCGCTGGGGCGGAGCCGGGACCCCCTCGGGGAATACCAGCGGCGCCAGCTCCTTCAGGGCGCGCTTGTAGACCTCGCGCTTGAAGGACACCACTTCGCAGAGCGGGTGCCAGTATTCCACCCAGCGCCAGTGGTCAAACTCCGGCTTGTCACAATTATCCAGGCACACATCCTGTTCTTCGCCGAGCAGCCGCAACATGAACCACACCTGCTTCTGGCCGATGCATACGGGCTTGTGATGGCGGCGGATGAGCCGATCAGGCAGCTGGTAGCGCAACCAGCCGCGGGTGGCGCCCAGCACCTCGACATGATGCGGGCACAGGCCCACTTCCTCGCGCAGCTCCCGGTACATGGCCTGCTCCGGGCTCTCGCGGCGCTGGATCCCCCCCTGGGGAAACTGCCAGGCATTCTGGTGAATGCGGCGTGCCCACAAAAGCTGGCCGTCCTGATTGGTCAGGATGATGCCGACATTGGGGCGATATCCATCAGTATCAATCACTTGGGTTAATCCGGGCCAGACTTCGGGACAATGGCCCCATTGTTGCACAGGCCAGGAATCAGGGCAAATGCCCCCTGCGTGGCCCGTTTGTCACTGCCCCCGTTTCACCCTATCCTGTGCGGCTTGCCGATAGCCTGGAGAGCCCCCGTGAGCCTTGCCCTGTTCGACCTGGACAACACCCTGCTGAACGGCGACAGCGATTACCTGTGGGGCCTGTTCCTTTCCGAACACGGGATCGTCGACGGTGAGTGGTACATGGCCCGCAACCAGGCGTATTACGACCAGTACAAGGCCGGCACCCTGGACATCCAGGAGTTCCTGCGCTTCCAGCTCAAGCCCCTTGCCGACCACGCACCGGCCCAGCTGGAGCAATGGCGCACCCAGTACCTGCGCGAGCACATCCAGCCCATCCTGCTGCCCAAAGCCCGGGCGCTGCTGGAGGAACACCGCGCCCGCGGCCATGAGCTGGTGATCATCACCGCCACCAACCGCTTCATCACCGGTCCCATTGCCGAGCTGTTGGGGGTGGAGCACCTGCTGGCCACCGAACCGGAGGTCCGCGACGGACGCTACACCGGTGCCGTGACGGGCACACCCTGTTTCCAGGATGGCAAGGTGGTACGCCTGCGCGGCTGGCTTGCGGAACGTGGCCGGGACCTGGCGGAAAGCTGGTTCTACAGCGATTCCCACAACGACCTGCCCCTGCTGCAACAGGTCACCCATCCGGTGGCGGTGGACCCCGACGACGCCCTGCGCGCCCACGCAAACCGCGCGGGCTGGCCGGTTATCAGCCTGCGGGACTGATGGTAGCGAAACCCGAGATATGCACCGCAAAGGCGCAAAGCCCGCAAAGGAATTCCCTGTTCCATGATTCGCTTTGCGTCCTTTGCGTCTTTGCGGTGATGAACCAATGAAAAAGGCCCTCCTGCCCCTGTTGTCCCTGTTGGCCCTGGCCGTGCTGCTGCACGGCCTTGCCACCGGCAGCCTGGACCTGGACGGGCCCACCCTGTGGGCCGGGCTCATGGGCCGCGATGCCCTGGCGGCACAGGTGCTCTGGGAATTGCGCCTGCCGCGCCTGCTGGCCGCCTTCCTCACCGGCGGCCTGCTGGCCCTGGCCGGCGTGCTGATGCAGGTGCTGCTGCGCAACCCGCTGGCCGATCCCTATGTGCTGGGCATCTCCGGCGGCGCCGCCAGCGGCGCCCTGGCCGCCATGCTGTTGGGCCTGGGGGGCATCTGGTTCCAGGGGGCCGCCTTCGGCGGTGCCTTCGGCACCATGCTGCTGGTATTCGCCCTGGCCCACGGCCGCGGCACCTGGACGCCGGCACGGCTGCTGCTCACCGGGGTGGTGGTGGCGGCCGGCTGGGGGGCGGTGATCGGCCTGCTGTTGAGCCTGAGCCCCGACGGCACCCTGCGCGGCATGCTCTACTGGCTCATGGGGGATCTGAGCCAGGCGCGCCCCACGGCCTGGAGCGGTGCCATCCTGCTGCTCGGCCTGCTCGCGGGCCTGGCCCTGGCGCGTCCACTGAACCTGCTCGCCGGTGGTGAGCTACAGGCCGCCGCCCTCGGCGTGGAAGTGAAGCGCCTGCGCTATGGCATCTACCTGCTGGCCTCGCTGCTGGCGGCCAGCGCCGTCACCCTGGCGGGCAGCGTCGGCTTCATCGGCCTGGTCACCCCGCACCTGGTACGGCTGATGGGGGCGCGCGACCATCGCCTGCTGATCCCCGCCTCCCTGCTGCTGGGTGGCACCCTGCTGACCCTGGCCGACACCCTGTCACGCAGTCTGTTCGCGCCGCAGCAACTGCCGGTGGGCGTACTCACCGCGCTGATCGGAGTGCCCCTGTTTCTCTACCTGCTGCAGCGAGGCAGCGCCCGCCCATGAACCCGGACCGCCTTGCCACCCGTCGGCTTTCCCTGCGCATCGGCACGCGCCAGCTGGTGCGGGACCTCGATCTGGAGATCCGGCCAGGCCAATGCTGGTGCATCCTCGGTCGCAACGGCAGCGGCAAGACCACCCTGCTGCACAGCCTCGCCGGTCTGCGCCCGGTGGAAGGTGGCGAGGTGTTGTTGAACGGCACGGACATTCATGGACTGCCCAGGCGGCAGGTAGCCCGGCAGCTGGGCCTGCTCAGCCAGGATCACGAGGATGTATTCCCGGCCACGGTGCTCGAGACGGCGCTGCGCGGTCGCCATCCTCACCTGTCACCCTGGGCGTGGGAGGGTGCCGCCGACACGGTCCGTGCCAGGGCGGCACTGGCACAGGTCGGCTTGACGGAGCTGGTGGAACGCGAGGTGGGCACACTGTCCGGTGGTGAGCGACGTCGTCTCGGCATCGCCACCCTACTGACCCAGGACCCGCGCTTCCTGCTGCTCGACGAACCCACCAACCATCTCGACCTGCATCACCAGATCGAGGTATTGCAGCTGCTGGCCGGGCTTGCGCGCACCCAGGACAAGGCGCTGGTCATGGTCCTGCACGACGTGAACCTCGCCGCGCGCTTCTGCGACCATGCCCTGCTGTTGTTCGAGGATGGCCGGCACGGCGTCGGCCCCTGCGCGCAATGGCTTACCTCGGAACAGCTCGGCCGCCTGTACGGCCACCCGATGCAATGGATCGACGGGGCGGCACACCCGGTGTGGGTGCCCGCCTAGCCCTCATCGACCGGCAGGATTTCATGGGAATATCATAAGGTGGTCTTGGCTTTCAGGCGAACAAACGCTGCCACCAGCGCTTGCGATTGCCGGGCAGGACACCGGCCTGCAGGTCCACTGGCGGGATGCGCGACAGGATCCAGCCGGGCAGGGGCGGATTGTCGCTATAGCCGCAGGAAACGCCGAGGTTGTTGGGGTCGAAGATCTTCACGAAAGCGGGCGTCTCGAAACTGTCGGTGTAGACGATGCCGCAGTAGTCTTCATCATGTTCACGCCGCAGCAATACATCCACTTCATCGATGAAGCGATTGAACTCCTCCGCTGACGCCATGCGGGTCGGCGGCGCCTCGCCCACGGCATAGATATACCAGCCATCGTCCGCCACGCCCCGCAAGGTCATCCACAGGGCATCGAGCTGGGGCCAGCGCAACACACCGGAAAAGGTGCCACGAAAGGCGCTGCGGAAATCAGTCGTATCGGTCATGTTTTACCTGCCAGTTGAATTCATACATCGTCGATCCAGCGCATGAGGTGGTTGGCCTCCCGGCGCAGTAAGGCACTATCCTCGAAGGCATTCGCCAGCAGACTGACGCCCTGGCTCACCGCCAGCAGATGTCGCGCGTGGTCGCGTGCGGCCCGCCCACAACCCAGGGCCAGGAACTGGGCCTTCAACCAGTCGAAGAACACCTCGAACATTTCCCGCGCACGGGACTGCAGCACCAGCTGTGTCTTGCTCAATTCCACGCTGAGCGAGCCCATGGGACAACCGTAGCGCAGGATGTCCTGCTCTTCATTCAGCAGGATCCGCACATACCGCTTGAGGCGATCGCGCGGTTCGGGAATGGTCGCATCCCACTCCGCCAGCATGGCGCGAATCCCGGCCAGCCGATAATCCACCACCGCCTCCAGGATTTCATCCTTGGATTTGAAGTAGTAGTAAAAATTCCCACGCGGAATATCGGCAGCCGCGGCGATATCGCTGAACGAGGTCTGGTTGAATCCATGCCGATAAAACAACCGATTGGCCGTCTCCACGATATGCTGCCTGAATTCCTGACCTTTGCGTTTGAGCGCCATATTGCCATTCCGGTACGCCGACGCCACATTGTACCGGGCTACCGGGACCAGCGGTATGGCGGGACCTTCCCTGTATCAATGAACCGGCATGGCCATGGGCATCGGCCTTCGCTGCCGCCATGCCATTTCCGCCACCTGCCTGCGGATGGCCGTGCGCCAGTCCACCTGCGGCACGTAGCCCAGGCGTTCCGTCGCGGCGGCATTATCGGCATGGGTTTCCTCGAGAAGATGAATAATGGAACGCACCACCAGGGGCTCCCAGGGCACCAGGGGGTCCATTTTCTCCATCAACCAGGCAAAGGCATACCCGGCCGGGAAGGGCACACTGAAATGCGGCCGGGGACAACCAAATTCCGCATGGAGGAAATCGATCACCGTGCGCACCGTCGGGATTTCCGGACCCACGATATTGAAACTTTCGTAGCCCGAGAGGCCTTCCGCCCGCACGGCACAGCGGAAGGCCCGGCCGATATCCTGCCCATCTATGATGGGCATCCCGGTTGACCCGCCCTGGATCCAGGGCACCAGGTGCGTCTTCAAACGCGGCAGCAGGATGGGCAACAGGCCCAATCCATAGCGCTCACCCGCAAACAGTCCACAGCGCAGGTTCACGCAGGTGATACCACGCTTCGCCACTTCTTGCATGGCCGCTTCTATACGACCGATATTCGCAAGATGCGGCCAGAACCCGGGCTTCATGGCTGGCGCGAACGGATCACCCATGGCGCGGGGACCGGAAGCGCTGGTGGTACTGACAAACAGGAAACGCCCGACGCCCCGCATCACACACGCCTGCAGCAGATCAAGACTGGGGACCAGGAAGCGCTCCCGTGATTCACCGTCATTTCCCCACAGGGATGACCAGGAGGCGGCATGCACCACCGCGTCCACCCCCTCGAGGAGGCTGCCGAGGTCGTCCCTGTTGCGCAGATCGCCACAGCGCACCTCGCCCTTGTACCCAGCCGGCAGCCGGCCGGCATCGCGGCAGGCCGCGATGGGCAGGACGTCATCCTCCGCCCCGTGCGCGGTCAATTCCATCAGCACATGACTCCCCACAAACCCGTTCGCGCCTGTTACCAATACCTTTTTCATGACCCCCTCCATTTTCCCATACACCCCACCGTAAAAATAATACA
Organism: Gammaproteobacteria bacterium; assembly: GCA_026197075.1. Lineage (GTDB taxonomy): Bacteria > Pseudomonadota > Gammaproteobacteria > DSM-19610 > DSM-19610 > JAIVHA01. Next base: position 11,229 of record JAPHQV010000026.1, on the reverse strand, counting down.
TACGTATGACTTTTACAAGTGAGGGCAGCCGCTTGACAGGGAGACGGGGCGGCCGTAGAGTTCCTGCCCAGCTTCAGGTGCCCGACGGACCTTATGTCCCAGGGTGAAACGGGAAGCCGGTGCGCCACGTCAACCGACGTCGGCAATCCCGGCGCTGCCCCCGCAACGGTAAGCGAGTAAAGGCGTATCACAAGGCCACTGTGGGCAACCATGGGAAGGCGATACGCTGGAAAGGGAACTTTCACTCGCGAGCCCGGAGACCGGCCTGCAAGCCACCGAGCCAGATCGCGGCGGGCGATGCGGGCGAGTGCGATCTCCTCCCACTCCCCTCCCTTTCCTTCCGATCCGGCATGTCGTCATGCGCGCGGGTGTGCGCCTACGGAAGCCACTACATGTCCAATAAAAAATCCCTTTGCCTTACCCTCGGCGCATTGCTGTGCGCATACGGCAGCCTGGCCACTGCCGCAGCGCCGGGTATCGTCGTCACCGCCACGCGTCTGGACCTGTCCATGGACAATACGCCGGGCCATGTCACGGTCATCGAGCGCGAGACCATCGCGCAGAGCCCCGCCCGCACCCTGCCCGACCTGCTGGCCCTGGAGGCCGGAATATTCAGTCGCAGCCTGTTCGGCAACCAGGCCGCCAACAGCAAGCTGGATGTGCGCGGTTTCGGGGCCGCCTCGGCGGAAAACGTGCTCATCCTGCTCGATGGACGCCGCCTCAACGACATCGATCAGAGCGCGGTGGATTTCAGCGCCATCCCGTTGAAGCAGATCGAGCGCATCGAAATCCTGCGCAATGGCGGTGCCGTGCTCTATGGTGATGGTGCCGTGGGGGGCGCGATCAACATCGTCACCCGCGAGGCGCTGGCCATCGAACCGGAAGGCCAGGTGGAACTGAAGCTGGGCAGTCATGCCAGCCGCGAGATCAATGCCGATTATCTCGCCGGCTCCGGCCCCGCCAGCCTGCGCCTGTCCGCCCAGGCCATCAACAGTGATGGCTATCGCGCCAACAACGAATTACAGCAGCGCAACGCGCAGGCCGACCTGCGCGTCACCGGCGATGATTTCCAGTGGTACGCCAAGGCCGGTGCCGACGACCTGGAACAGCGGCTGCCGGGGCCACGCAGCGTGAATCCCGGGCTGGGTATCGACGAGCTGTCCAGCGACCGCCGTGGCACCAGTGAGCCGAACAACTACGCGAACCGCGACGGCCGCCACCTGACCCTGGGCCTGAGCCGCGTCGCCGCCGATGGCAGCGAAACCATTCTCGACCTCGGTTGGCGCAGCAAGCACCAGGCATCCTTCTTCGATTACGGCGGCGGCTTCAGTGATTACCTGGAAGCGGACCTCGATACCTGGTCCTTTACACCACGACTCAACACCCGCATCGGGGCCGTGCACAGCACCCTCGGAATGGACTACTACCACTCGGAGTATGACACCGAGCAATCCCTGAACCCGAACACCCGTGCCACACCCTTTGGGGTGGTGGACATCACCCAGAAGACCGCGGCCCTCTACAGCCAGAATCACCTGATCCTCGGCACGGGCACCCGGGTGGATTTCGGCGCCCGCCTGCAGTGGATCCGCTTCAATGGTGACGACCGGGTGGATGACAGTGCACCGGGCAGCAGTGGTGCCACGGTAGCGCCCGCCTTCGACCGCAGCGATCGCGTGCACATGCTGGAACTGGGCCTGCGCCAGCCCTGGCGGGAAAACCTGTCCCTGTTCGCCAAGGCCAGCCGCGGTGCGCGGCTCGCCACCGTCGACGAACTGTTCGAATCCAAGTTCGATTTCGGCACCTTTACCACGGCGCGGGTATTTTCACCCCTGGAACCCCAGACCAGCACCGGCCTCGACCTGGGCCTGGACTATGCGCGCGACACGACCAGTGCCACCCTGGCCCTCTATTACATGGAGCTGAAAAACGAAATCCATTTCGATGTCGCCAGTTTCGACAACGTCAACCTCGACCCCACCCGCCGCCATGGGCTGGAGTTGACGGCCGAGCACGCCTTCAGCTCCGCCTTTCGCCTGCGTGGCAACTACGCCTATGCGCGCGCCCGCTTCCGCGATGGTCCCTATGATGGTAACGACCTGCCGCTGGTACCACGCCACAGTGCCAGCCTCTCGGGCATCTGGACCCTGCAACCCGCCACCCGGCTCGCGGCCACCCTGCGCTACGAGGGCGAGAAGCGCTTCGACAATGACCAGAGCAATGACTTCGGCCGCAAGATCCCCGCCTACAGCCTGGTGGATGTCAAGCTGAGCCATGAGTACCAGGAGTGGATGGCCGCCCTGACCGTGCACAACCTGTTCGACCGGGAGGTGTATGACTACGGCGTGCGCAGCACCTTCAGCCCTGGCGTATACAACGCCTATCCGCTGCCGGAACGCAGCTTCACCCTCAGCCTGGCGCGCAGTTTCTGAGCATGGGCAGCGGCGGCTCACCCCTGGCCTTCTGGATCAGCTTCTCCCTGGCGCTGCATCTGGTGGCGGGCGCCGCCTGGCTGGCCATGCCTGCCGCACCCGTACTGCCGGCACAGGCGCGGCAACTGGCCGTGGAGATCCTGAACGGCGGCGAGTGGCAGACGCGTCGGGCTGAAGCCCGACCTTCAAGAGACATCGCCACCCCGGCCGAACCACAACCCCGTCGGGCTGATGACCGAACTACAAAGATTACCGCCACTCCGGCCCCTGTAGGCCGGGTTTCATCCCAACCACCCGCCCCGGCCGAACCGCAGCCCCGCAGGGCTGAGGTCCGAACTGCGGACACCATGGCACTGACGGAGGTGCCTCCTGTAGGTCGGGCTTCAGCCCGACAAGCCCACGCCACAGAATCCACGTCTCCCATGAACCGGGCAACAGCGCCTCTGCTGACAGCGGATGTCAGCATCGCCCAGCGCCTGCAGGCCCACCTGCTGGAGCGCCTGGCGGAACAGCTGCGCTACCCGCCCCTGGCCCGGGCGCGCGGCTGGGAAGGGGTGGTACTGATGGAATTGCGCCTGGAGGCCAACGGCGACATCAGCCGGATGCAGGTACGGGAAAGCTCCGGCTACCCACTGCTGGATCGCGCCGCCAGCCTGGGGCTGCAACGCGTGGCACGCCTGCCCCAGGCTGTGACCTGGCTGCAGGGGGAATCCTTCGAACTGGTATTGCCGGTGCAATACCGCCTGATCGACCTTTGAGGCAACAGGACCATGGGCAACCGACTCTCGAAGATCTACACCCGCACCGGCGACCAGGGCGACACCGGGCTCGGCGACGGTGCCCGCGTGCGCAAGGACCATGCGCGGGTGGAGGCCTTTGGCACGGTGGATGAACTCAACAGCACGCTCGGCCTGCTGCTCACCCATGAACTGCCGGAAGAGGTACGCGCCTGCCTGGTGGAGGTGCAGCACCGGCTGTTCGACCTGGGCGGCGAGTTGTCCATCCCCGGACACCTCATGCTTCAGGAAGCATCGGTGACGGAGCTGGAACAGACCCTGGATACGCTCAATGAAGCACTGGCACCCCTGAAGGAATTCATCCTGCCCGGCGGCACGCCCGCGGCAGCGGTCTGCCACCTGGCCCGCACCGTGTGCCGCCGCGCCGAGCGTCGCGTCATCAGCCTGGCGCAGGACGAGGAGGTAAACCCGGTGGCCATCCGCTATCTCAATCGTCTCTCGGACCTGCTGTTCGTCATGGCGCGCCACCTGAACCGGGTGGCGGCCGTGCCCGACGTGCTGTGGCGGCACGAACGCCACTCCTGACCAACCCTGCGACTCACCCGCACCCTGTAGGAGCGGCCCTACTCCGTTCCCCGTATCCCGCGCGCCGCGTCGACCTGCCGGCACAGGATCTCGATCCCTTCCAGGATGCGTGGCGTGGGCCGGTGCAGGCGATCGGCCGGCAACCAATGGACCTGCCCGTGCGTCACCGCGCCCAGGGAGGGCCAGGCCTGCCAGAGGTCCAGCCCCGCACCGGGTTCCTCCCCGACACCCGCCACCACCAGCAGCTCCGGATCACGAGCCAGCACCGCCTCCAGGTCCAGGGTCAGGACCTGCTCCGGCTGGTCAGCGAAGACGTTCACCGCGCCGCACAGGCGCAGGGCATCGTTGAGCCAGTGCCGTCCGCCGACCGTCATCAGCGGCTGGTGCCAGAGCTGGTAGAACAGGCGCACCGGACGACGCGTGGCGTAACGTTCCTGCAACGCGGCCAGTCCGGCGCGGAAATCCTCCGCCGCCCGGCGCGCCTCCACATCGCTACCGGCCAGCCGGCCGATCTGTTCGAGGCCGGTGGCAATGGCGGCCAGGTCGGCGGGCTCGGAGCGGTACACCACCAGGCCCAGGGCTTCCAGGCGCTGCAGGGCACGGGGCGGATTACCGCTGTGCCAGGCCAGTACCAGATCCGGGCGCAGGGCCAGGATCCGCTCGATATCCAGACCCTGGCCACTGCCCACCCGGGGCAGGTTTTGGACCGCGGCCGGATAATCGCTGTGCGCGGACACTCCCACCAGGGCGCGGCCGGCACCGGCGGCATGGGCCAGCTCGGCGAGATGGGGGGCCAGGCTGACAATGCGGCGGGCCGGTTGAGCCAGCCGCACTTCCCGGCCGGCATCGTCACGCAGGCTGATGTCCGCCGCGGCCCCGGGCGGACCGCCACCGAGCAGCAGGCCGGCCAGGATCAGGCCTGCAAACAATGATCGAGCGCGGCGGCTGGAAAAATCCATGAACATGGGGGACATTGTACCGAAGGGCCGCTCCCTGCCGGGGGAAATGACGGCCCGGTTACCCGGGGCCTATAATGGACAAAACACAGGGAGCCCGATTTGGCTGAATCCATGGTTCTCGGGGACCGCCCCCGCAACAGCACCCTGCGCCTGGCCCTGATCGTGATCCTGCTGGTGCTGGTAAGTGCCGCCAGCATGCTGGCGGTGGTCTACCAGTCGGGCCTGGCGGTGGCGCGCGAGGCACTGGCACAGCAACAGCAGGCCAATGCCCGCCTGCTCCACAACCAGAAGGCCTTTTACCAGGACATGGTGGACCAGCTGGCACGGCGCATCCAGGTGCGTAACCTGATCTATGTGGGGAATGACGAGGAGGCCATGGCCTGGGCACGGGACATGGTGGAGCAATTACCCAATACCGTGGGCCTGGCGCTGTTCCGCCCCGAGGGGCTGGTACTGGGCAATGCCTTGCTGCAGCGGGTACTGCCCGCCTGCCAGAGTGACCTGCACCGACTGGAGGCGGACCTCGAGGTACCCCGGCCACCGGTCCACCTGGATAACCCCGATCTGGCACACTTCGACCTGGTGGCGCCGGTCAGTGACTATGACGGTGAGGTCATCGGCACCCTGTTCGTCAGTTTCTCCCTGGATATCCTGCACATCACCCTGGCGTCCCTGAGCCACGAGGGGCAGATCCTGCGCATCCGGGACGGCCAGGGGCGGGTGCTGTCCCAGGTCGGACGGCTCGCCCCCGGTGGCCGCGCCCTGGAACACCTGGAACCCATTCCCGGCACCGACTGGATCCTGGAAACCCGCAGCAGCCTGCGACCGGGTGACCAGCCGCACCGGCAGCCACTGGTGATCACCACCCTGGTGATCACGGCCGTACTGGTGTTGGTGGTGGGCGGGTATGGCTGGCGCAACCGCTGAAGAAATTTCAGGACAACCAACCGGCGAGAATCATCACCGCGATCACCGCCAGCCAGACCAGCAGGGCACGCCACACCAGGCCCATGGCGGAACGGATCAGACTGACCGGCTCTGTGTCCAGGCATTCTTCCTTCTGCGCGCACAGGGCGCCCTCGCCTACCGCCAGCAGTACCGCCTCCGAATGCCGGGCCAGGGCGCCCGGGTCGGAGGGCACGGCACGCCAGGCCTGCATGGCCTGCTCGAAGTGACCGGACAGGGCGTAGGCCACCACCATCAGTCGTGCCGGTACCCAGCCCAGCACACCATTGAGCTGCTGTACCGTGATGCCGAACTCGTTCGCCTCCGGCCTGCGCGCCAGCTGCTCCACGGCGCGGTACAGGACCGCACCCAGTGGACCCAGCAAGGCAAACCAGAAGATCACCGCGAACCAGCGGTCATGGGCATCCACCAGCACACCGCGCAGCACGGCCTCGTCGCAGGCACGGGTATCACTATCCTCCGGCAACTCCGGCTGGAACGCGCGGGCGATGGCGCGACGTGCCACGTCGTCCTCGCCATCATGCACGGCGCAATAGTCGTCCACATCCTGGGGCAGGTCCCGTGGTCCGAGGGTGAACACCAGCACCGCAATGCCGAACAGCAGGCCGAGCAGGCTCCACAGGCCATCGTCGAGCAGGGCCTGCAAGAGGGCCACCAACAGCAGGGGTGGCAACAGCAGAACGAGCAGGCCAAGCGCCCCGTTCCAGGGTTCGTTCCGCAGGCGTTCCCGCATCCAGTCCACATAGGCATGGAAGTGGCGATACTGGCGCAGGGCCGGCAGGGCCTGGTAGAAACGATCGATGACAATACCGATCAGGATGGCGATCAGGGTCATGGGCGAGGGCCCCGGGTGATGGAGATCCCGGCAACGCTACCGCCTCGCCCCATGGCGGTCAACCCGAATCAGGCCCGGGTGCTGCTGGCCAGATCATCCAGCAGTGCCGTCAGGCGCGGCCATTCGAAGGCGGGGCCGGGGTCGGTCTTGCGGCCCGGCGCCACGTCGGCATGGCCGGTGAGGGCATCAGCCCGCAGCGAAGGGTAGGTCTGGCGCAGCAACAGGATCAGGGCCGCCAACTGCCGGTATTGATCTTCCGCATAGGCAATCTCGTCGCTGCCTTCCAGCTCGATGCCGATGGAAAAATCATTGCAGGCCTGGCGTCCCTGGTAACAGGAAACCCCCGCATGCCAGGCGCGCTCGTGAAAGGGCACGTACTGCACCAGCCCGCCGTCACGGCGGATCAGCACATGGCTGGACACCCGCAGCCCCTCCAGGGTCGCGAAATAGGGATGCGCCGCCGGGTCCAGGCGGTTGAGGAACAGGTCATCGATCCAGGGTCCGCCAAACTCCCCCGGCGGCAGGCTGATGCCATGCACGATGACCAGGTCGGGCTCCACGCCCGCCGGTCGCGCATCGCGATTGGGCGAGGGTTGCCGCCGCGCGCACGTCAACCAGCCGTTCTCGATGTTCATCTCCATATCGCCCACTCTACCTGTAACCCGCGCAGCCCTGTCGTCGATCGGCAACGACTTGATCAAACCGGCCATCCACGCAATCATGCGGCACGGACCGCAAGGGCGCCCGGTTCCGATACAATACCCCAAGCCACCCCCGACTCAAGCCGACGACCGGACCCATGATGAAAAAACTGCTCGCCCTGCTCTGCCTGTGCCTCTTCACTACCGGTGCCCAGGCGCAAACCCTCTATGTCAGCGACCAGCTGGAGATCCAGCTGCGCTCCGGCGCCAGTCTCCAGCATCGTATCCTGCGCATGCTGCCCAGTGGCACGGCCCTGGAAGTGCTGGAGGTGGACCAGGCGGAGGGCTGGACCCGGGTGCGCGCCCCCAGCGGCGTGGATGGCTGGGTACTGAGCCGTTTCCTCATGCCCGAGCGCGCGGCCCGCGACCGGCTCGCCGCGGCGGAACAACGCGTGGCGCGCCTCGAGCAGGAAAACCGCCAGCTCAACGTCACCATCCGCGAACTGCGTGGGGAAAAAGAGAGCGTGGCCAAGGAACGCGGCGAGCTGGACCAGACCAGCCGCCAGCTGGCCCAGGAACTGGAAGAGATCCGCCGCACCGCCTCCAGCGCCCTGGCCCTGGATGCCGAGAACAAGGAACTGAAGGCGCGTGTTCTCGGTGCCGAACGGGAGATCCAGACCCTGCAGCAGGAAAACGCCCGCTTGCAGGACCGCACGGCACGGGACTGGTTCATGGTGGGCGCCGGGGTGATCGTGCTCGGCATCATCATCGGGCTGATCATTCCGCGCCTGCGTTTCCGGCGCAAATCGAGCTGGGGTGAACTCTAATTAGTCGGGGACAGATTTTAATCTGTCCCCGGTTTTATTATTCGTCCGTCACGCAGCCGTGCGAGGCGTCCTTCGCGTTCTTGATGAACTTGTAGAGGGTGCCGCGGGTGGCCGGATAGGGCGGCATTTCCCAGGCGGCGCGGCGCTGTGCCAGTTCCTCGTCACTGAGATCGACGCTGAGCGTATTGCTCTCGGCATTGATGGTGACCTGGTCACCATTGCGGATGAGACCGATGGGCCCGCCCTCCTGCGCTTCCGGCACGATATGGCCGATGATGAAGCCGTGCGAGCCACCGGAGAACCGCCCGTCGGTGAGCAATGCCACATCCTTGCCCAGGCCCGCGCCCATGATGGCCGAGGTCGGCGTCAACATCTCGGGCATGCCCGGCCCACCCTTGGGACCTTCGTAGCGGATCACCACCACATCGCCCTTCTGGATCTCGCCGTTCTCGAGACCGGCCAGCATCGCCTCCTCGCGGTCGTAGACACGCGCGGGACCAGTGAAGTGCAGGCCCTCCTTGCCGGTGATCTTGGCCACCGAGCCGCCGGGTGCGAGGTTGCCCTTCAGGATACGGATATGGCCGCTGGGCTTGATCGGTTTTTCCAGCGGGTAGAACACCTCCTGGCCGGGCGTCAGGCCGGGCAGGTCCCGCAGGTTCTCAGCAATGGTCCGGCCGGTGACGGTCATGCAGTCGCCGTCGATGAGGCCCTTCTCCAGCAGGTATTTCATCACCGCCGGGATGCCGCCGACATTGTGCAGGTCCTCCATCACGTACTTGCCGGAAGGTTTGAGGTCGGCCAGGAAGGGGATGCGATCGGAGACACGCTGGAACTCGTCGATGGTCAGCGGTACGTCGGCGGCGCGCGCCATGGCGAGCAGGTGCAGTACGGCATTGGTGGAACCACCGGTCGCCATCAGCATCACCAGCGCGTTCTCGAAGGCGGCGCGGGTCATGATGTCGCGCGGCTTCAGATCCAGCTCCAGCAGGTTGCGCATGGCCGCGCCGGCGGCATGGCATTCGGCGATCTTGCCGGGATCCACCGCCGGTGTGGAAGAACTGTAGGGCAGGCTCATGCCCATGGCCTCGATGACCGAGGCCATGGTGTTGGCGGTATACATGCCACCGCAGGCGCCGGCACCGGGGCAGGAATGCTTGACGATATCCTGGCGTTCCTCCTCGCTGATCTTGTGGGCGATGAATTCGCCATAACTCTGGAAGGCCGAAACGATGTCCAGGGTCTTGCCATGGCTGTGCCCGGGCTTGATGGTGCCACCATAGATCATGATGGACGGGCGGTTGAGACGCGCCATGGCGATCACCGAACCGGGCATGTTCTTGTCGCAACCGGGCAGCGCGATCAGGCCGTCGTACCACTGGGCCGCGACCACTGACTCCATGGAGTCGGCGATGATCTCGCGCGACTGCAGTGAATAACTCATGCCGTCGGTGCCCATGGAGATGCCGTCCGACACGCCGATGGTGTTGAAGCGCATGCCGACCAGGCCCGCCGCGACCACGCCCTTCTTGACCTCGGCGGCAAGATCGTTGAGGTGCATGTTGCAGGTGTTGCCTTCCCACCAGACGCTGGCGATGCCGACCTGGGCCTTGTCCATGTCGGCCTCGGCGAGGCCCGTGCCGTAGAGCATGGCCTGAGAGGCCCCCTGGGCCTTGGGCTGGGTGATACGGGCACTGTAGCGGTTCAACTTCTTGTCGGTCATGGGGTTCTCCGGGCGGTACGTCTGGGATGCAGGCGGGTCATTGTACAGGGCCGGCGCGGCGGCGCCAAAGGACTGAAATCAAGACATCGGCGGTTGGGGACAGACTAACATAGGCCTGCGATGACAAAGCCTCATGCCCTGCCGGCAGGTGTCGGCCGCAGGGATGCGGCCGTCAAGCCTACAGGGATGTATTCACGGCGTCCTGCCGGCAGGGCATGAGGCTTTGTCTCTGAATATTGTGTAAAAAGGCAAAAAGGGGTCCCAAAAGGGCTCTGACCCCTTTTTGTAATCCGGTGTATGCTATTTGCACCTGTCCCATCGAAGTGCCACGCCGTGATCCTGCAGCCTCCCAGACTCCTGACCATGATCCACGAGCTGATCGCCCTGCCGTCCGTCAGCAGCGTCAGCCCCGCCTATGATCAGGGCAACCGGGCGGTGATCGACCGGCTCGCCGAATGGCTCGACGGCCTGGGTTTCGCCACCGAGATCCAGTCACTCAGCCCCGGTGGCCACAAGGCCAACCTCATCGCCACCCTGGGGCGCGGCCCCGACGGCCTGGTACTGGCCGGCCACACCGATACCGTGCCCTACGACGAAGGCCGCTGGCAACACGATCCATTCGCCATGACCGAGGCCGACAATCGCCTCTACGGCCTGGGCACCTCGGACATGAAGAGCTTCCTGGCCCTGGCCATCGAGGCGGCGCGCCGCTACCGGGCCCGCGAGTTGAAACACCCCATCATCATCCTCGCCACCGCCGACGAGGAAAGCTCCATGATCGGCGCCCAGTCGCTGGTCAATGCGAAGAGCCGCCTGGGCCGCTACGCCGTCATCGGCGAGCCCACGGGCATGAAGCCCATCCGCCTGCACAAGGGCATCCTCATGGAGGCCATCCGGGTGCGCGGCGCCTCCGGCCACTCCAGCGACCCGAGCCTGGGCAACAACGCCCTGGAGGGCATGCACCAGGTGCTGGGCGAGCTGCTCGCGTGGCGCACCGAGTTGCAGGCCCGGCACCAGAATCCCGCCTTCCTGGTACCGGTGCCCACCCTGAATCTCGGTCACATCCACGGCGGCGACAATCCCAACCGCATCTGCGCCCAGTGCGAACTGCACATCGACCTCCGCCCCCTGCCCGGCATGGACCTCGACGGCCTGCGTGCCGAGATGCGCCAACGCCTGGAGGCGCGCCTGGCCGATACCGGCCTGGGGCTGGAAGTGGAACCCCTATTCAGTGGTATCCCGGCCATGGAGACCGATGCCGGCGCCGCCATCGTAGAGGCCGCGGAGGAACTCACCGGCCACACCGCCGGCGCCGTGGCCTTCGGCACCGAGGGCCCCTACCTCAACGAGCTGGGCATGGACACCATCATCCTCGGCCCCGGTGACATCGACCAGGCCCACCAGCCCGACGAATACCTGGGCCTCGACCGTATCGAACCGACCCTGGAAGTCCTGCACGGGCTGATCCGTAAATTCTGCCTGTAGGAGCGGCCTCTGGCCGCGAACAGGGTTGCCACGACGGTTCGC
>JAPHQV010000009.1 GCA_026197075.1 Gammaproteobacteria bacterium | reverse complement strand
CGGCCTGAGCCACCGGCGCGCCTCCCGCTGAGGGTGGTTTTTCTATATGATGCACCGTTTCGGTCCATGCCGGACCTGCCCGCGGGCGCTCGGGTGGGGTAATCATTCCAATGGAACAATGACTTATGAGTATAAGTGCAGAAGAAATCAAGCGATTGATCGAGGCCGGCGTGCCCGATTGCCAGGCCACTGTCAGCGGCCAGGGTGACAAGTTCGACGCCATCGTCATCAGCCCTGCCTTCGCGGGCAAGAACATGGTACAGCAGCACCAGCTGGTGTACGGCACCCTGGGCAACCTGATGCGGGACAACGTGGTGCATGCCCTGTCCCTGCGCACCTATACGCCCGAGCAGTGGGCCAGCCAGACCCCCCTGGGACAGTGACGGCCTGACGCGTGGATAAACTCATTATCAGCGGCGGCGGGCCGTTGCGCGGCGAGATCCGAATCTCCGGCGCCAAGAACGCGGTATTGCCCATCCTGGCGTCCACGCTGCTGGCCGATGGCCCGGTGACGGTGCGCAACGTGCCCCACCTGCACGACGTCACCACCACCATGGAACTACTGGGTCGCATGGGTGTGGAACTGGTGGTGGACGAGCGCATGGGTATCGAGGTGGACCCGCGCAGTATCCGCGACTTCTCCGCCCCCTATGAACTGGTGCGTACCATGCGCGCCTCCATCCTGGTGCTGGGGCCCTTGCTGGCCCGCTATGGCCGCGCCGACGTGTCCCTGCCCGGTGGCTGTGCCATCGGCACCCGGCCGGTGGATCAGCACATCAAGGGCCTCAAGGCCATGGGGGCCAATATCGAAGTGGAAGGCGGCTACATCCGCGCCCGCGTTGAACGGCTCAAGGGCGCGCGGGTGGTGATGGACATGGTCACCGTCACCGGCACCGAGAACCTGATGATGGCCGCCGCCCTGGCAAAGGGTACCAGCCTGATCGAGAACGCGGCGCGGGAACCGGAAGTGATCGATCTCGCCAACTGTCTCAACCAGATGGGCGCGAAGATCACGGGGGCGGGTACCGACACCATCGAGATCGAGGGCGTCGATAACCTCTCGGGAACCGACTACCGGGTGCTGCCCGACCGTATCGAGACCGGCACCTTCCTGGTGGCGGCCGCGGTCACCAGCGGCCAGATCCGCGTCAAGGATGCCCGTCCCGATACCCTGGATGCGGTGCTGCAGGCGCTGCGCGAAGCAGGCGCCCGGGTGGAGGTGGGCGAGGACTGGATCGAACTGAACATGGATGGGAAGCGACCGCAGGCGGTCTCCGTGCGCACCGCGCCCTATCCGGCCTTTCCCACGGACATGCAGGCCCAGTTCACCGTGTTGAATTCCATCGCCGAGGGTTCCGGCACCATCACCGAGACGGTGTTCGAAAACCGCTTCATGCATGTGCAGGAAATGCAGCGCATGGGTGCGAAGCTGCGGGTGGAGGGCAACACCTGCATCAGCACCGGCGTGCCGCGCCTGAAAGCCGCGCCGGTGATGGCCACCGACCTGCGCGCCTCGGCGAGCCTGGTGCTGGCCGGCCTGGTGGCCGATGGCGACACGGTGGTGGATCGTATCTACCACATCGACCGCGGCTATGAATGCATCGAGGAAAAGCTCGGCCAGCTGGGTGCGCGCATCCGGCGTGTGCCGGGTTGAGAATGGGTTCACCGCAAAGGCGCGGTGAACAATCGATAAAGTGACAGGCCATACACCATGAGCAATACGCTGACCATCGCCCTGTCAAAGGGCCGTATCTTCAAGGAGACCTTGCCGCTGCTGGCTCATGCGGGCATCGTTCCCGTTGACGATCCGGAAACCAGCCGCAAGCTGATCCTGGACACCAACCAGGCCGATGTGAAGCTGGTGATCATCCGTGCCTCCGACGTGCCCACCTATGTGCAGTACGGCGCCGCCGATCTCGGCGTGGCCGGCAAGGATGTGCTCATGGAGCACGGCGGTGAGGGACTGTACGAGCCCGTGGACCTGAATATCGCCCGCTGCAAGTTGATGGTGGCCGGGCCGGTGGGTGGCGCCGCGGAACCGGAACACATGCGCATCGCCACCAAGTATGTGCATACCACCCGCCGTTACTACGCCGAGCGTGGCCGCCAGGTGGAGATCATCAAGCTGTATGGTTCCATGGAGCTGGCGCCCCTGGTGGGCCTGGCGGACCGCATCGTCGACGTGGTGGACACGGGTAATACCCTCAAGGCCAACGGCCTGGAACCGCTGGAACACATCGCCGACATCAGCTCGCGGCTGGTGGTGAACAAGGCCTCCATGAAGATGAAGCACGAGCGGGTGAAGGAATTCATCGACCGCATCGCGGAGGCAGTTGGTCGAAGCGATTGAGCGTGTGCACCCAGTAGCGACGGCACTGCCGAATACACTGCAGGAGCGGCCTCTGGCCGCGAACGGGTTTACCGCAAAACCTTCGCGGCCAGAGGCCGCTCCTACAGGGGCGTGCCCATGACGGAAACGCCAATCCCGATTCTTGAAGGATCAGAAACATGGTAGCCATCACACGACTGAACAGCACCGATCCCGATTTCCAGGCCCGGCTCGAGCAGCTGCTGGCCTGGGAGGCGGTGTCCGACGCGCAGGTGGAAAGCACCGTGCGCGCCATCCTGGCCGATGTGCGTGCCCGCGGCGACGCCGCCGTGGTGGAGTACACCAATCGCTTCGACCGCACCCATGCCGATTGCATGGCCGACCTGGAAATCCCCCTGGCACGGTTGCAGGAGGCGCTGGAGCGTATCTCGCCACAGCACCGTGCCGCCCTGGAGCGGGCCGCCGAGCGCGTGCGCCTCTATGCCGAACGTCAGAAGATGGAGTCCTGGTCCTATACCGAGGCTGACGGTACCGTACTGGGCCAGCAGGTGACGCCGCTCGATCGCGTGGGCCTGTACGTGCCCGGCGGCAAGGCCGCCTATCCCTCCTCGGTGCTGATGAACGCCGTGCCCGCCAAGGTGGCCGGGGTAGGGGAGCTGATCATGGTGGTGCCCACGCCTGACGGCGTGGTGAACGACCTGGTGCTGGCGGCAGCGGCCATCGCCGGGGTGGACCGTGTGTTCGCCATCGGCGGCGCCCAGGCAGTGGCGGCACTGGCCTATGGTACCGAGACCATCCCCCAGGTGGACAAGGTCACCGGGCCGGGCAACATCTACGTGGCCACCGCCAAGGGCATGGTGTTCGGTGCCGTGGGCATCGACATGATCGCCGGCCCTTCGGAGATCCTGGTGATCAGCGACGGCGGCACCGATCCCGACTGGATTGCCATGGACCTGTTTTCCCAGGCCGAGCACGACGAGGACGCGCAGGCCATCCTGCTCAGTCCCGATGGCGCCTATCTCGACCGGGTGCAGCAGAGTATCGAGAAACTGCTCCCCACCATGGAACGCCGCAAGGTCATCGAGACCTCGCTCTCCGGTCGCGGCGCCCTGATCCAGGTGCGCGACCTGGACGAGGCCGTGCAGGTGTCCAACTACATCGCCCCGGAACACCTGGAATTGTCAGTAGCCGATCCCCAGGCCCTGGCGTCACGCATCCGCCACGCCGGTGCCATCTTCATGGGCCGTCACACCGCCGAGGCACTGGGCGATTACTGCGCCGGGCCGAACCACGTGCTGCCCACCTCGCGCACGGCGCGCTTCTCCTCGCCGCTCGGGGTGTATGACTTCCAGAAACGCTCCAGCCTGATCATGGCCTCGGAGAATGGTGCCTCGGATCTCGGCGAGACCGCCTCGGCGCTGGCACGCGGTGAGGGTCTCACCGCCCATGCGCGTTCGGCGGAGTACCGTATCAAACACAAGTAGGAGCGGGCTCTGCCCGCGAACATTCGCGGCCAAAGGCCGCTCCTACAGGGATCGTCATGCAATGCCCGGTACAATATTCACGACATGAGCAAACCCACCGACAAGATCAACCGCTGGATTCGCCCCGAGATTCGGGCATTATCGGCCTATCATGTCCCGGATCCCGGTGACTGCATCAAGCTGGACGCCATGGAAAATCCCTATACCTGGCCACAAGCGATGGTCGAGGCCTGGCTGGACACCCTGCGGGAAGTCAGCCTCAACCGCTATCCCGATCCGGGCGCACGCCAGCTCCGAGAGCGTCTGCGCGCCTGCATGCAGGTACCGGCGGACATGGAGATCTTGCTCGGCAACGGTTCCGACGAGTTGATCCAGATGATCGCACTGGCCGTGGCGCAGCCGGGCCGCGTGGTACTGGCGCCTGAGCCCAGCTTTGTCATGTACCGCATGATCGCCACCCTGGTGGGCATGGACTACGTGGGGGTGCCGCTGGACGGCGATTTCCAGCTCGACATGGATGCCATGCGGGTGGCCATTGAAACGCACCAGCCGGCGGTGATCTTTCTTGCCTATCCCAACAACCCGACCGGCAACCTGTTCCGTGCATCCGATCTCGAGACGATCCTGGATATCGCCCCCGGCCTGGTGGTGGTGGACGAGGCCTATGCACCCTTCACCGACGCCTCCTTCCTGGATCGTCTGGGACGTTATGACAATCTGCTGGTGCTGCGCACCGTCTCCAAGATGGGGCTGGCGGGCCTGCGCCTCGGTCTGCTGATCGGTGTTCCCGGCTGGCTGGGAGAGATCGACAAAACGCGCCTGCCTTACAACATCAACGTGCTGACCCAGGCCAGCGGCGAGTTCGCCCTGCGCCATGTGGAGGTGCTGGAGGAGCAGGCACGGAAGATCCGCACCGATCGCACCGCGCTGCTGGCCGCATTGGAGGCATTGCCGGGCCTGGAGGTCTTTCCCAGCGATGCCAATTTCATTCTGTTCCGAGTGCCGACCGGGCGTGGCCAGGAATTGTTCGAGGCGCTCAAGCAGCAGGGCGTGTTGATCAAGAACCTGTCTGGCGCCGGCGGTGTGCTGGCCGATTGCCTGCGTGTGACGGTGGGCAAGCCGGAGGAGAACGAG
Source organism: Gammaproteobacteria bacterium (assembly GCA_026197075.1). Lineage (GTDB taxonomy): Bacteria > Pseudomonadota > Gammaproteobacteria > DSM-19610 > DSM-19610 > JAIVHA01. Next base: position 45,910 of record JAPHQV010000009.1, on the reverse strand, counting down.
GCTTTCCTGGGAGCGCTGCGCGCGGCGCTGTAGGAGCGGCTTTAGCCGCGAAGCGGTGGTGGGCGTACTCCATTCGCGGCTAAAGCCGCTCCTACAGGGGGGGCAGGGCGGGTATGCCGCCCCGTCACTGCTGCCGCTGTTGCGCCGGCGGGCGTTCCCCCACCTCGGCTTCCATCTGGAACGGCTTGCCCTCGCGTATTCCCTCGATCTGTATGCGGCTGCCCGGCGCCTGGCGTGCAATGCGGTTCATGGCTTCGCGGGCATTGGCGATATCCCGATCATTGAGCCGGGTGATGACATCGCCCGGCCGCAGGCCGGCCAGGTCCGCCGGCCCACCACGCAGGATGCCGGCCACCACCGTGCCACGCAGGCTATCCAGGCGGAAGGATTCCGCCAGTGCCGGGGTGAGATCCTGGGCCTCGATACCCAGCCAGCCCCGCACCACCCGGCCCTTTTCCACGATCTGCTGCAAGACGTCCTTCGCCAGTTCGACGGGAATGGCGAAGCCGATGCCCTGCGAGCCGCCGGTGCGGGAATAGATGGCGGTGTTGATGCCCACCAGCTCGCCGTGGGCGTTGACCAGTGCGCCACCGGAGTTGCCGGGGTTGATGGCGGCATCGGTCTGGATGAAATCCTCGTAGGTGTTGATGCCGAGCTGGTTGCGGCCGGTGGCGCTGATGATGCCGAGGGTGACCGTCTGACCAACACCGAAGGGATTGCCGATGGCCAGCACCACATCGCCGATGCGCATCTGTTCCGAGGCGCCGATGGTCATGGCGGGGAGGTTGTCCAGGTCGACGCGCAGCACTGCCAGGTCGGTATCGGGGTCCACGCCCACCACCTCCGCCTGGGCACTGCGGCCATCACGCAGCATGATCTGGATTTCATCGGCGCCGCTGACGACATGATGGTTGGTCAGTACCAGGCCCTGGGCGCTGAAAATGACGCCTGACCCCAGGCTGGTCTGCACCTGTTGTCGCGGGGCGCCGAGCTGGTTGCCAAAGAAGTGGCGGAAGAAAGGGTCGTCCAGCAGGGGATGGCTGCGGGTGGTGACCAGCTTGGCGGTATGGATGTTCACCACGCCGGGTGCGGCGATGGTGACGGCATCGGCATAGGATACCGGGCCACTTGCCATGGTGGGGGCTGACGGCGCCGGTGCGGGGCGACTGATCTCGTGGATCTCCACGGTCCGTCCCTGGTCGTTATGGATCCATTCCGGTTTCATGAGCACTACCACGAAGGCGATGGCCAGCCCGATGGTGATGGCCTGCATGAGGAAGGACAGGGTCTTGTAGAACTGCATGGACGGTGCCGGTTGGGTGATGAAGGAAGGTTTTCCATTCTACTGCGCCGGGGTGGGTCTGGTCTAACCTTGCCATCCGCCTGGCGTGCGGACGGCAAACCCAATAGACTGCGGCGCATGACTTCACTCAAGGAACTCGTGCAGTATTGCGACCAGTACCTGGATGCGGCCAGCTTCCGGGACTACTGCCCCAATGGCCTGCAGGTGGAGGGACGCGGTGAGGTACGACGACTGGTGAGTGGCGTGACGGCCAGCCAGGCGCTGATCGAGGCGGCCATCGAAGCCGGCGCCGATGCCCTGCTGGTGCATCATGGTTATTTCTGGAAAGGCGAGGATGCACGCATCACGGGCATGAAGCAGCGGCGGCTGCGCCTGCTGTTGCAGCACGATATCAGCCTGCTCGCCTATCATCTGCCGCTCGATGCCCATGCCACCGTGGGCAACAACGCCCAGCTGGCGCAACGCCTGGGCCTGACCGTGCAGGATCGGACCGGTGAGCCCGGCGGCCCGCAATTGTTGTTCCTCGGTGTCCCGGAATCCCCCATGACGGCGGAAGCCTTCGGCGCCCACATCGAACGCCGCCTGGGCCGTCGGCCACAGCACATCCCGGGATCCGGCGCGCGGATCGAGCGCCTGGCCTGGTGCACCGGCGCGGCCCAGGGGTATATCGAACAGGCGGTTGCGCAGGGGGTGGATGCCTTCCTCAGCGGCGAGATCTCCGAGCCCACGGTGCACGTGGCGCGGGAATGCGGCATCCATTATTTCGCCGCCGGCCACCATGCCACCGAACGCTATGGCGTGCAGGCGCTGGGGGCCTGCCTGGCGGGGCATTTCGGCCTGGAACACCGCTTCATCGAGGTCGACAACCCCGTTTGAGCGAGTTCCCGGAATTGTGCCCATCATATTGATTATGATCCGATAAATGCATTATGGCTTGACCTAAAACCCCACTTGTAGGAAGCTACGCCGTTTATAGGGCTTCGGCGCCGAAAATCAGAATATTCTGAATTTGCGAATCACCAGGCCGCATTGCCGCTGGCAGCCATCAGCCGCAGGAATTTTTTTACTCATCCTCTTGGAGAACGCTGAATGAGTACCCAAGGTGCAGACCCCAGCCGACGCCGGTTCCTGACCGCCGCCACTACCGTGGTGGGAGCCGTCGGTGCCGCTTTCGTCGCGGTTCCTTTCGTAACCTCCATGCTCCCCAGTGACAAGGCCAAGGCGGCCGGGGCACCCGTGGAAGCCGATATCAGCAAGCTCGAGCCGGGTCAGATGATCCGCGTGCAGTGGCGCGGCAAACCCGTGTGGGTGGTGAACCGCACCCAGGCGATGGTGGAAGCGCTGCCCGGGCTCAACGACAAGCTCCGCGATCCGGAATCCAATGAATCCGAGCAGCCGGACTACACCAAGAATGCCCAGCGTTCCATCAAGCCCGAGTACCTGGTGCTGGTGGGGATCTGCACCCACCTGGGTTGTTCCCCCAGCTTCCGGCCCGAGGTCGCCCCGGCGGATCTCGGACCCGACTGGAAGGGCGGGTTCTTCTGCCCCTGCCATGGTTCGACCTTCGACCTGGCCGGTCGCGTGTACCGCGGAGTTCCGGCGCCGACGAACCTGGTCGTGCCCCCGCATCGTTATGTGAGCAACACCGTGATTCTGATCGGTGAAGACGAAGGAGTTGCATGATGGCCGGCGACAGAGCAAAGATACAAGGTGGCCTGCTGGGCTGGATCGATGCCCGTTTCCCCATGAGCGCCATGTGGGAGGACCACCTCTCCAAGTACTACGCCCCGAAGAACTTCAACTTCTGGTATTTCTTCGGCTCCCTCGCCCTGCTGGTGCTGGTCATCCAGATCGTGTCGGGCATCTTCCTCACCATGAGTTACAAGCCGGATGCCGAGCGTGCCTTCGCTTCCGTCGAGTACATCATGCGCGATGTACAGTGGGGTTGGCTGATCCGCTACATCCATTCCACCGGAGCCTCCGCCTTCTTCCTGGTGGTGTACCTGCACATGTTCCGCGGCCTGATCTACGGCTCCTACAAAAAGCCCCGTGAGCTGATCTGGATCTTCGGTGTGCTGATCTTCCTGTGCCTGATGGCCGAGGCCTTCTTCGGTTACCTGCTGCCCTGGGGCCAGATGTCCTACTGGGGTGCGCAGGTGATCGTGTCGCTGTTCGGGGCCATTCCGTTCATCGGTGACGGCCTGTCGCTGTGGATTCGCGGCGACTACGTGATTTCCGACGCCACCCTGAACCGCTTCTTCGCCTTCCACGTCATTGCCGTGCCGCTGGTGCTGATCGGCCTGGTGGTGGCGCATATCCTGGCCCTGCACGAAGTGGGTTCCAACAACCCCGACGGCGTGGAAATCAAGAAGAACAAGGACGAGAACGGCATCCCGCGCGATGGTATTCCCTTCCATCCCTACTACAGCGTCAAGGACCTGGTGGGCGTGGTGGTGTTCCTGATCTTCTTCGCCATCGTGGTGTTCTTCGTGCCGGAAGGCGGGGGTTATTTCCTGGAGCCACCGAATTTCGAGCCGGCGGATCCGCTCAAGACCCCGCCCCATATCGCCCCGGTATGGTACTTCACGCCCTACTACGCCATCCTGCGCGCCGTCACCATCGACATCGGCCCGCTGAGCGCCAAGTTCCTCGGCGTAATCCTGATGGGTGCCTCGGTTGTGATCTTCTTCTTCCTGCCCTGGCTGGATCGCAGCAAGGTGAAATCGGTCCGCTACCGCGGTCCGCTGTTCAAGTGGGCCGTGGCCATCTTCGTGGTCGCCTTCATCGTGCTGGGCTGGCTCGGTACCCAGCCGGCCACCACGGGCAAGACCATCCTGGCGCAGATCTTCACCACGATCTACTTCCTGTTCTTCCTGCTCATGCCCATCTACACCAAGTTGGACAAGACCAAGCCGGTTCCGGAAAGGGTGACAAGCAAATGAGAAAGACAATCCTGATCCTGTTGATTGCCCTGGTACCCGCTTGGGCCATGGCGGCCGGCCCCAGCATTCCCCTGGACAAGGCCAACATCAATCTGCACAACAAGGAATCCCTGCAACGGGGCGCCAAGTTGTTCGTGAACTACTGCCTGAGCTGTCACTCGGCGCAGTACCAGCGCTACAACCGCATGGCCCGCGACCTGGGGCTGACCGAGGAGCAGGTCGCCGAGAACCTGATCTTCACCGGCGCCCAGGTGGGCGAGCAGATGAATATTGCCATGAGTCGTGAAGACGCCACGAGATGGTTCGGTGCACCTCCACCCGACCTGACCCTGGTGGCGCGCTCCCGTGGTGTGGACTGGCTCTATACCTATCTGCGCACCTTCTATATCGACGAGAGCCGGCCGTTCGGTGTGAACAATGAAGTGTTTCCCAGCGTGGGCATGCCCCACGTGCTCTGGGAACTGGAAGGCATGAAGAAGGCCACTACCGAAACCACGGTGGACAAGGACGGCAATCCACACACCGTTATCACCGGCTATGAGATGGTCAAGCCCGGTTCACTGTCCCCAGCGGAGTACGATCGCTCGGTGCGCGACCTGGTGGCCTTCATGGCCTACATTGGCGAACCCGCCCAGCTGGAGCGCAAGCGTCTGGGCGTTTGGGTGCTGTTGTTCCTGGTCGTTCTGCTGGTGGTCAGCTATCTCATGAAGAAGGAATACTGGAAGGACATCCATTGATGTTCGACCGTAAAGCCCGCCCCGTCGTGGTAATGCGCGCATTGCCCGCGGGGCGGTTTCGTTTGGTACGGCTGATTGCATCCAATGCAACGCGAGTCCTCGGGTCCGGCATGCCGGGCGGCGAGGTGGTGCGGGAGAATACACGATGGCCCTGATAGCCAACCGACGTTCGGTCATGACCCTGTTTTCCGATGCCGTTGACCCGCAAAGTCACCGCGCACGGGTGGTGCTTGCCGAGAAGGGCATCACGGTGGAAGTCGTCAATATCGACCCCACCAACAAGCCCGAGGATCTTATCGACCTGAATCCCTACCAGAGCGTGCCTACCCTGGTGGACCGGGAACTGGTGCTGTACGACACGCGCGTCATCATGGAATACCTCGATGAACGCTTCCCCCATCCGCCGCTGATGCCGGTGGACCCCGTCTCGCGTGCCAAGGCACGCCTGGCCCTGTATCGCATCGAGCAGGACTGGTACAGCCTGGCCAACGAGATCGAGACCAAGGGCGAAAAGGCGGCGGCCAAGGCGCGCAAGATGCTGCGTGACAGCCTTGCCTCCACCAACGAGGTATTTGCCGCCAAGCCTTTTTTCCTGAGTGACGAGTTCTCCCTGGTGGATGCGAGTATTCTGCCCATACTTTGGCGCCTGCCCCACTACAAGGTGGACCTGCCACCCCAGGCCAAGGCCGTGCAGGCCTATGCCAAGCGCATGTTCTCCCGCGAAACCTTCAAGGACAGCCTGACGGACGCCGAGCGCGAAATGCGTTCCTAGTTTCCGCATGACCTCCAGTCGTCCCTACCTGATCCGCGCACTGCATGAATGGGTGCTGGACAATAACATGACCCCCTACCTGCTGGTGGATGCCACCCAGGAAGGAGTCGATGTGCCGCGCCAGAGCGTGCAGGATGGCAAGATCATATTGAACATCAGCCCGCAGGCGGTACAGGGGCTGGTGCTGAGTAACGATCGGGTGGAATTCAATGCCCGTTTCGGCGGCGTATCGTCCTACATCTCCGTACCCGTTACCGCCGTGCTGGCCATCTACGCCCGGGAAAACGGCCGTGGCATGGTGTTCGCGGAGGAAGAGGGGGACGGCGGCCCGCCCGAGGGCCCGGACGACGAACCGCCCAAGCGTCCTTCCCTCAAGGTGGTGAAGTAGTCCGCGATGTGACTCTCCGCATTGCATGACGGCCCTGTAGGAGCGGGCTCTGCCCGCGAACCGCCTGTGCCAGTCCTTTCGCGGCCAGAGGCCGCTCCTACAGCGAACCGCTCGTGCCGGTGCTTTCGCGGCCAGAGGCCACTCCTGCATCGGGAAACCCCTTGCCGGGATTGAGGATGTGCTTCGGATCGAACTGCTCCTTGATGGCGCGCATCAGGTGCAGGGTCGTGGCGTCGATCTCGCGTGCCACGAAGTCGCGCTTCACCAGGCCGATGCCGTGCTCGCCGGACAACGTGCCGCCCAGGGCCAGCACCAGGTCGAACACCTGGTCCAGGCAGGGTTCCGCCGCCTGCATCTGCGCCGGGTCATCGGGATTCACCAGCAGGTTCACATGGATGTTGCCGTTGCCGGCATGGCCGAAATTTACGATGGGAATGCCGTGCTGCCGTGACAGGTCCTGCAGGCCGTCGATCAGTTCGGCCATGCGCGACACCGGCACCACCACGTCCTCGTTGATCTTCTTCGGCGCGATGTTGCGCAGGGCCGGCGACAGGGCCTTGCGCGTGGCCCACAGGGCTTCCACTTCTTCGCGGCTGCGCGCCGTGCTCAATTCCACCAGGTCCTCGCCCCGGGCGGCGGCGCTGACGGCGTCCGCCGCGGCCTCGATCGCCTCCGCGGTGCCGTCCACCTCGATCATGAGCATGGCGCCGGCCTGTTCCGGCAGGTCGGCGTTCGAATAGCGCCGCACCATCTCGATGGCGGCGCCGTCGATGAACTCCAGGGCACAGGGCACCACGGGCTGGGCCATGATGCGCGATACCGCGGCGGCGGCGCCGCTCATGCTGCGGTACACGGCGCGCAGGGTGCGCCTGGCCGGTTGCAAGGGGGTCAGCTTGAGGGTGGCCTCGGTGATGACGGCCAGGGTGCCCTCGGAGCCGATCAACAGGCGGGTCAGGTCGTAGCCCACTACGCCCTTGGTGGTGCGCACGCCGGTACGGATGGCTTCGCCGGCACCGGTCACGGCGCGCAGGCCCAGGGTGTTCTCGCGTGGCGTGCCGTATTTCACCGCGCGCGGACCGGCGGAGTTATAGGCCAGGTTACCGCCCAGGGTGCAGACGGCGGCACTGGTGGGATCCGGTGGCCAGAAAAAACCATGGGCGGCGGCGGCATCCTGCAGTGCCTGGTTGGTGACGCCGGGCTCCGCCACCATCAGGCGGTTGGCCGGGTCCACTTCCAGGATGCGGTCCATGCGTTCCAGGGACAGCACCAGGGCATTATCCATGGGCACGGTGGCGCCGGTGGTGCCGGTACCACGGCCGCGCGCGACCAGGGGAATGCCTTCTGCATTGCACAGGCGCACGATGTCCACCACCTGTTCGTGGCGGGTGGCGAATACCACCGCCCGTGGCAGTGCCTGCAGGCGACTGTTGTCATAGCCATAGGGCATGCGATCCGCCGCATCGGTGAGCAGCTGCTCGGCCCCGACAATGGCGGCCAGGCGCGACAGCAAGGGATCGGAGTTTATGTTCATCAAATCCTTGGATATGACCAGGGAGCCCGAGGCAGGGATGCGGACAAGCCGATTCAATCATTCACCGCAAAGGTGCAAAGGGCGCAAAGAATCCCCTTTGCAGCCATGGATCTCTTTGCGCCCTTTGTGCCTTTGCGGTGAAAGGGGTTTTGCCAGAACGCCTGCTCAGTCCAGGTATTCGAACAGTCGCACGATGCGCTGCACGCCGCTGACCTGGCGGGCGGTATCGGTCACCACGTCGGCCTCCCTGCGGAGGACCTTGCCCATCAGGAAAACGGTGCCGTTCTCGGTGACCACCTTGACCTTGGTACCGTCGAAGCCTTCCAGGCCGCGGATGCCCAGGATGCGGGTCTTGACCCGCGTGGTGATGGCCGTGTCGCTGCTGCGGGTCATCAGGGAACTGGGTGCGGCGATGACCAGTTCGTTATGCACCCGGCGCACCTTCTCCACATTACGCGCATGCTCGGCGGCACGGGCGCGCAGGGACTCGGTGGGGGCCTCGCCTGCCAGCAGCACCACGCCGTCGTAGCTGACCACGCTGACATTGGACTGGCTGGAGAGCTCCTGGTCCTGGCGGATGGCGTTACGGATGGTCCATTCGATGCGTTCGTCGTCGATGAAGGCACCGGGGGTGCGGCGGTCGATGGCCATGGCGCCCCCGGTGGCGGCACCGCCAACCATCACGGGCGCGCAGCCACTCAGATAGGTGAGGGCGAGCAGGGCCAGGATGGTTATGCGCCAGGTATGCATGGGTTCATTCTCCTTTCGGGACAGGTGAGGTCCGGTTTCGACCTTTGACAGTGTGACAGGTTCCCTGGCCACATCAGAGGCCAAAGGCATCGGTTATCCAGTGCAGGCCGCGTCCGGCATCCAGCGTAATGACGTCGAAGCGGGCAGGTCGATCCCGCGCGGCGGGATGCCTTTGCAGGTACTGCTGCGCGCAACGGATGATGCGGGCGCGCTTGCGTGCATCCACGGTCTCGGCGGCGCTGCCATAGCGGTCATGGCGGCGGTATCGTACCTCAACGAACACCAGACTGTCTCCATCGTCCATGATGAGGTCGATCTCACCGCAACGACAGCGATAGTTGCGGGTGATCAGGCGCAGGCCCCGGCCTTCCAGGTAGCGACAGGCCGCCTGTTCAGCCTGCTGGCCCCGTTGCTGGCGATTCATCCCTGATCTCCTCGCGGGGAACCGGTTCCGGCTCCCGTGGCCCCTCCATGGGGATGTCCGGATCCCGCTCCCAGGCGGGGGTGGCCTCCAGCGCGGCTTCCAGCAGGCGCGGTCGGCCGCGGTGGATCTCGGCCCAGCGTAATTCACGGTACAGATGCCGTTGGCTATCCAGCGACAGGGTCCCGGTGGTGCCGTCAAAATAACGCAGGCCCTGGGGTTGCAGGTAGGGCAACAGTTCGTAGGCATCGATGCCCAGGGCGAATAGCCGTGGGTGGCGCTGCATTTCCACAGGCCACAGGCGATCCAGTTGCTCGCGCAACTCGGGGCGGCTGTCCTGTGGCGCCAGCACCCAGGGGATGTCGCAGAAACGGATACCGTTCAGGTCCGCGTCCCGCTGCGCATCCGCGGCACCTGCGTACACCGTGGAGATGCTGTAGACCGGCAGGGTGGCGGCACGGTGGAAACGCAGTTGCGGTTTGATCTGGCGTGCCTCCCGGCCCTGCGCCAACAGGAATACGAAATCGGCATCCTGGCGCCGGCGTGGTTCGAATTCCAGGCTGCGGCCCAGCAGGCGGGTGAGGGCGCGATGGCGGTTGCGGCTGTCGTCCAGGTTGAGCAGGGCCTGGATGGTGTCCCCGAAATCCACCTGCTGGGGTGCGAAGCGTTGCACCTCCAGGACCTTGCCACCCAGCTCCTCCCAACGCGCCGCGAAGGCCCCGTAGACCCGTTCGGCCCAGGCGCCTTCCGGCATCAGCACCAGCGCCGATTCGTGGCCGTCCCAGCGTGCCCGTTCCGCGACCTGGCGGGCCTCGTCTTCCGGCGCTAACCCGAACTGGTAGAGACCGGGCTGGCCGTCACCGTCGATCTGGTTCAGGGCCAGCACCGGCACGGTCAGCGGCCCGGACTGCACCAGTGCCTGTATCGATTCCTTGTGCAGGGGACCGATGACCATGCTGGCACCCTCGGCCACGGCCAACTGGTATTGCTGCCAGGCCTCCTGAGGTTCCGTGCCGGTATCGTAGATGCGCAACTCCGGCGTGCGTTCGCCGCGGGCGGCCTGCTGGAAGCGGGCAGCCAGTAGCCCGTCACGCACCGCGGCTGCCGGCCCCGCCAGGGGGCCGCTGAGGGGCAGTAACAAGGCAACACGCTCCAGTTCCGCCGCGACAGGGGCCGCCAACCACTGGTCCAGGCGTGCCTCGGCCGGGTGGCGCGGGTAGCGACGTTGCCAGTTCTGCAGCCGGGTGGTCGCGTCCACCCCGGGCTGGCGCAGCAGGCGGGAGAGTTCCACCAGTTCCATCCAGCCGCCCAGCACATCGGGCGCGGCGGGGCGCAGGCGTTGCAGCAGGGTGTCCGACAGCCCCGAGAGGGATTCCCAGATGGCCTGGCGGTTGTCTTCCTGTTCCTGCGGGTCGCTCAGCAGTCCGTCCAGCCAGACGCGTTCCCGGGCGCTTTCCAGGCGATTGCCCGCCATCTGGTAGGCCTCGGCCCGCAGGCGGTGAAAATCCGCCACCCGCGTGTTCTCCACCTCGAGGTCATCCAGTTCCCGCAGCAGGGCCAGGGCGGTATCGGGGCGGTGGCGGGCCAGTGCGATACGGGCCTGTACCAGCACCAGGGACACCCGTTCCGCTGCCGGCAGGGAACTGGCGGCCAGGTCTCCGAGCAGGCGCTCGGCGGCGTCGGGATCGCCGGCCTGGAGCAGCAGGCCGGCCGCCTCGGTGCGGTAGCGAATGGCCTGGAGTCGTTCCGCCGTGGCCGCGGCGGCCAGGTAGCGCTCCGCGGCGGCCCGGTATTGCCCCATCTGTACCAGCTGCGCGGTTTCCTGGGCCAGGCGATCCTCGGCACTGGTGGGTTTGGGTACCGGCGTGGCGCAGGCCGTCAGCAGGCCGATGAGCAGGGCCAGCAACAGGGGACGGGTGGGAAATGCAAAGGGTTTTGGCATGGTGTCGGGGGTTGGTAAATTCAGGCCAGACTCTACTGTATATAGGACGGGGCTGCCACCGTCCGGGGTGTGCCGGCAAAGGAATTTGGGTAGCATGCCCCTTCATTTCCCCGGAATCCCGCGCCATGGCCCAGCCCACCGGCACGCTCTACATCGTTGCCACCCCCATCGGCAACCTCGACGATATCAGTCAGCGTGCCCTGCAGGTGCTGGCGAAGGTGGATCGTATCGCCGCCGAGGACACCCGCCACAGCCAGCGGCTGCTGGGCCACTACGGCATCCGCACCCCGCTCGGTTCCCTGCACGAGCATAACGAACGCCAGAAGGTGGAGGGCCTGCTCGCCGAGCTGGAGCAGGGCCTGTCCCTCGCCCTGATCTCCGATGCCGGTACACCGCTGATCAGCGATCCCGGTTTCCCTCTGGTACGCGCTGCCCGTGAGCGCGGTATCCGGGTGGTACCCGTGCCCGGCTGCAGTGCCGCCATCTGTGCCCTGTCCGCGGCCGGCCTGCCCACCGATCGCTTCGTGTTCGAGGGCTTTCTGCCGGCACGCGGGGGCCAGCGGGAGAATCGCCTGCGGGAGCTGGTCGATGAATCCCGCACCCTGGTGTTCTACGAATCCAGCCATCGTATCCTGGACAGCCTGGCGAGCATGGCGGAAGTGTTCGGGGAGGTACGCCGTGCCGTGGTGGCCCGGGAGCTGACCAAGACCTACGAGACCATTCGCGGCGGCACCCTTGCCGAGCTATTGGAATGGATGCGTGCCGATGCTCAGCAGCAGAAGGGAGAATTCGTGGTGCTGGTGGAAGGCGCGCCGACGCGCGCCAGCGGCGCGCTCGATGCGGCGACCGAACGCGTATTGACGACCCTGCTGGAAGAACTGTCCGTAAAGCAGTCCGCCGCCCTGGCAGCGAAACTGACCGGGGTGGCGAAAAAGCGGCTTTACGAACGGGCGCTGGAACTGCAGGGCAAGTAATGCAGGCAGAGGGTTCGAGGCTCAGAAGTTATAACCAAGACCGAGCGTATAGGCCCAGGCCCCTTTATCGAACTGGTCATCCACATCACCGCCGTCGTCAAAGAACCATTGGTACTCGGCTCTACCCATGATGAAGGTCTTTGGCAGGACGTAGTACTTGAGGCCGGCTTCCAGTCCCGCAAAACCGGAATCATTCACACCATCACCATACACGGCCCCGAGGCTGGCGCCGACGAAGGGCCTCCACGCAGTCTGGCCGAAGTGATAATTCACATAACCACGCGTCGATCCATTCCAGAAATCATTGGTGATGTCCTCGCCCTCGATATCCGCGAAATTTGCGCTTTGGCGGATGCCAAGCAGTAGTTCCCTGCTGCGATACCAGCCGATATCAGCGCTCACGCCAATGCTGCTCGAATCGAAATCCTTGTCGCTGCTGCCGGTGCCGGACAGGGTGAATTCACGCTCACCCTGCACTGGCCCCAGGCTTGAGGTGGAACCGGACTGAGCAAGAGTTGCCACGGGGAACAGGCCAAGTGTCACGCAAAGTAAAGTCGTCCGTTTGTTCATTTGAATCTCCTTGCACCGACAGTAAAGCCAATGCCCTTGATGTTGAAGTTTGTAGCGGTAACCCAGGCGCCATGGAGCCGCGCCTGAACGTATGGGGACAGTAGTCCTGGTGGGAATGGCCGTCTGTACGGAACCGCACGGTCCGCGGTTACGGAATGACGCGTGAGGTCGGGCTGTATCTGTTTGTCGGGAGTGGTACATTCACGCCAGTGCGAACGCTCATCTCACACTGTCATCCCGTCCTGCTGGCCGGCCTGGCCCTGGCGGGGGCGCCGGCGCATGCGGAGCGGAACGAACCGCTCACCATCCTCATCACCGCACCGCGCCTGGCCGAGGATCCACTGCAAGCCTCCGCCGCCTATACGCGGGTGGACGAAACCGATTTGCAGCAGGCGCGCCAGGGCTTGCAGCTCGACGAGTCCCTCAGCCGGGTGCCCGGTGTGCTGTTTCGCAATCGCTACAACTTCGCGCAGAACCTGCGCCTGTCCATCCGTGGCTTCGGTGCCCGCGCACCCTTCGGTGTGCGTGGCATACGCCTGCTGGTCGATGGCTTTCCCGAGACCCTGCCCGATGGCCAGTCCCAGGTGGATGGCATCGACCTGGAGTCCGTGTCCCGGGTGGCGGTCATCCGCGGTCCCGCTTCGGCGCTGTACGGTAATGCGGCCGGCGGCGTGCTGCAGGTCGAGACCCTGGAGCCTCCCGAGGTGCCCTATGGCGAGTTGCGCGCCAGTGCCGGCAGCGAGGGTTTCTGGCGTCTGGGTGTGCGCGCTGGCGGGGTGCGTGATGATTGGGGCGCGCAGCTGAGTGCCTGGCGGCTGGGCTACGAGGGCTACCGGGAACAGAGCCGCACCCGCAAGGACATGCTCAACGCCAAGCTGCGCCACGACCTGGATGAACACCGCAGCCTGACCGCGGTGCTGACCGCACTGGACCAGCCGCTGGGACAGGATCCCGGCGGCTTGACGCTCGCCGAGGTGCGGGCGGACCGGCGCCAGGCTGCGCCCAACGCCCTGGCCCTGGATGCCGGGCAGGCGGTCCGGCAGCAACGCCTGGGCCTCACCTACCGGGACACCGCCAGCCTGCCCGGTGCGCTGTCGGCGCGCCTGTTCCTCACCCGGCGTGATTTCCGGCAGCAGCTGCCCTTTCCTGGCCCCAGCCTGATCGGCTTCGAGCGTGACTTCTACGGTGCCGGTCTGGATTACCGGGGAGACACCCGACTCGGCCAGCGTGCGTTGCGTTATACCCTCGGCCTGGAAAGCGCCCGCCAGCGTGACGATCGTGAGCGCTACCGGGTGGATGCGGAGGGTAACCAGACAGGGCAGATTCAGGACGCGGTGGAAACCGCCACCGAGACGGGCCTGTATGGCCAGGCAGAGCTGGCCTTCGGTGCGCGCACGGATCTGACCTTGGGCGCACGCTACGACCGCGTGCACTTTCGCATCGACGACCGCTTCACAGCCGATGCCACCGCCTCCGGTCGCCGCGATTACGATGAAATGAGCTACAGCCTTGGTCTTGGTTTCCAGGCGCAACCGGCGCATCGGTTCTATGCCAGCATCGGTTCTTCCTTCGAGACCCCCAGTTTCACGGAGTTCTACGATCCAACCCGGCCGGAGCAGGGCTTCGATCCCACGCTGGATCCGCAACAGGCATTGAACCTGGAACTGGGCGCCAAGGGCGTATTCGGTGCAAGCGCCCGCTACGAACTCGCCCTGTTCCAGGTGCGCACCCGCGACGAGATCGTGCAGGTGGCCACCGATCCCGACCGCTTCGCCAATGCCGCGCGCACGCGGCGCGACGGCCTGGAAGCGGGACTGGAATACCAACTGTCCGGCCACTGGTCACTGAGTGGCGCCTATACCTGGGGACGGTATCGCTTTCGCGAGTTCGTGGACGCCTCGGGTGCGGACCTGCGCGGCAAGGCATTGCCCGGCCTGCCGACCCACAGCCTGTTCGCCGAACTGGCCTGGCGTGGCCCGAACGGAGCCTATGCGGTGCTCGATGGACTGGCGCACAGCCGCGTCCATGCCGACAACGCCAACCAGGTGGAGGTGCCCGGCTATGCCGTATTCAACCTGCGCGCCGGTGTGCGCCGCAGCAGCGGCACGATGGACATCGAGACCTTCGTGGGGGTGAACAACCTCGCCGACCGGAAGTACTTCAGCAACCTGCGCATCAACGCCGCCGGTGGCCGTTACTATGAACCGGCCCCGGAACGCAATTTTCACGCAGGTGTGCGCGTGCGATTCTGATGCCGGATCATCTTGACGGGCGAGCAGGGGGGCCACTCGCCACGGCCGGGACCAGTCCCGGGTGCGCCGGCTCGTGCCGATGCGGGCGGCGTGGGGGGAGTTTCTCGATGGGTTTGAAATGCGGGTGGAGCTGCCGCGGCGTGCGCAAACCGGTGTGCAAGAATACCGGTGACGGGTAGGCGGTGATGGCGGGCGATGTTTCCTGTTCCTGGCGCCGTGCCTCCCGGCTGGCCTGCCGCTGCGCGGCCCTTGCCTGCTCACGCGCCAGCCGGCTGGCCTCGAGCCGTTCCGCGACTTCGAGCAGCGCGCTGACATCCACGGACGGTACGGTCGAGAGGGGTTCCAGATGCAGCACCCGGGCCGCCTGCCCTGGATCGTCGGGGGGCAGCTCGCTGAAATTCGTCACACCCTGTTCATCCACCCAGCGGTAGATTTCCCCGCCCAGGGCCGGGGACGTGGCGGCCAGCAGGGCCAGCAACGGCCCTGGAAACCATTTCGTGCGCATGGGCAATGGCATGGTGGCGCTCCCACGGAAACCGGTACCCCATGAGACCCTGGCGGCACGCGCAAGTTCTACCTAGCATGGCACAATGCCAGGCACAACCTAGTGCATCAGCACCCACACCGGCCACATCATCAACGCGATGATCCCGGCCGCCAGCGCCAGTTGCAGCAACACCTTCACCGGCTCGCGGCGCAGCACGTCGAGGAAGGTGTCCACCTCGCCGGCGTGTTTGCGCGCGGTATAATCGGCGCGCGCGCTGGCGGCACGACGCGCCTGGTAATCCTTCATCAGCGCCTTGGCCTGCGCATGGTCCTCGTCGTGGCGGATCCAGATGGCACCCATGGTAAGTCCCCAGCGGTTGGGCGGGGTCTCGTAGTACTCGATGCGGTGCTCGTCGAGGAAAGCGCGCACCTCGTCGGCCTCGTCATCGGGCACGTTGCGCAGGTTCAGTAATTGCTTGGCCATGGAGGGATTCTACCTTGATGGCGTCCGGCTGGCGCAGGAGGGTGGATGACTCGCTACGCTCGCCCTGTGGGCTGCCCCTGTCGCGCCAGCGCCCAGCCCACATGCTCGCGCACCAGCGCCGAGGGGTGGTCGCGCTTTTCCTCCAGCGCCGCGACCACTTCCGCGCTCGCGGGTGCATTGCCCAGCCCCACCGCCAGGTTGCGCAGCCAGCATTCATAACCGATGCGGCGGATGGCCGAGCCCTGCAGGCGCTCCAGGAACTCCGCCTCGGTCCAGCGGAACAACGCCACCAGTTCGCTGGCCTCCAGGCCCTGGCGTGGGTGGAAACCGGTTTCCTGCGTGGTCTGTGCGAAGCGGTTCCAGGGGCACACCAGCTGGCAGTCGTCGCAGCCGTACACCCGGTTGCCGATCAGCGGCCGCAGTTCTTCGGGAATGGATTCGCGCAACTCGATGGTGAGGTAGGAGATGCACAGCCGCGCATCCAGTTCATAGGGCGCGACGATGGCGCCGGTGGGGCAGGCGTCGATGCAGGCATGGCAGGTGCCGCAGTGGTTGGTGCCCGGTGCGTCCACCGGCAGCGGCAGATCGGTGTACAGCTCGCCGAGGAAGAACCAGGAGCCGGTCTTGTCGTGCAGCAGGTTGGTGTGCTTGCCGATCCAGCCCAGGCCGGCCTTTTCCGCCAGGGCCTTCTCCAGCACCGGCGCGCTGTCGGTGAAGGCGCGGTAGCCGAAGGGGCCGATCTCGCGCTCGATGCGCGTCGCCAGCTGCTGCAAGCGCTGGCGCAGCAGCTTATGGTAGTCGCGGCCCAGGGCGTAACGGCTGAGGTAGGCGAGGGTGGCGTCCTGCAGCACGGCGTCGGCGCGCCCGTCCCGTTCCGGCCAGTAGTCCAGGCGCACCGAGATCACCCTGAGCGTGCCCGGTTCCAGTTCCGCCGGCCGGCTGCGCTTCACACCATGGCGTGCCATGTAGTCCATGGTGCCGTGGCGGCCCTGGTCCAGCCAGTTCAGCAGGTGGCGTTCGTGCTCGCCGAGCTCGGTGTCGGCGATGCCCACCTGCTGGAAACCCAGCTCACGGCCCCATTGCTTGATGGTCTGGGCCAGGGTGGCGTAGTCGGGCGTGGCGGGCTGGGACATGGAGTGGATTTCGGGAAGGGCTTCACGGTATGTTGCCAGTCTCCCGGCCCGATCACCAGTGAAGCCATGGCGCACACCCCCGAATCCCAACCCGACTACTGGCTGTACAGCGCGGCGCAATGTCGCCATCTGGACCACCTGGCCGGCGCGTTGCCGGGCATCAGCGAGGCCCTGCTCATGGAGCGCGCGGGTGCGGCGGCCTTCGCCCTGCTGCGCCAACGCTGGCCACAGGCCTACCGCATCCTGGTGCTGTGCGGCACCGGCAACAACGGCGGCGACGGTTTCGTGGTGGCGCGCCTCGCACACGAGGCCGGCCTGGCGGTGAAGCTGTTGCAGCTGGGTGATCCGGACCGCATCGGCGGCGCGGCGCGCGCGGCCCTCGATGCGCTGCTGGCGACCGGCATCGAAGTGCAGCCCTTCGTCCCGGGCCGGGCCCTGGAGGCCGATGTGCTGGTGGACGCCCTGCTGGGCACCGGCCTGGAACGGCCGGTGGAGGGCGACTGGCGCGCGGCCCTCGAGGCCATGAACGCCAGCGCCATCCCCTGCCTGGCCCTGGACCTGCCTTCCGGTCTGCACGCCGATCGCGGCACCGTTCTGGGCGCGGCCGTGTGTGCCGATGTCACGCTCACCTTCATCGGGCGCAAGCCCGGCCTGTACACAGGCCAGGCGGCCGACCATGTGGGCGAGGTGCAGTTGGCCGGCCTGGAGGTGCCTGCCGCCGTCTATGAGCAGGTAACGGCCGCGGCACGGCTGCTCACCGCGCCGCCCCTCGGCCCCCTGGCGCGGCCGCGCCGCCGCGCCAGCCACAAGGGTGAGCACGGCCACGTGCTCATCCTCGGCGGCGCGCCCGGCATGCCCGGCGCCGTACGCCTGGCGGGGGAGGTGGCGCTGCGCGCGGGCGCCGGCCTGGTGAGCCTCGCCACCCACCCCGACCATGCCGCCTGGCTGCCCATGACCCGTCCGGAACTCATGAGCCACGCCGTGGCGGGGCCGCGCGACCTGGCGCCCTTGCTGGCCCGTGCCGACGTGCTGGCCATCGGTCCGGGCCTGGGCCAGGACGCCTGGGGACAGGCCCTACTGGCCGCCGCCCTGGAAACCGATCTGCCCCTGGTGGTGGATGCCGACGCGCTCAACCTGCTGGCGCGTGAGCCGCTGGCACGCGGCAACTGGATCCTCACCCCGCATCCCGGCGAGGCGGCGCGCCTGCTCGGCACCACCGTCACGGAAGTGGAGGCGGACCGCTACGCCGCCGTGCGTGCGCTCGCCGAACGCTATGGCGGCACAGTGGTGTTGAAAGGCGCGGGCAGCCTCGTCGCCACCGGCAAGGCAGCGGTGGCGGTGTGTGACCGCGGTAACCCGGGCATGGCCAGCGGCGGCATGGGCGATGTGCTCACCGGCCTCATCACTGCCCTGCGCGCCCAGGGCCTGGAGGAAACCGCAGCGGCCGAGGCCGGCGTCTGGCTGCATGGCGCGGCCGGTGACGCCGGTGCCCGCGAGGGCGAGCGCGGCCTGCTGGCCGGCGACCTGCCGGCGCTGCTGCGCGCGGAGCTGAACCGGGCATGAGCGTGGAGCGCTACATTGAAGGCGAGGCCGCCATGGAGGCCCTGGGCGCGGCACTGGGCCGCGCGGCCACGGCAGGCGGCTGGATCTACCTGCACGGCGATCTCGGTGCCGGCAAGACCACCCTGGTGCGCGGCCTGCTGCGCGGTCTCGGTCACCAGGGCGCCGTGAAGAGCCCCACCTACACCCTGGTGGAACCCTACGAACTCGCCGGCCGCGCCGTCTATCACCTGGACCTCTACCGCCTGGGCGACCCGGAGGAACTGGAATGGATCGGCATCCGCGAGATCTTCGCGCCGGGTCATCTCTGCCTGGTGGAATGGCCGGAGCGAGGGCGGGGCGTGTTGCCGGAGGCGGACCTGTTGCTGGAGTTGGAGTATGCCGGGGATGGGCGGCGTGTCAGGGCTGTGGGGCAGACGGCGCGGGGGCGGGAGGTGCTGGATGGGTGGCTGGGCGGATAGCGCGCGCTAGCCAGCCCAACGAGCGCAGCGCAATGTTGTGGCAGCGTGCAGAGGCAAGGGGCTAATTTTTCTTGCCCGTGGAGAACCACGAGTCGCTGGCCTTGCGCTCCCAGTCGGCAATCTGCTTCTCGGCTTCTTCCCGGGTCACACCATAGCGCTTCTGGATCTTGCCTGCGATCTGGTCCCGGTTCATGTGCATCTTCTTTTATTTCGATGACCGGTGCATGGGTGTGAGCCCACGAACCGGGGTTTGATCGAGTGCCGGACTGCCTTCAGGGCCGAACGGCGATCTCGTTCTTGACCGCCTTCACGCCGTTGACGCCGCGCGCGATTTGTTCGGCGGTGGCCTTCTCGGTGGCGTTCTTGGCGAAACCGGACAGCATCACCGTGCCGTTGAGCGTCTCGACGCTGATGCTGGTGCCGGCGACGTTCGGATTGTCGAGCATGCGGGCTTTGACCTGGGTCGTGATGGTTGCGTCGTCGATATATTCACCGACGGTTTCCTGGTCGCGCACGACTGCGCAGCCAGTGGCAGTCAGCAGTGCGAAGCCAGTGATGATGGCAGCGAGAGTGGTGCGGATATTCATGTTGGGCTCCAGTGGTTGCGGAAAGCTGTCTTCAGCTGAAGACAACGTTACACTCGCGCCGCCACGGCATCTGTACGCCATCGCACAGAAGGATCGATACTCAATTCCATGGTCACAGACCAAAGGGGATTGATTTTACTGATCAGGGGCGCTCCTGCCGCTCGATTTCATCCCGCTGTCTGGCGACGCCTGCATCGAGGGTCTGCTGCACGTCCTTGGCCCGCTGCAGTGTTTTGACCTGATCGGAAAAGACATTGTCCTCTGGCAGGGCGCCGTTCCGTTCCTGTGCCGGCTCATCCGGTGAACAGGCGCTTATCATCAGTGCCACCAATGCCGCGAGTAACCCGTTTACGAAATGTCGCATCGTTTCTTCCTTACTGGTCTGTGATTACAGCTCAAGCATTTCCATTGGATGCAATCGTGGTAGTGCCGCCTAGGTCTTCTCTCCGTGAATGGTGGCAATCAGCCGGCGGCTCCCACCGTCATTGCGATGTTCGCACAGGTAGATCCCCTGCCAGGTACCCAAGGCCAGCCGGCCATTGTGGATGGGGATGCTCAGTGCGGAATCCAGGAGGCTGGATTTGATGTGAGCGGGCATGTCGTCCGGGCCTTCGTCCGTGTGGCGGTACCTGGACGGGTTCTCCGGCACCATGCGGTTGAAGTGCCCTTCGAAGTCCTCGCGAACGGTGGGGTCCGCGTTTTCGTTCAGGGTCAGCGAAGCGGAGGTGTGCTGAATGAACAGGTGCAGCAGACCGACGCGGAGCGGCTTCAGCTC
This sequence comes from Gammaproteobacteria bacterium, assembly GCA_026197075.1. Taxonomy (GTDB): domain Bacteria; phylum Pseudomonadota; class Gammaproteobacteria; order DSM-19610; family DSM-19610; genus JAIVHA01. Next base: position 25,842 of record JAPHQV010000009.1, on the reverse strand, counting down.
CGGCAATTGCGCCAGTATTTCATCGGTGACCAGGTGAAAACCGCGTGGGCGGGGTTTCAGCTGGAGTTGCGTGTGTATCCACGTCATGGTTTTCGATTCCGCGGCTTCATTCTCAAAGGGGACAGATTTATTTGAAGTATTATACGTTAAATAAATCTGTCCCCTTTGAGAGTACTGCAATTCCCCAGTCTATGAACGCTTAAGCTTCCCATCACGGCAGGCTTTATCTAGTCTGTTATCTCCTGCCAAGAACCGTACCCGGACCCATCATGGAAAACTTCGCCGTCGCCAAGACCCCCCTCGACCACCTGGAGCTGGGTGTGGGCGGCATGAGCTGCGCCTCCTGCGTGGGGCGGGTGGAGGATGCCATCCGCCAGGTGCCCGGGGTGGCCGGGGTGAACGTGAACCTCGCCACCGGCCGCGCCAGCGTGGAACTGGGCGAGGCGGATCCGATGGCGGTGGTCGACGCGGTGCAGGCGGCCGGCTACGAGACCGCCGAGGAGGTGACCCAGTTGCGGGTGGAGGAGATGAGTTGCGCCTCCTGCGTGTCCCGGGTGGAAGAAGCGCTCGAAGCCCTGCCCGGGGTGCTGGAGGCCTCGGTGAACCTGGCCACCGAGTCGGCCCGCGTGCGCCACCTGCCGGACCTGGTGGATGCCCGCGGGCTGATTGCCGCGGTGCAGGCAGCCGGCTACAAGGCCTCGCTGCCGGAACCCGGCCTGGACCGCGCCGACCGGGAGCGCGCGGCACGCGCCGCGGAAATGCGCAGTCTGAAGCGCAGCCTGCTGTTGGCGGCGGTCTTCACCCTGCCCATCTTCGTGCTGGACATGGGCGGCCATCTCATCCCGCCCTTCCACCACGCCGTGCACGGCACCCTGGGCACCCAGAACCTCTATTACCTGTTCTTCGTGCTGGCGAGCCTGGTGCAGTTCGGGCCCGGCCTGCGCTTCTACCAGAAGGGCTGGCCGGCACTGCTGCGCGGCGCGCCGGACATGAACTCCCTGGTGATGCTCGGCACCACCGCCGCCTACGGCTACTCGGTGGTGGCCACCTTCCTGCCGGGCCTGCTGCCGGCGGACACGGTGCATGTCTACTACGAGGCCTCCACGGTGATCGTAACCCTCATCCTGCTTGGCCGCTTCCTGGAGGCGCGCGCCAAGGGCGCCACCTCCGAGGCCATCCGCACCCTCATGGGCCTGCGCCCGCGCACGGCGCGCGTGCTGCGCGACGGCGCGACCGTCGAGCTGGACGTGGACCAGGTGGCGGTTGGCGATACCGTGCTGGTGCGTCCCGGCGAGCGCCTGCCGGTGGACGGCGAGGTGATCGAGGGGGATTCCTGGGTGGACGAGGCCATGATCACCGGCGAGCCGGTGCCGGTGCAGAAGACCGCCGGCGCGAAGGTGGTGGGCGGCACGGTCAACGGACAGGGCAGCCTCACCCTGCGCGCCACCCGGGTGGGCGCCGACACGACGCTGGCGCAGATCATCCGCATGGTGGAGGCGGCGCAGGGCTCCAAGCTGCCCATCCAGCACCTGGTGGACCAAGTGACCCGCTACTTCGTGCCGGTGGTGATGGGCGTCGCGCTGCTCACCTTCCTGGTGTGGCTGGCCTTCGGTCCCGCACCGGCCCTGACCCTGGCGCTGGTGAACGCCGTGGCGGTGCTCATCATTGCCTGCCCCTGCGCCATGGGGCTGGCCACGCCCACCTCCATCATGGTGGGTACCGGCAAGGGCGCCGAGTTGGGCGTGCTGTTCCGCGGTGGCGATGCCCTGCAGGCCCTGCGCGACACCCGCGTGGTGGCCCTGGACAAGACCGGTACCCTGACGCGCGGGCGCCCGGAGCTGACGGATCTGCTGGTCGCCGGTGGGGCATCCGAAGAGGTGCTGCTGGCCCTGGCCGCCGGGCTCGAGGCCCATTCGGAACATCCCATCGCGGCGGCCGTGGCGCGCGCCGCCCAGGAACGCGGCCTGACGATTCCGCGGGCGGACGGCTTCCGCGCCGCGGCGGGCCTGGGGGCCTCCGGCAGCGTGGACGGTAAGCGGGTGCTGATCGGCGCGGACCGCTACCTGGAAGGCGAGGGCATCGACATCAGCGGCTTCGCGGAGCAGGCCAGTGCCCTGGGCGACGCGGGCCGCACGCCTTTGTACCTGGCCGTGGACGGACAGGCACAGGCCCTGCTGGGCGTGGCCGATCCCGTGAAGCCGTCGGCGCGCGCGGCGGTGGCGCGCCTGCGTGAACAGGGGCTGGAGGTGGCCATGATCACCGGCGACAACCGCCGCACCGCGGAGGCCATCGCCCGTGAGCTGGGCATCGAAAAGGTGATCGCCGAGGTGCTGCCCGACGGCAAGGTGGCGGCGGTCAAGGAGCTGCAGCAGGGCGACCGCCGCGTGGCCTTCGTGGGCGACGGCATCAACGATGCCCCGGCCCTGGCCCAGGCGGACGTGGGCATCGCCATCGGCTCCGGTACCGATGTGGCCATGGAGAGTGCCGACGTGGTGCTCATGTCCGACAACCTGGGCAATGTGCCCAATGCCATCGCCCTGTCACGTGCCACCCTGCGCAATATCAAGCAGAACCTGTTCTGGGCCTTCATCTACAACGCCACCCTGCTGCCGGTGGCGGCGGGAGTACTGTATCCCTCCCTGGGTATCCTGCTGTCGCCGGTATTCGCCGCCTTCGCCATGGCCTTTTCCAGCGTCAGCGTGCTCACCAACGCCCTGCGTCTGAAGCGCTTCCGGGTGCCGGCGGGCTAGATCCCCCGGCCCGTCTGGGCTACGTTGTACATCACGACAATAATCAAATTCATGCCTCCCGGCCTTCCCGAGGGCCGCTGGCGTGAACAGGGGAGGAGACCATGGCGCATTCCGAGATTCAGGATCAGGATGAAGCGGGGGAGGGCCTGCCCTTCGTCGCCCCCTGCCGGACCTTGACGCCGGGCGCGCCGCTGCAATGGCTGGCGCTCGGCTGGCAGGATTTCAGGCGCGCGCCGGGCGTGAGCCTCCTCTATGGCGGGGTTCTGGTCGCGCTCTGTTACGCCATGGCGTTCCTGACCTGGAGGCTGGGCGGCTACGTGCTCATCTTCGGCCTGGTGTCGGGCTTCGTGTTCATCGCGCCGGTGCTGGCGCTCGGCCTGTATTCCATCAGCTGCCAGTTGCAGCGCGGTTTGAAACCGCGCATCGGCTACTGCCTGCGGGAAGGCCGGCGCCACCTCGGCAACGAGCTGGTGTACTCCATGATCCTGCTGGTGATCTTCCTGCTCTGGGTGCGCGCCGCCAGCGTGGTGCACGTGTTCTTTCCCATGGAAGCGGATCCCGATATCGCCGACCTGGCGCTGTTCCTGACGATCGGCTGTGCGGTCGGCGCCCTGTTCACTGCCTTGGTGTTCAGCGCCAGCGCCTTCTCCCTGCCCATGATGCTCGACCGCAGGGCCGACACTGTCACCGCGGTGCTGACCAGCGTGCATGCAGTCCTGCACAACAAGGGACCGCTGCTGGTATGGGCGCTGCTGATCGGACTGGCGCTGCTGGCGAGCGCGCTGACGGCCTTTCTGGCCCTGGCCGTTCTCCTGCCGGTGCTGGGCTATGCGACCTGGCACGGCTATCGTGCCACCATCCAGGCGGAGGCCTGGCCGCAGCACCGGGACCTGCCAGCGGAGGCGCGCTAGCTACCTCCTTGTTTCGTATATCACTTGCCCTTAGCGCGTAAGTCTATGCGGGTTTTTAGGTTTATTCGGTATCCCGGTGAACCTAAAGACAATTTCTTGCATTTCCTCCTCGGTTGTGCCTCAATAAGCCTTACTTGCCCGATTTCCGACGCCTGAAGGGGAGGCACGGCATGCGTTTCCTGATCGCCATTCTGTCCCTGTGGTTGGCTGCCGCCGGCAGCGTCACTGCCAATGTGGAAATCCAGGGCGTGCGCCTGTGGGCCGCCCCGGACAGCACCCGGGTGGTGTTCGATATCAGCGCCGGTGTCGCACACAAACTCTTCACTCTTCATGATCCTGAACGGCTGGTCATCGACCTGGACAATGCCCGCCTGGGCGCGGGTTTCCAGGAAGCCGCCATCGAGACCGGCCTGGTGCGCGGCCTGCGGACCGGCAAGCGGGAACAGGGTCTGCGGGTGGTGCTGGACCTCAGCCAGGCGGTGCGGCCGAAGAGCTTCGTGCTGCAACCCAATCATGAATACGGGCATCGCCTGGTCATCGACCTGACACACGCCGGCTCGACACCGGGCGTCCGGAATGCGCCGACGCCGGCTACACCGCGTACGGTCAAGACCGCGCCGGAGGGTCTGCGCGACCTGGTGATCGCCATCGACGCCGGCCATGGCGGTGAGGATCCGGGTGCCATCGGCAAGGGCAAGACACGGGAAAAAGACGTGGTGCTGGCCATCGCACGCCGACTCGCCAATCAGGTGAATGCCGAGCCCGGCATGCGTGCCGTGCTGATCCGCGATGGTGATTACTTCATCAGCTTGCGCAAGCGTATCGACCTGGCCCGCCAGCACAAGGCGGACCTGTTCATCTCCATCCACGCCGATGCCTTCCACAATGCCAAGGTGCATGGTTCCTCGGTCTATGTGCTGTCGCGCCGTGGCGCCTCCTCGGAGATGGCGCGCTGGATCGCGGCACGGGAAAACGCCTCCGACCTGGTGGGCGGCGTGCGGCTGGACGACAAGGACGATTTGCTGACGGAAGTGCTGTTGGACCTGTCCCAGACGGCCACCATCGAGGCCAGCATGGAGGTGGGCGCCGAGGTGCTGAAACATTTCAGGCAGCTGGGCAAGGTGCACAAGCCCGAGGTGCAGCACGCGGCTTTTGCCGTGCTGCGCTCACCGGACATCCCCTCCATCCTGGTGGAAACGGCCTTCATCTCCAATCCCCAGGAGGAGCGCAAGCTGCGCGATGCCCGGCACCAGGATCAGCTGGCGCGGGCCATGGTGGCGGGCATTCGCAGCTATTTCACTCAACACCCACCGCCGGGTACCCTCATGGCCATGCGTAGTGACCGCCGCCACATTGTGCGTTCCGGTGACACACTCAGCCATATCGCGCGTCGTTATGGCGTCAACGTGGACAGTCTGCGCGCCACCAATGGCCTGAACAGCGACCGCCTGCTGGTGGGACGCACCCTGACCATCCCCGAAGGCGGCTAAGGTCACGCGGCGCTATGCGCCTTGCCATGAGGGCATGATCAGACCCTGGCCGTGCGTGATTCCCGCGGGCAGCAGGACAAACCCCGGGTTCGGCCTCATTCCTCCCGTTCTTCTCCCGTGCCGGGTCCCAGCCGTTCCCGGCGCACTTCCTCCGACAGGGGCGGATGTGCCTCCTGCCCCGGCATCTTGGCGCGGGTCCGCTCGTTCATCTGGTGGATGGTGGAGGCGGCGTGCAGGTCCGATTCCGACTGTACCGAGGCCATCACCTGGCGCTCCTTCAGGTAGCACTGGATGTCCCTCACCAGTTCGTCGCATAGCGGCTCGTTGCGATCCATGGTGAGCACGTAGCGCGGCTGTTCCAGGTTCATCGCGCCACTGACGGCGATGATGCTGGAGTGGATACGGCTCACGATCAGCCATGGGGTGATGCTGGAACGGACGATGGTGTTCTCGGAACGGGTGGAGTCGTAGATGCTCATGCCGGTGGCGAGCCGCGATTCCGTATAGGTGCCGCTGGCGCGGAAAGCGATGAGCTGGGATTGGAAGTGAACCTCCGCCAGGTAGATGTTGGCGGTGAAGGCGATGGCGCGTCCGAACAGCCACAACAGCAGGGGTCCGAGCACGGAGGCGGTGATGTTCGCCGGCGTGGGTTCCAGGCCCAGCAGGGCCAGGAACAACCACAGGGAGGAACCCATCAACAGCAACTGGCCGAGCAGGATGCCCGGTGTCACCAGGGGATCGCGATGCTGGTCAGGCAGCGGTTCCGGCTGGATCTCCTGTAGCGTTTCGCCCTTGAATTCACCCTTGTTCTCGCTGCCCTGACGCTGCAGGTCCGGTTCCTGCAGGATGTAGACCCGGTTGGGGATCTCCATGTAGCGATGATTGGCCAGGGTCATTTCCATGGCGCGGAAGATGTCCATGGGGTGCACGCTTTCCTGCCAATGGGCACGGAATTCGGCCACGTCCGTGGGCACTGCGCCCCTGGGCGCGCGACGGTGGGCCAGCAACAAGGCATAGGCCAGGGCCAGGAGCAGGGATACCACCAGGGCGGCGAGCCATGGCCAGGGGGAAACCGGCAGGCGTTGCAGACCACCTTGTTGATGGATCTCCAGCAGCAGGGCGGTGACCGCGATCGGCACCGCGACCCAGAGCGCCATCTTGACGAAATTGGCCACGGGTTTGTCACTGAAGGACTTGGTGCTGCTGTGCAGTTGCGGTGTGTGCAGGTCGCGCTTGCGCGGCTGGAAGATGAAGGCCCAGGTGACCAGCATGGCGAGCAGGGTGATGGCGCCCAGGTATTGGGCCACCGGGGTGCCGGTGACCTCGGTCAGGCCCGTGGTCCCGGAAAACAAGGCAAGCCCCAGCAGCCCGAGCATGATGAGGGAGTACCAGCAGGCCTGGAACAGCTTGAGGCTGATGCCGCGCATGGGGTAGGGCAGGAAGATCAGCGGGAACAGCAGGCTGTGCAGCATGCGCGCCAGCCAGCCCTGGGGTTCCACGAAGGTCAGGTTCTTGCGGCCCAGCAGCATTTCGCTCAGGGAGGTGGGGTTGTAGATTCCGGTCTGGCGGAAGTTCTGCTCACTGCCCGGGGCGATGCTCGCGGAAGCCGATGTAGTACTGGCGAGATTGGCGGGGACGCCGCGGCCGATGAAGAACCGGAATACCTTGAACAGTCCCATGCCCAGGGCGTAGAGGCCGATGGCCACCAGCAGCAATCCACCGCCGGCCTGCAGCAAGCCCAGGGTGTCCTGCCCCATGCTGACCTGGTCCTTCACCGACAGCAGCAGGTATAGGCCCAGCGTGCTGGTGACCAGACCGCGCAGACAGTAAACCCAGCCCTCCAGTCGGAAGGGATTGCGGACCTCGATGACCTGTGAACCGTATTCAAATGCCATGGCGGGCCTCCGTACAAGCCAGGTTGATGGTCAACAGACGTGGGCCCGGATCCGGGCGCAAGGATGGTCGCGGGAATAATGGCATGGGGGTCACCTTTGTTTATTCTGAAGCAGTTGTTATGTCGGTGTGGGCACCGGGTGCCCGGAAAGGTCGCCGGCTGTTATGGGTCGCCGGTCGTGAACAGGAGTTCCTGTGTGCCATTAATAAAAGCCGTCAATCCTCCCATTGTCAAGAACATGGGAGGATCGGAGCGGCTGCCCCGGACAGCCGGTTCCGCGGCTCGCCGGGCATCGGGTATGATAGGTGGCCCTTTCCCAGCATCCCGTGACCCCATGCCCATCCGCCCCCTGCCACCCCAGCTCGTCAACCAGATCGCGGCGGGCGAGGTGGTGGAGCGCCCGTCCTCCGTGGTCAAGGAACTGCTGGAAAACAGCCTGGACGCCGGTGCGCGCCGCGTCGAGATCGAGGTGGAGGAGGGCGGCCGACGCCTGATCCGGGTGCGCGACGACGGCATGGGTATTCCCCGCGCGGAACTGGCCCTGGCCCTGTCGCGCCACGCCACCAGCAAGCTGTCCAGCCTGGAAGAGCTGGAATGCATCGCCAGTCTGGGTTTCCGGGGCGAGGCGTTGCCGAGCATCGCCTCCGTGTCCCGGCTCACCCTGCAGTCACGCACCGCCGCCGATGACACCGGCTGGTCGGTGCAGGGTGATGGCAGTGACCAGTGCCCGGAACCGGCACCCGTGGCCCATGCCGTGGGCACCACCGTCGAGGTGCGCGACCTGTTCTTCAATACCCCCGCGCGCCGCAAGTTCCTGCGCACGGAAACCACCGAGTACCGGCACTTCGAGGACGTGGTGCGGCGCATCGCGCTCAGCCGCTTCTCCGTGGAACTGGTGTTGCGCCGCAACCAGAAGGCGGTGCTGCACCTGCCCGCCGCGGCACGCCTCGAGGAGCAGGAGCGGCGCGTGGCGGAGCTGTGCGGCAAACCCTTCATGGAACAGGCGCTGCACGTGGAACACGAGGCCGCGGGCCTGCGTATCGAGGGCTGGATCGGTCTGCCGACCTTCTCACGCAGCCAGCCGGACCTGCAGTATTTCTTCGTCAATGGCCGCATGGTGCGCGACAAGCTGATCGCCCACGCGGTACGCCAGGCCTACCAGGATGTGTTGTATCACGGCCGGCATCCTGCTTTCGTGCTCTACCTGTCCCTGGATCCGGCCGGGGTGGATGTGAATGCCCATCCCACCAAACACGAGGTGCGTTTTCGCGACAGCCGCCTGGTGCATGATTTCCTGTTTCGCTCCCTGCACCAGGTGCTGGCCGGAGTGCGGCCGGGTGTAGTGAGCGATTTCCCGCCGGGCGGACAGCCGACAGCAGCCCCGGCGGCCTTCGCGTCCATGTCGGCGCAGCAGCCCATGCCCCTGCAGGTGCGCGAGGAACTGGCGATCTATGATCGACTGCACGGCAGCAGGATGCCACAGGGTGGTACGGCGCCATTGCCGGAGCAGGATCCCGGTGCGCCGCCCCCTTTGGGCTATGCGTTGGCGCAACTGCACGGTATCTACATCCTGGCGCAGAACCAGGATGGGCTGGTGCTGGTGGACATGCATGCCGCCCACGAGCGTATTACCTATGAACGACTGAAGGCCGCCCAGGCCGGGCAGGGCATCCGCTCCCAGCCCCTGCTGGTGCCGGTGAGCCTGGCCGTGAGTCGCCGCGAGGCCGACCTGGCCGAGCAGCATCACGAGGAACTGGCCTCCCTCGGTGTCGAGCTGGATCGCCAGGGTCCGGAGGCCCTGGTGGTACGGCAGGTGCCCAGCCTGCTCATCCGCGGGGATGCGGAGGCCCTGGTACGTGACCTGCTGGCGGACCTGGAGGGCCAGGGCAGCTCTACCCGTCTGCAGGAGGCCATGAACGAGGTGCTCTCCACCATGGCCTGCCATGGCTCGGTGCGCGCCAACCGCCAGCTCGAACTTGCCGAGATGAACGCCCTGCTGCGCGATATGGAGCGCACCGAGCGCAGCGGCCAGTGCAACCACGGCCGCCCCACCTGGGTGCGAATCGGCCTGGAGGAACTGGACCGGCTGTTCCTGCGTGGGCGATGAAGACACACTCCGGCCCAACCACCCCCTGCCATTGATTCGACGTCATGACTGAGCTGACCGCCGTCCAGGACCATCCCCCGATCCTGTGCCTCATGGGCCCCACTGCCTCCGGCAAGACCGGCCTGGCGGTGGAACTGGTGCAACGCCTGCCCTTCGAGATCATCAGCGTGGACTCGGCCATGATCTACCGGGGCATGGACATTGGCACCGCCAAGCCCGGACCCGAGGTGCTGGAGCGGGCGCCCCATCACCTGATCGATATCCTGGACCCCTCCGAACGCTACTCGGCGGCGCGCTTTCGTGACGATGCCCTGACGCTGATGGAACAAATCCAGTCCCGCGGCGGTCTACCTTTGTTGGTGGGAGGTACCAGCCTGTACTTCCGCGCCGTGCAGCAGGGTCTCTCGGAACTGCCGGAGGCGGACCCGGACTGCCGGGCCGAACTGGAGGAACAGGCCGCCCGGGAAGGCTGGGATGTGTTGCATCGGGAGCTGGCGCAGGTGGATCCGGCGGCGGCACGGCGCATCCACCGCAACGATCCGCAGCGTATCGGCCGTGCCCTGGAGGTCTACCGTGTCACCGGACGGCCTCTCAGTGACTGGTTCCGGGAGGGGCGCGGGGCGGAGGCGCCTTACCGCTTCGTCAACCTGGCGCTGGCACCACCGGAGCGCGGGGTGCTGCACCAGCGCATCGCCGAGCGTTACCGGGCCATGCTGGAACAGGGCCTGGTGGACGAGGTCAGGGCACTGTTTGCCCGCCCCGACCTGCACCCGGGCCTGCCCTCCATGCGCGCGGTGGGCTATCGCCAGGTCTGGTCCTGGCTGGCGGGCGAGTGCAGCGAGGCGGAGATGGTGGAGCGCGGCATCGCGGCCACCCGCCAGTATGCCAAGCGCCAGTTGACCTGGCTGCGCGGTGAAACGGATCTGGTCTGGCTGGATCCTGCCAGCCCCGGTCTGGCCGACCGTCTGGCGGATTGGTGGCAAGCCGGTGGGCAGGCTCCTTTCTCAGAAAAATGAAGGGGAAAGAGAGGTTCGCCACAGTATTCGGAGTGATTGACTGTGCTACAATTTTTTTACCCTGTAGTGTCACCGGGAAAAATGAGCACGCAACGGACTGCGCACAACGACTATATAACTTTTGCATGAGAAGATTCTTGGGAGATAAGAACCTTGGTGCATGTAACTAGAAGAAGGAGAACGGAAATGGCCCGTGGCCAATCACTGCAAGAACCCTTTTTGAACGCGCTTCGCAAGGAGCGGGTGCCAGTGTCGATTTACCTGGTGAACGGAATCAAGTTGCAAGGTCAGATCGAATCCTTCGACCAGTTCGTCGTGTTGCTGAAGAACAGTGTCAGTCAAATGGTCTACAAACACGCCATTTCCACCGTGGTGCCCGCCCGTAATGTGCGCCTGGCCCCCGCAGCGGGCGATGACCACGAGGCTGGTGTCGGCGGCCCGGAACCGGGTAATGTCTGAATTGCCGGTGCGGGGCGGGGATGCAGGGTCCTCGCCCCGGGCCCCGAGTGGCCATGCCCGGGCCGCTGCGGCCGTGCGGCATGCCGATCCTGACTATCCCTTTCCCTGTTCATCCTGGAGTAGCTGATTGTTCGAACGTCCACGCAGCGGTGAACGGGCGGTACTGGTTCACGTGGACTTTCCCGGTGAATCGGACCCCGACGACCTGCTTGAATTCACGGAGCTGGTGATCTCGGCCGGCGCCACCCCGGTCGCCACCATCACTGCCAGTCGCCACCGGCCCGATGCCCGTCTGTTCGTGGGCAGCGGCAAGGCCGAGGAAATCCACCAGGCCGCGATGCTGGAGGAAGCGGACGTGGTGATCTTCAACCACACCCTGTCGCCCAGCCAGGAACGCAACCTGGAACGGGTGTTCTCCTGCCGGGTGCTGGATCGCACCGGCCTGATCCTCGATATCTTTGCCCAGCGGGCGCGCTCCTTTGAAGGCAAGTTGCAGGTGGAGCTGGCCCAGCTCCAGCACCTGTCCACCCGCCTGGTGCGGGGCTGGACCCACCTGGAGCGCCAGAAGGGCGGGATCGGCCTGCGCGGCCCGGGGGAGACCCAGCTGGAAACGGACCGCCGCCTGCTGGCGGAGCGTATCAAGACCATCCACAAGCGCCTGGAGAAGGTACGTCGCCAGCGTGAACAGGGCCGCCGCGCCCGCAGCCGCGCCGAGCTGCCCACCCTGTCCCTGGTGGGCTACACCAATGCCGGCAAATCGACCCTGTTCAATCGCCTGTGCGATGCCGAGGTCTATGTCGCGGACCAGTTGTTCGCCACCCTGGACCCCACCCTGCGGCGCATTCGGCTGCCGGGGCTGGGGCCGGTGGTGCTGGCGGATACCGTGGGCTTCATCCGCAAGCTGCCCCATGACCTGGTGGCGGCCTTCCGTTCCACCCTGGAGGAGACCCGCCAGGCCCAGCTGTTGCTGCACCTGGTGGATGCCCATGACCCCGAGCGCCAGACGCGCATCGAGCAGGTGAACGAGGTACTGGCGGAGATCGGGGCCGAGGAAATCCCCCAGCTGCTGGTCTACAACAAGATCGACCAGAGTGGCGAGGCGCCGCAATTGCAGCGGGATGCCGAGGGCCGCCCCACCCGGGTGTGGATCTCGGCGGCCAGTGGTGCCGGCCTGGATTTACTGTTGCAGGCCATCACCGAATTGTTCCAGGAGTCGGTGCTGCACGGCTGGCTGCGGTTGGCCCCGGCGGCGGGACGCCTGCGGGCCCGTCTGCACACCCTCGGCGAGGTGCTCAAGGAGTCCGTGGATGAGCAGGGAGAGTGGTCCATCGAGGTCCGTGCACCTCGGGGCGAGCTGGAACGCCTGTTTCGCAAAGAGGGGGTGGAGTTGCGTTTTACCCCCATCGAGCCTCCGGCCTTGGTTGCGGCCGGCGGTCAAGCTCCCTAGAATGGTCGGCCTGCGTGCGCCGGGTCACGGGCCTTGGCGCGCTTAATGTTTTTTCTATCGGGAACCTCTAATCAATCCTATGTATCTGTCATTAAATGAATCGCGCGTGCGAAATCGCTACGGAGATGTGTAATGGCCTGGAACGAGCCGGGTGGCGGCAATAAGGATCCCTGGGGTCAGGGTGGTGGCAATCAGGGGCCACCGGACCTCGATGAGCTGATCCGCAAGCTGCAAGCCAAAATGGGTGGCCTGTTCGGCGGTGGCCGCAAGGGCGGTGGTAGCGCCACGGGCGGCGGTGGCGGCGGGTTCCTCAGCATCGGCCTGCTGCTGGGCATCGGTGTGCTGGTCTGGCTGGCCTCCGGTATCTACATCATCGACGAGGGCAAGCGCGGCGTGGTGCTGCGCTTCGGCGAGTTCCATGCCATCACCGGCCCCGGTCCCCACTGGCACATTCCCTACCCGGTGGACAGTGTGGAAGTGGTGGATGTGGCGCTGCGCCGCTTCGAGGAAATCGGCTATCGCACCACGGCCGGACGTTCCGTGGTGGTACCCAAGGAAGCCCTGATGCTGACCCGCGACGAGAACATCGTCAATGTACAGATGGCGGTGCAGTACCAGGTCAGCGACCCGCGCGACTTTCTGTTCAATGTGCGCGACCCGCGCGCCACCCTGCAGCAGGCCGCGGAAAGCGCCCTGCGCGAGGTGGTGGGCAAGAGCCGCATGGACTTCGTGCTGACCGAGGGCCGCAGCGACGTGGTCATGCAGGTGCGCGCACTCATGCAGCAGATGCTCGATGACTACCAGGCCGGCCTGCTGGTGTCCGAGGTATCCATGCAGGATGTGCAGCCGCCGGAAGAGGTGCAGGGTGCCTTCTCCGATGCCATCCGCGCACGCGAGGACGAGCAGCGCTTCAAGAACGAGGCGGAAGCCTATTCCAATGACATCATCCCCCGTGCGCGTGGCCAGGCCGCTCGTCTGCTCGAGGAGGCCAACGCCTACAAGGAGAGCGAAGTGGCGCGGGCGGAAGGTGAGGCCAGTCGCTTCACCCAGCTGCTGGCCGAGTACAAGCGTGCGCCGGAGGTTACCCGCAAGCGACTCTACCTGGAGACCATGGAGAACGTGTTGCAGAGCTCCAGCAAGGTGCTGGTGGACGTCAAGGATGGCAACAGCCTCATGTATCTGCCCCTGGATCGTATGATCAAGGGCGCCGGGGAGATCACCACCCGTTCTGGCGAGGGTTATACCTCCAGCGGTGGTTCGTCGGTGCCCGGCTCCCTGAACAGCCGGCCGCCGCAGCAGATTCGGGAGACACGCTGATGAATAACGTCAGGAATATGGGGCTGATCGCCCTGGTCGCGGCGCTGATTTTGCTGTATTTCTCAGTCTTCATCGTCAAGGAGTGGGAAAAGGCCGTCCTGTTCCGCCTCGGTGAGGTGGTGCGTGCCGACTATGAGCCGGGCCTGCACTTCAAGATCCCCATCATCAACAATGTGCGCAAGTTCGATGCCCGCATTCTTTCCCTGGACGTGGAACCCGAGCGGTTCCTGACCGTGGAAAAGAAGAACATGATCGTCGATTCCTACATCAAGTGGCGCATCGACAATGTGACGCGGTTCTATACCGCCGTGCAGGGTGACGAGCGCCAGGCCGAGCAACGTCTGACCCAGATCATCAAGGATGGCATGCGTGGCGAGTTCGGCAACCGCACCGTCAACGAAGTGGTGTCGGGTGAGCGTGTCCAGATCATGAACCTGCTCAAGGCCAATGCCGACGAACAGGCCAAGACCATCGGCATCAGTATCATCGACGTGCGCATCAAGCGCATCGACCTGCCGGCCGAGGTCAGCGACTCGGTGTACCAGCGCATGCGTGCCGAGCGCGAGCGCGTGGCCAAGGATTTCCGTTCCCGCGGGATCGAGGCGGCGGAACGCATCAAGGCTGACGCCGATCGCCAGCGCCAGGTGCTGCTCGCCGAGGCCTATCGTGATGCCGAGGTCCTGCGCGGTGAGGGTGATGCCAGGGCGGCGGACATCTATGCCCGCGCCTACGGCCAGGACGCCGAGTTCTACAGCCTGCACCGCAGCCTGGGTGCCTATCGGAAGACCTTCCAGAGCCAGGATGACCTGCTGGTCCTGGAGCCGGATTCCGAGTTCTTTGAATATTTCGGTAATGCGCAGGGCCGGCGCTAGGCGTCACCCGCGGCGAATCCGGGCGGGCGTGGTCGCCGCCCGGTTTTTTTTGGCTTGAACCATGTGGCATGACCTGCTGGCCGCACTGGCCCTGGTGCTGGTAATCGAGGGATTGATTCCGTTCTGGAAGCCCCAGGCCCTGCGTCAGATGGTGGAGATGCTGGCACAGCTGGATGATCGCAGTATCCGGGTCGCGGGCCTGGTCAGCATGGTGGCGGGTTTGCTGTTGTTGTACCTGGTGCGCAATTGATCCGACATTGCGCGTGATGAATACCCCGTTCCCTGGGCAGACAAGCGCCGTGCTGACCGGAAGCTTCGGGTCTTTGTGAATAAACGATGAAATTACGTGATCGCTGGTTATTGCCGGAAGGTGTCGGTGAGCTCCTCCCCGCGGAGGCCTGGGCCCTGGAAACAGTGCGCCGGCAGCTGCTCGACTGCTATCGCAGCTGGGGGTACGAACTGGTCATCCCTCCCTTCATCGAATATCTGGATTCCCTGCTGACGGGTACCGGGCACGATCTCGATCTGCAGACCTTCAAGCTCACCGACCAGCTGACCGGTCGTACCCTTGGGGTGCGCGCCGATATGACCCCGCAGGTGGCCCGCATCGACGCCCACCGCCTGCAGCGGGAAGAACCCGTGCGCTTGTGTTACCTGGGTACCGTGTTGCACACCCGCGCCGATGGCTTCGCCGGTTCGCGCAGTCCCATGCAAGTGGGCGCCGAGCTGTTCGGCAACGCCAGCGTGGCCAGCGACCTGGAGGTGTTGGCGTTGATGCTGGAGACCCTGCGGCTCACGGGCGTGCAGGACATACACCTGGATTTGGGACATGTGGGCATCTTTCGCGGCCTGGCCGCCGAGGCTGGTCTGGATGCCGATCGGGAAGCGACCCTGTTCGATGCCCTGCAACGCAAGGCGATCCCGGAGCTGCGCGAGCTGACCGCGGACCTGCCCGTGGAACAGGGCGCGAGGTTGTGCCGGCTTGCCACCCTCAATGGTGGCCACGAGGTGTTGATCGAGGCGCGCACACAGCTCGCCGGCGCGAGCGCGGCTACCCGGCAGGCCCTGGACAACCTCTGCGCCATCGCGGATGCCGCCCGGGAAAACCTGCCCGACACACCGCTGCACTTCGATTTGGCGGAATTGCGCGGTTATACCTTCCACACGGGAGTGGTCTTCGCCGCCTTCGTGCCCGGCCAGGGCCAGGAGATCGCCCGCGGTGGTCGTTATGATCACATTGGTGAGGTGTTCGGCCGGGCGCGTCCGGCCACCGGTTTCAGTACCGATCTGAAGACCCTGCTGGCCCTGGGCCGGCGTCCGGACGTGGCGCGACCTGGCGGCATCTTCGCGCCGGCGGACGGCGATGCCGCCTTGAGGGAACGCATCGCCGGGCTGCGGGCCGCCGGCGAGCGGGTGGTGAGGGGTCTGCCCGGGCAGGCGGGGGATGCGGGCAGCATGGGCTGCGATCGGGAGCTGCGTTGCCAGGATGGCCAGTGGGTGGTGGCGGACCTGGTGGAATGAAGCTCGGGCCGACAATGCCCTGTGCCCGCCGGTGGGTCGCCGTGAATACATCCCGGCAGGCTTGACGGCCGCATCCCTGCGGCCGACTCCCGCCGGCAGGCATGTGGCATCGCCGTCGGTGTGACCGGTAAATATCAAAACCAAGGTGTGAGGAGTTCAGTTTCAATGGGCAAGAACGTGGTGGTGATCGGCACCCAGTGGGGTGACGAGGGTAAGGGCAAGGTGGTGGACCTGCTGACCGAGGAGGCCGCAGCCGTGGTGCGTTTCCAGGGCGGGCACAATGCCGGTCATACCCTGGTCATCGATGGCGAGAAGACGGTGCTGCACCTGATCCCCTCCGGCATCCTGCGCAAGGGTGTGCAGTGCCTGATCGGCAACGGCGTGGTGCTGGCCCCCGATGCCCTGATGAAAGAGATCGAGATGCTGGAGGCCAAGGGTGTGCCGGCCCGCGAGCGCCTCAAGCTCTCGGAGGCCTGCACCCTGATCCTGCCCTACCACGTGGCCCTGGACCAGGCCCGCGAGCTGGCGCGCGGCAAGATGGCCATCGGCACCACCGGTCGCGGCATCGGCCCCGCCTACGAGGACAAGATCGCCCGCCGCGGCCTCAAGCTGGGCGAGATCTTCCTGCGCGAGCGCCTGGCAGCACGCCTCGGCGAGGTGATGGATTATCACAACTTCGCCCTGAAACACTACTTCAAGACCGATACGGTGGACTTCCAGCAGGTGCTGGACGAAACCCTGGCCATGGCCGATGTGCTGGAGCCGATGATCGCCGATATCCCCGAACTGCTCTACCAGCATCGGCGCGAGGGTCGCAACGTGATGTTCGAGGGTGCCCAGGGCGCGCTGCTGGACATCGATCACGGCACCTATCCCTTCGTGACCTCGTCCAACACCACCGCCGGCGGTGCCTGTACCGGCACCGGCGTGGGGCCGCGCGACCTGGACTACATCCTGGGTATCACCAAGGCCTATACTACCCGCGTGGGTGCCGGTCCCTTCCCGACGGA
Source organism: Gammaproteobacteria bacterium (assembly GCA_026197075.1). Lineage (GTDB taxonomy): Bacteria > Pseudomonadota > Gammaproteobacteria > DSM-19610 > DSM-19610 > JAIVHA01. The sequence continues at coordinate 9,048 of JAPHQV010000009.1, read as the reverse complement.
ACTCTACGATGGCGTGGACCTGCAGGACGAGATCGGCGCCTACCTGGCGAAGAAGGGCCACGAGTTCGGTTCCACCACCGGGCGGCCGCGCCGTTGCGGCTGGTTCGATGCCGTGGCCCTGCGCCGCGCCAACCAGATCAACAGCGTCACCGGCATGTGCATCACCAAGCTGGATGTGCTGGACGGTATCGACACCATCCGCCTGTGCGTGGGTTATCGCTGCAACGGGGTGGAGCGGCTGACGCCGCCGGTGGGTGCCGAGGCCTTCGCCACCTGCGAGCCGATCTACGAGGACATGCCCGGCTGGAAGGATTCCACCGTCGGGGTCAAGGACTACGATGCCCTGCCGGCCAATGCCAAGGCCTATCTCAAGCGCATCGAGGAAGTGGTGGAGACTCCCGTCGACATCATTTCCACCGGTCCCGACCGGGCCGAGAGCATTATCCTGCGGCACCCCTTTGCGTAAGGACGCGGGGAATTGCAGGCATAAAAAAACGGGTGTGGAATCCACACCCGTTTTTGAATTGGTGCCGAGGAGAGGACTTGAACCTCCACTGGGTTACCCCAACTAGCACCTGAAGCTAGCGTGTCTACCAATTTCACCACCTCGGCATATCCCGCCGTCGGCTTGCGCCTACGCCGGAAGCCGCGAACTTTACCCGCAGCGCTGGAGCTTGTCAATCCGCTGCCTATACTATTCAAACCGCCCGGTGGACGGGCCACAAGAGTCAACCATGGTACGTAAACGCAACAACAAGAAATCCCCCGCCGTGCAGCAGGATCCCCTGGCCGAGCGCGAGGCCGCCAAGTACGACAACCCCATTCCCAGCCGCGAATTCATCATGGATCTGCTGGCCGAGCGCGGCAAGCTGATGCGCCGCGACGCCATCGCCGAGGCCCTGGACCTGGAGGACGAGGACCAGCTGGAGGCCCTGCGCCGGCGCCTCAACGCCATGGAGCGCGACGGCCAGCTGATCCAGAACCGTCGCGAGGGCTACGGCCTGGTGGACAAGATGGACATGGTGCGCGGTCGCATCATCGCCCATCCCGACGGCTTCGGTTTCCTGGTGCCCGACGAGGGCGGTGACGACCTGTTCCTGTCCGGTCGCACCATGCGCGAGGTGCTGCATGGTGACCGGGCCGTGGCGCGGGTGGTGGGACTGGACCGCCGCGGCCGCCGCGAGGGCGCCATCGTCGAGGTGCTGGAGCGCAACACCCATACGGTGGTGGGACGTTACTCTCGCGAGCAGGGTGTCGGCCTGGTGATCCCCGACAACAAGCGCCTGCCCATCGAGGTGTCCATCCCCGACGAATGGCGCCACGATGCCCAGCCGGGCCAGTTCGTCACCGTACAGCTGGTGGAACAGCCGAGTCGCCGCCGCCCGCCGGTGGGCCGCATCACCGAAGTGATCGGCGATCACATGGCACCGGGCATGGAGATCGATGTCGCCATCCGCAGCCACGAACTGCCGCTGCACTGGCCGGACGCCGTACAGGAGGAGATCAGGAAATTCAGCGACAAGGTGCCGGCGGCCGCCAAGCGCGACCGGCTGGATCTGCGTGAAACCCCGCTGGTCACCATCGACGGCGCGGACTCCCGTGACTTCGACGATGCCGTGTACTGCGAGCGCAAGCCCAAGGGCTGGCGCCTGCTGGTCGCCATCGCCGACGTATCTCACTATGTGAAACCGGGATCGGCCCTGGACAAGGAGGCCCTGGTACGCGGCAACTCGGTGTATTTCCCCGAGCGCGTCATTCCCATGCTGCCGGAGATCCTGTCCAACGGACTGTGCTCCCTGAACCCGGAGGTGGACCGCCTGTGCATGGTGTGCGAGATGTACATCAACCAGGAAGGCAAGATCACCCGCTCCAGCTTTCACGAGGCGCTGATGCGCTCCCATGCCCGGCTCACCTACGACCAGGTGGCGGCCATGGTGGTGGACAATCATGCCGGCACGCGCAAGCAGTTCGCCGCCGTGGTGCCCCACCTGGAGGAGCTGTACCGCCTCTATCATGTGCTGCGCAAGGTGCGTGAGCAGCGCGGTGCCATCGATTTCGAGACCACCGAGACCCGTATCGTGTTCGGTTCCGAACGCAAGATCGATCGCATCGTGCCGGTGCAGCGCAACGACGCCCACAAGATCATCGAGGAATGCATGATCGCCGCCAACGTGGCGACGGCGCGCTTCCTCGGTCGCAACAAGATCCCCACCCTGTACCGGGTGCACGAGGGTCCGAAGCAGGAAAAGGTCGTCGCGCTGCGGGAATTCCTCGGCGAGCTTGGCCTCTCCCTGCGCGGGGGCGAGAAGCCCGCTGCCAAGGACTATGCGCGGCTGCTGTCCTCCATCGGCGACCGGCCCGACGCCCACCTCATCCAGACCGTCATGCTGCGTTCCCTGTCCCAGGCGCGCTACAGCCCGGACAATGTCGGCCACTTCGGCCTGGCCCACGAGGAGTACCTGCATTTCACCTCGCCCATCCGCCGCTACCCGGACTTGTTGGTGCACCGCGCCATCCGCCATGTGCTGCAGGGCAAGAAAAACAAGAACCTGGTGACCCGTGCCGTGCAGCGCGTCACCGGCACCAAGGCCAAGGGCTTCGCCTACACCCACCAGGACATGGTGTCCATGGGCGAGAACTGTTCCGCCACCGAGCGGCGTGCCGACGAGGCCACCCGCGATGCCGTGGACTGGCTCAAGTGCGAATACATGCTGGACAAGGTGGGCGAGGAATACCCGGGCGTGATCACGAGTGTGACCTCGTTCGGGATTTTCGTGGAATTATCGGATATCTTTGTCGAGGGCCTGGTCCATGTCACCTCGCTGAAGAACGATTATTATCACTTCGACCCCGCCCATCACCGCCTGCTGGGAGAGCGCACCAACAAGATGTACCGGCTGGGCGACCCCATCCGGGTGCAGGTGGCGCGCGTGGATCTCGATGAGCGTAAGATCGACTTCATGCTGACCGAGCAGGAAAAGGGCGGCAAGCAGGAAAAGGGCGGCAGACCGACAAAGGCCGGGGACGCCGAACCGCGACCCCGTGGCAAGAAAAAATCCTCCAGACGCGGGCCACGTCGTGGCCGGGGAAAAACCAAGGAAACTTCAGCATGATGAAAAAACTACTGATTATTGCCATTGCCGCGGCCATTGCCGGTTGTGCCGCCGATGATCCCAACCGCCGCGCCAAGACCGGGGCCGCCATTGGCGCCGTCGCCGGCGCCATCCTCGGGCACCAGGTTCACGATGACCGGGGCCGCTACTGGGGCGCGGCCGCCGGTGCCCTGGCCGGGGCCGGTGTGGGCAACTACATGGACAACCAGCAGCGCGAATTCGAGGCCGCCCTGGCGGAGGAGCAACGGCGCAATGACCTGGAAATCCAGCGTATGCAGGACGAAAGCCTCAAGATCGACGTTTCCAGCGAGGTATCTTTCGACTTCGGCAAGGCCGACCTGAAGCCGGCCTTCATTCCCACCCTGGACAAGGTGGCGGATTTGCTGCACCGCTATGACCGCACTGTCGTGCATGTCATCGGCCACACCGACAACGTCGGTTCCGAAGCCTATAACCAGCGCTTGTCGGAACAACGCGCCGAAAGCGTGGTGAATTATTTCACCCGCAAGGGCATCGATTGGCAGCGCCTGGTCACCGAAGGGCGTGGCATGCGTGAACCCCGCGCCAGCAACGCGACCGAGGCCGGCCGCCAGCTGAACCGTCGCGTGGAACTCCTCATCAAGCCGGTGGTGGAAGGCCAGGAACAGCGCGCCTACGAGCCGCGCTGAGTTCAGGGCGGTGAATACGGGGGAGCGGGTATTCGGGCTGCACGCGGTGCGCAGCCTGCTGGAACGCACCCCGGGACGGATCCGCCAGCTCTGGGTGCTGGACAGTCGCCAGGATGACAAGCTCCGGGAGCTGGTCGGCCTGGCCGAGGCGGCGCGCATTCCCGTCGCGCTGCGTTCCCGCCGGGAACTGGACGAATTGGGTGGCCAGGGGCAACACCAGGGCGTACTGGCCGAGGTGGAGGCGCAGCCCGTGCTGAGCGAAGCCGCCCTGCCGGATTTCCTGGCGGGCCTGGCGGAACCGCCCTTCCTGCTCATCCTCGACGGCGTTCAGGATCCCCATAACCTGGGCGCCTGCCTGCGCAGCGCCGATGCCGCCGGGGTGCATGCGGTCATCGTCCCCCGCGACAAGTCCGTGGGCCTCACCCCGGTGGTACGCAAGGTGGCCTGTGGGGCGGCGGAGACCGTGCCCCTGGTGGCGGTCACCAACCTGGCGCGCACCCTGCGCGGCCTGCGCGAGGCCGGTATCTGGCTTTACGGCGCGGCCGGCGAGGCCGCAGACACCCTCTACCAGACCCGCCTGACCGGCCCCCTGGGGCTGGTCCTGGGCGGGGAGGGCAAGGGCCTGCGGCGCCTCACCCGCGAGCACTGCGACGGCCTGTTCGCCATCCCCATGGCCGGCACGGTGGAGAGCCTCAACGTCTCCGTGGCCACCGGCATCGCCCTGTTCGAGGCCCGCCGCCAGCGTATCCAGCCAAGTATTTGAATTTCGCCCCCCGCTTGCGTAGAATGCCGGCCTTCGGGCGGTTCCGCCGCCCATCTCCTTGCCACCGGCCGCGGGTCGGTGGCTGTTACCCGTAGGGAGCTACAATGCGACATTACGAAATCGTGTTCCTGGTCCACCCGGACCAGAGTGAACAGGTGCCTGCCATGGTGGAACGCTACCGCGCCACCATCGAAGGGTCCGGCGGCAAGATCCATCGTCTCGAAGACTGGGGTCGTCGTCAGCTGGCCTATCCCATCCAGAAAGTGGCCAAGGCCCACTACGTACTCATGAACATCGAGTGCGACACCCCGACGCTGGAAGAATTGACCAGCGCTTTCCGCTTCAATGACGCCGTGCTGCGCAACCTGGTGATCAACCGCAAGAGTGCGGACACCGAGGTATCGCCCCTGGCCAAGCGGGACGAGAAAGACCAGGAGCGCGGTAGTCGTGATGACTCCGATAACGACCGCGACCAGGACCGGGATGACAGCGACGAGGATGCTGCCTAGCACAGGCTGCGCCGCGCGGTGATGGACAACCAGCTGGTCATGACCGGCACCGTCACCCGCAAGCCGGCCACCCGAACCAGCCCCGCGGGCATTCCCATCAGCCGTTTCGGACTGGAGCACCAGTCCCGGCAGATGGAAGTCGGCAGGGAGCGTTCGGTACAGTGCTGGATCCGGGTGGTCGCCGGTGGCGACTCACTGCAGGATACGATCCGGCGGCTGAATCAGGGTAGCCGGGTACGCGTCACAGGGTTTCTCGCGCGCCGCAGTCACCGGGATCCGGCAACGGAACTGGAACTGCACGCACTGCACATAGATTGTTTGGATTGAATTGCAACACCACGACATAGAGGTGGATTACCATGGCCCGTTTTTTCCGTCGCCGTAAATTCTGTCGCTTCACCGCCGAAGGCGTGAAGGAAATCGACTACAAGGACATCGCGACCCTCAAGAACTACGTAAGCGAAACCGGCAAGATTGTGCCCAGCCGTATCACGGGCACCAAGGCCAAGTACCAGCGTCAGCTGTCGACCGCCATCAAGCGGGCACGTTTCCTGGCACTGCTGCCGTACACTGATTCCCATTGAGGATCAGCAGGCGGGACCATTGGGCCCTGCCTGCGAATGGGTGGTCTGTCCGGTTCTGACCGGCCGGGCAGATCGATAAACCATGCGCGCGATTGCGAATTTCATAATGGCCGGGCGCCTCCAGGCCATGCTGGTCGCGGCGAGCAGCTCGGTACTGAGTCTGTTGTTGCCGCCCATCACCGCGGTGCTGGCCTATGTGGGCGCCGGGGCATTGATGCTGGTCACCCTGCGCCTGGGACCCACGGAAGGCGCCCGGGTCATGGGTGGCGCCCTGCTGGCCACGGGTCTGTTCGCCTGGCTGGCCCTGGGCCAGCCGGTGCCGGTGGTGATCGCCACCCTGATCCTGTGGCTCCCGGCCTGGGTGCTGGCCACGGTACTGCGCGGTAGCCAGTCCCTGTCCTGGACCCTGCAGCTGGCCACGGCCATGGCCCTGATGGGGGTGTTGCTTGCCCATGTGCTGGTGGGTGACCTCGCGGCCCGCTGGCGCGAGATCCTGCAGCCCCTGGGCGAGCTGGCCGCGCAACAGGCGGAATTGAGCCAGCAGCAGGTGCAGGACTTGGTGTACCAGGTCGCCAACCTGATGACCGGCGCCGTGGCGGCCACCCTGCTGCTGGGTTTGTTGCTGAGCCTGGCGCTGGCCCGCGGTTGGCAGGCGCTGCTCTACAACCCGGGCGGATTCCGCCAGGAATTTCACGCCCTGGCATTGCCGGGGTGGATGGGCGCCATGGCGGTGGCATGCCTGCTCGGCGCCCGCTTCGTGGCAGGGGAGGCCGGGGCCCTGCTGCTGCAGATCGGCCTGGTGGCCCTGGTGCCCTTCCTGTTCGTGGGGCTGGCGGTAGTGCATGCCACGGCCGCGCGTCTGGGCCTGAAGCAGATCTGGCTGGTGGCGCTTTATGTGTTGCTGCTGTTCCTGCCACAGGCGGTGGTGCTGGTGGTGGTGTTGGGCGTATTGGATGGCTGGTTCCGGTTCCGGAGAAACGCTTCGGGGACGGGTGCCGCATAGTGATGAACTGGTCGGGCCTGCCCGACCTATTGTGAGACCCGGCCGCGCCGGGGCAATGGGGTAATGACGATGGATGTGATTCTGCTCAAGAAAGTGGAGAACCTGGGTGGTCTGGGCGACAAGGTCAAGGTGCGTTCGGGCTATGGCCGCAATTTCCTGATTCCTTCCGGTAGGGCCACCGCGGCCACGGAAGAGAATATCAAGGCCTTCGAGGAGCGCCGTGCCGAGCTGGAAAAGGCTGCTGCCGAGGTTCTGGCCGCCGCCGAGGCGCGCCGCGAAAAGCTCGATGGCGTCAGCGTCACCATTGCCTCCAAGGCCGGGGACGAAGGCAAGCTGTTCGGTTCCGTGGGTACCAGCGACATCGCCCATGCCATCAGCGACACCGGCGTGGCCGTGGAACGCAGCGAGATCCGCATGCCCGAAGGCGTGTTCCGCTCGGTGGGTGAATATGAGGTTCATGTTCACCTGCACAGCGATGTCAATGCCACCGTCAAGGTGGTGGTGGTCGCCGAGTAAGCCCTCTCCGCTGCCCTGACCGGGCAGTCAAGCCTACAGGGATGTAAGCCCGGCGCCCAATCCGCCGGGCGGGCTTTGCCAGGGTTCGGCTTGGTAGTATCCTCTTGGCATAACAGATCCAGGGCGCTTCCGCGCCGGACCCATGGGAATCTTCATGCCGGAATCGTTGCAGGCCGCCACGGCACTCGATCTCAATACCGAATCGCTGAAAGTACCGCCCCATTCCATCCAGGCGGAACAGTCCGTGCTGGGCGGGCTGATGCTGGAAAACAGCGCCTGGGACGAGGTGGCCGACCGTCTCACGGAAGAGGATTTCTACCGTCGCGACCATCGGCTGATCTTCGAGGCCATCCGTACCCTGGTGGACCAGGGCAGCCCCTACGATGTCATCACCCTTTCCGAATGGCTGGGCAAGCAGGATTCCCTGGATGCCGCCGGCGGCCTGTCCTATCTCGGCACCCTGGCCAAGAACACCCCCAGCGCCGCCAATATCCGTGCCTATGCCGAGATCGTGCGCGAGTATTCGGTGCTGCGCCAGCTGATCGGCGTGGGAACCAATATCGCCAACTCCGGTTATTTCCCCGAGGGTCGTGACGCCAAGGAACTGGTGGATCATGCCGAGCAACAGGTCTTCCAGATCGCCGAGCAGGGCAGCCACGGCCGCAACGGTTTCGTGCGCATCAAGGACCTGCTGTCGGCGGCGGTGGACAAGATCGATGAGCTGTTTCATCGGGACAATCCCATCACCGGTGTGCCCACCGGCTTCAATGATTTCGACGAATTGACGGCCGGGCTGCAGAATTCGGACTTGATCATCGTGGCCGGCCGCCCTTCCATGGGCAAGACCACCTACGCCATGAACATTGCCGAGAACGCGGCCATTCGCGAAAAGATCCCCACCGCGGTGTTCAGCATGGAAATGCCCGGGGAACAGCTGGCCATGCGCCTCATGTCCTCCCTGGGCCATATCGATCAGCACAAGGTGCGCACCGGCAAGCTGGAAGACGATGACTGGCCGCGGCTGACCTCGGCGGTGAGTATTCTCGCCGAGGCCCCCCTGTTCATCGACGATACCCCGGCCCTGAGCCCCACCGAGCTGCGTGCCCGCGCGCGGCGCCTGAAGCGCGAGCACGGCCTGGGCCTGATCGTCGTCGATTACCTGCAGCTGATGCAGACGGGGCGTGGCGGGTCGGATAACCGCACCAACGAGATCTCGGAAATCTCTCGTGGTCTCAAGGCTTTGGCCAAGGAACTTCATGTGCCGGTGATTGCCCTGTCGCAGCTCAATCGCGGCCTCGAACAGCGCCCCAACAAGCGCCCGGTGATGTCCGACCTGCGTGAATCCGGTGCCATCGAACAGGATGCCGACGTCATCGTGTTCATCTATCGCGACGAGGTCTACAACCCCGACAGCCCGGACAAGGGCACGGCGGAGATCATCATCGGCAAGCAGCGTAACGGCCCCATCGGTTCCGTGCGCCTGACCTTCCTCGGCCAGTACACCCGCTTCGAGAACTTCGTGCCCGAGATCTACAGCGACGAGGGGTATCCATGACCCGCCCCGTGCGGGCGCGCATCGATCTCCAGGCCCTGCAACAGAATCTCCACCAGGTACGCGTTTCGGCACCCCACAGCAAGGTCATGGCGGTGGTCAAGGCTAATGGCTATGGCCATGGCCTGGTGGCCGTGGCCGAGGCCCTGCACGAGGCAGATGGCTTTGGCGTGGCGCGGCTGGAGGAGGCGCTGGCCCTGCGCCAGGCCGGTATTCGCAAACCGGTGACCCTGCTCGAAGGCTTCACCAATGCGGCGGAACTCGAGACGGTCCTGGGGCATGATTTCGAGGTGGTGCTGCACAGTGAGTACCAGCTCGCGCTCCTGGAGGCGGCCCGCCT
>JAPHQV010000006.1 GCA_026197075.1 Gammaproteobacteria bacterium | reverse complement strand
TTTGGCCGCGAAGGTTCGCGGCCAAAGGCCGCTCCTACAAAGGGCATCCCAGGCAACAATTGAGTTAACCAAAACGGAACTGGCAACATGCAGGAAGAACAAAGCAAAGACCTCAAGGACTACCTGGACGCCTTCAAGCGCCGGCGTTGGGCCATCATGGGGATCGCCCTGACGATCTTCGTAATTGGCGTAATCACCGCCCTGGCGCTGCCGCCCACCTACCGGTCCGCGGCCACGATCCTGATCGAGGAACAGCAGATCCCCTCCGAGCTGGTGCAGTCCACCGTCACCAGTTATGCCGCGCAACGCATCCAGACCATCAGCCAGCGGGTCATGACCCGCCAGAACCTGATGGACATCATCGAGCGTTTTGGTCTCTACGTGGAGGACCGCAAGCGCTATACCACCGAGGAAATCCTCGCCACCATGCGCGCGGACATCAAGCTGGACATGATCAGCGCCGAGGTGGTGGACCCACGTACCGGGCGACCCACCGCCGCCACCATCGCCTTTTCACTGGGGTTCCATGGGGAGAACCCCCAGCAGGTACAGCGCGTGGCCAATGAGCTGACCACCCTCTATCTACAGGAGAACATCCGCAGCCGCACCCTGCGCGCCGACGAGACCTATAACTTCCTCGCCGACGAGGCCGAGCGCCTGACCGGCCAGATCGCCACCCTGGAGGAGCGTCTCGCCGAGTTCAAGACCCGCAACGCCGACACCCTGCCGGAGCTGCAGCCCCTGCTGCGCCAGCAGGCTGACCGCACCGAACTGGAACTCTCCGACATCGCCAACCAGATCCGCGCCCAGGAGGAACGCCGCTTCTACCTGCAGGGCCAGCTGGGCCAGATTGAACCCCATGGCAGCGATATATCACTCAGCCCCGGCGCGCGGCTGAAGGCCCTGCGCACCGAGTACATCAGCCTGGTGGCGCGCTACTCACCCGACCACCCCGACGTCAAGCGCGTCAAGCGCGAGATCACCGGTCTGGAGCGCGAGACCGGCCAGGTGGAATCCAGCAGCGAGCTGCTGGAACAGCTCGACGGCCTGCGTACCGAGCTGGCCTCGGCCCGCGAGCGCTATTCCGAGGAACACCCCGACGTGCTGCGTCTGACCCGCGCCATAGCCGGTGTGGAGGAAGCCATCGCCAGTGCCGACGACAATCCGGGCAACGCCCCGGAACGGGCGCCGGACAACCCGGCCTATGTCAACCTGCAGGCCCAGCTCAACGCGGTGGACAACCAGATCAACTCCCTGACCGGCAAGCGTGCCAGTGTCGAGGCAAGGCGCACGCAACTGGAGGAACGCCTGGCCGCCGTCCCTCTGGTGGAGGCGGAGTACCGCACCCTCACCCGCAACCTGGAGAACGCCACCGCCAAGTACCAGGAAATGAGCGCCAAGCTGATGCAGGCCCAGGTGGCGCGCCAGCTGGAATCGGAAAGCCGCGGCGAGCGCTTCACCCTCATCGAGCCGGCGGTACTGCCCGAGGAACCCATCAAGCCCAACCGCCCGGCCATCATCTTCCTGAGCCTGGTGCTGGCCCTGGGCGCGGGCCTGGGCTATGCCGCCGTGGCGGAAAGCCTGGACAGCTCCGTGCGCGGCGTGAAGGGAATCATGAATGCAGTCCAGGCCGCGCCCCTGGCGGTGATCCCTTACCTGGCCAATGACCGCGAGGTGAAGCGCGGCAAGCGCAAGACCTGGATCATCGTTGCCCTGGTGCTGGCGGCCATTGGGCTGGTGGTGCTGTTGTTCCACCTGTTCGTCAGCCCCCTGGACGTGCTCTGGTTCCGCGTCCTGCGCCGCGCCAGCAACACCACGGGGTTAGATTTGTAGACCGGAACCCACAACCGTCATGCCGGCGAATGCCGGCATCCATGTCTTTGATTCTTATGAATTCCGGCAGGAGCCTGTCCTGGCGCAGGCCAGGGCCGGCAGGACGAGAACAGACGGGGGGTTTTAAAGCTACACACCAATCGCCCGCTACACCGGATTGGATGTCATAAAAAACATGGTAGATTTAGCGGGTGGCGGCTGACAGCTCCTCCCGCCACCGCAGCTCAGTATCGAGGTCCCGCAGTATGGAACGAATCAAACAGGCGCTGGAAAAGGCCCGCCAGGAACGAGAGTCGCTCACCACGGGCGCCGTGGTGGACATGGCCAGGCCCACCTCCGCCCAGGAGGTGCAATACACCCGCACGCGCACGGTGAAGGTGCCGAGGCATGTGTTACGGGAGAACCGCATCGTGACCGGTATTGGTGATGGACCCTTCAGCGACGCCTACAAGATCCTGCGCACCCAGGTGCTGCAGCGCTTGCGCGAGAACGACTGGAACGTGCTGGCCGTCACCAGCCCCGGCGCCGCCGAGGGCAAGACCCTGACCGCCATCAACCTGGCCGCCAGCCTGGCCATGGAAGTGGACTATACGGTGTTGCTGGTGGACGCCAACCTGCGTCACCCCAGCATCCACGAACATCTGCAGTTGCCCCCGGGCAAGGGCCTGAGCGAATACCTGCTCGATGACGAACCGGTGGAAAACCTGCTGATCCATCCCGAGGGTTTCGATCACCTCACCATCCTGCCCGGCGGCCGGCCGTTGATGAATTCCTCGGAAATGCTCAACTCGCCCAAGATGTCCCGCCTGGTGGAAGAGATGAAGCGCCGCTATCCCAGTCGCATCGTCATTTTCGACCTGCCGCCGGTGCTCGACGCCGCCGATGCCCTGGCCTTCTCGCCCTACGTGGACGCCGCCCTGCTGGTGGTGGAGGAAGGCAAGACCGGTCGCCAGGAGCTGGAACGGACCGTGGACCTGCTGAGCAGCACCAACGTGCTGGGCACGGTGCTCAACAAATCGCAGCCAGTGAACTAGTAGCCTGTAGGCTACCGGACCAAATGTAGGAGCGGCCTTCGGCCGCGAACGGACTTGCCGACACCGGTTCGCGGCCGGTGGCCGCTCCTACATAATGCATTGCAATAACCGGGACCGGCACGACGGCCCGACAACCAGGTGCCAAGATGTACGAATCCTTTTACGGTTTCCGCGAAAAGCCCTTCTCGTTGCTGCCCGACGCGGGTTTCCTGTACCTGAGCGCAAAACACCGCATGGCGCTGACCCTGCTGGAGTACGGCCTCATGAACCAGGCCGGCTTCACCGCCATCACCGGCCAGATCGGCACCGGCAAGACCACCCTCATCCGTCATCTGCTGACCAAAATGGAACAGCAGCACCGCGTCGGACTCATCTCCAACACCCACCGCTCCTTCGGCGAACTGCTGCAATGGATCCTCATGGCCTACGGCCTGCCCCATGCCGGGAAGAGCCGGGTGGAGATGTACCAGGACTTCATGAACTTCATCATCGGCCAGTACGGCGCCGGCAAACGCACCATACTGATCGTGGACGAAGCACAGAACATGGCGCCCGAAACCCTGGAAGAACTGCGCATGCTGTCCAACGTCAACGCCGACAAGGACCAGGTACTGCAGATCATCCTGGTGGGCCAGAAGGAACTGCGCGAGACCCTGCGCCGCCCGGACCTGATCCAGTTCGCCCAGCGTATCGCCGTGGACTATCACCTGGACCCTCTGCAGGCGGAGGAAACGCCCGAGTACATCCGCCATCGTCTGGGCAAGGCCGGTGGCGATCCCGAGCTGTTCGAGGAAGCGGCCTGCGCGCGCATCCACCAGGCCAGCGGTGGCGTGCCACGCCTGATCAACCTGCTGTGTGACACGGCCCTGGTCTACGGCTTCGCCGAGCAGACCGCGCGCATCGGCACCGAACTGGTGGACGATGTGATCCGCGACAAGCAGCAGGGCGGCCTGTTCCCCAATCAACCGGAACGACCGCTGCATCCAATGGGGTCTGACTCGACTGATCAGGCGTCCAGCCAGGCCGCCGCCGGATCAATCGGGTCAGACCCGGTTGATCCGGCGGCGGACCTGCTCAAAAAAAAAAGCTGCGCGTAGCCATTGCCTGTGAGGCCGACGCCCTGCGCGACCACCTGTCCACGGTGCTGAGCACCGCGGGCGTGCAGATCATCCGCCAGATCCCCCTGCGCAAGGACTACCTGGACCAGCTCGATCCGGAGGAAATCGACATCCTGCTGGTGGACCTGGACGAGGACGCCGAGCTGCGGGTGGATGACCTCTACGAGTGGCTGAACGAATGGGACCTGCCGGTACTGTTCAATGAAAGCATCGCCACGGAACGCAGCCTGAAGGAAGGCGACCAGGAATTCGGGCGCAAGCTGACCCTGAAGCTGCTGTCCCTGCTGCCCGAGTTCAGCCCGCCCTCGCCCTGGCAGCATTGATATATTAGGGGTCAGGTCTTGCAATCCAACATTCAGAAAACCTGAATGTTGGATTGCAAGACCTGACCCCTAAACACTCTGTAGGAGCGGCATGCCCACACAACGACTGCAATCCCTCGGCCTGCTGCTGGCCCTGGCCTGGATGGGCGTGATCTTCTACCTGTCCCACCAGCCCAGCCTGCCCACGCCCTCCCTGTTCGAACACCAGGACAAGCTGTTTCATGGCGGCGCCTATGGCCTGCTGGGCCTGCTGTTGGCCCTGGCCCTGCACCATCCGGCACGACCCAAACGCGCACTCCTGGTGGTCTGGCTGCTGGGTAGCTTCTACGGGCTCGCGGACGAATTCCACCAGTCCTTCATCCCCGGCCGCGACGCGGATTCCCTCGATGTGCTGGCGGACAGCGCAGGAGCATTACTGGGTGGATTAGCGGGTGCCCTGTTCATGCGGCACCTGCAATCGACCTAAAGATACTGTTTCCAGTCGTGGCTGGTGTCGCCGAACACCAGGAAGAAGGGATTGAGCATCGAGTCCTTGGTGTTATAGCGCAACGGCTGCAACTCCAGGTCCGTCACCTGCCCGCCGGCCTGCTCCACCACGCACTGGGCGGCGGCCGTATCCCATTCCGAGGTCGGCCCCAGGCGCGGGTAGACATCGGCTCGGCCCTCGGCCACCAGGCACAGCTTGAGGGAGCTGCCCATGCTGACCATCTCGTGCTCCCCCACCTTGTCGAGAAAGGCCTGGAGGGAATCACCGCCATGGGAACGGCTGCCCACCACCGCCAGCGGGCCTTGCGGCAGGTCCCGCACCCGGATCGGCCGCGGCCCCTGATCCTCTTCCGCCTTGAAGGCACCGAGCCCCGCGCAGGCGGAATAGGTCACACCGGTAACGGGCACGTAGACCACCCCCAACGCCGGCACGCCGTCGCGGATCAGGGCGATGTTCACGGTGAATTCCCCGTTGCGCTTGATGAATTCCTTGGTGCCGTCGAGCGGGTCCACCAGCCAGTAGGTCTGCCAGCGGGAGCGCTCGTCATAGGGTAACTGGGCCGACTCCTCCGACAGCACCGGCACACCCGGGGTCAGGGCCTCGAGGCCAGCGACGATGGCCTGGTGAGAGGCCAGGTCCGCCGCGGTCAGGGGCGACTCGTCGTCCTTGTGCTGGACGGCGAAGTCCGAGTCATAGACCTCGAGGATGCGCGCGCCCGCCTGCTTGGCCAGCGCCACCACCTGCTCCAGCAGGGCCTGCGGGGTGAAATCCCCGAGCATTTTTTCTTGTGTCATGGTGTGTTATCCAGATCGTTATTGAATCGGGCGAGGCCAATACAAGTTTGCTTCGTCATTCCCGCGAAGGCGGGAATGACCTGTGAAAAGGGCTCTGACCCCTATTGGAAAACTGTTAGGATTATACCCACTTCGAACCGCCGAAACCGACCCCTTACCATGATTGCCTGGCCCGACATCGACCACGTCCTGCTCGACATGGACGGTACCCTGCTCGACCTGCACTTCGACAACCACTTCTGGCTCGAATACGTGCCCCAGAGCTATGCCCGGGCGCGGGGCTTGAGCCTGGAGGCCGCCAAAGCGGTGTTGTACCCGAAATTCCGCGCCGTGGAAGGCACCATGGCCTGGTACTGCCTGGATCACTGGAGCCGCGAGCTGGACCTGGACATCGCCGGCCTGAAAAGGGAGATCCGCCACCTGATCGCCGTGCACGAACATGTGGTTGAATTCCTCGATGCGGTGCGCCGCACCGACAAGCGCGTGGTACTGGTGACCAATGCCCACTCCAGAAGTCTGGCCCTGAAGATGGAATGCACCCGCCTGGCGGAACATTTCGACAGCCTGGTCTGTGCCCATGACCTGGGCTTCCCCAAGGAAGACCCGCGCTTCTGGCCGGAACTGGTCAAGCGCGAACCTTTCGCGCCGGAGCGCGCCCTGTTCGTCGACGACAGCCTGCCGGTGTTGCGCAGTGCCGCCAATTTCGGCATCCGGCACCTGCTGGCCATCCGTCGCCCCGACAGCCGCGGACCACTGCGGGAAGTGGATGAATTTCCGAGCGTGGAGAACTTCGCGGGGTTGGGGCCTACTCCCGATCCCGCTTGTCCCAGGTCTTGAAGCGCTTCTTGCAATAGCCCAGCAGGGCCTCATAGCCGTCGAAGAACAGTTCGAAACCCTCTTCCGCGGCCTGGTCGTATTCACAGAAATCGTTGCTATAGCGCCGGCACACGGCGGGCCGGTCGTCGTAGATGCCGCAGCCTCCACCGGGCTGCAGGTGGGTGCAACGATTATTGATGAGCAGGAACCAGCCTTCGTCGTCCTTGTACGCCTGGATGTTGGCGTGGGCGAGTTGCCAGAGCAGGTGATCGAAATCCTCCATGGAGCGCGGCGTGTCGATCTGCTGGGTGATGTAGGTGCAGCAGATGGAGCGGGTGCAGAAGCTGCATTTGGTTTCCGGCGTCATGGCCTGGATGGGGATGGTCTTGGGCATGGGGAAGGCTTCAGTGAATCACGACGGCGGCAGTATAGCAAAATCAAGTCCCGTCATTCCCGCGAAGGCGGGAATGACGGGATGTCTTCATGCACCGGGATAACCGGGCATGGAATTGTGTCAATGCGAGGTCTGACTGGAAGCGAACTCGAAGCCCTCGATACAGGCCGTCTCGATGACGCGGCGCGCGATCCGTACATGCACCTCGCGACTGCCCACCTCGAGCAGCAGACGCTGGTCCTGCTGCCAGACGCCCGCGGGGATCAGCAGGATGGCGTTGCCGTCGGGACGGGTGGCCGAGGGCAGGAACAGACACGGCAGGACGGCGGGGTCGGTTGCATCGGCCATGCGATAGCGCACGGCACTGGCACGGCCCGCGAGCCATTCCACACCCAGGTCGGTACTGCCGTCGCGCTCGCTGCGCACCCAACGCACCAGGCCCAATCGGGTCGTATCCTGTCCTGCGCCGGGCCCCGTGGCCAGGATATCCCCCACCGCCACCTCACCCGGGGCAGCCCGCGGCCAGGACAGACGCATGCCTTGCTCGCTGCTGTCCACCACCCGCAGGGAATGAGCGGGCCCGGCATCCTTCGCACCGTGCAACAGGAACCCGTGGACGGCGGCCAGACCCATCACCACCTCCAGCGTACGGTCATCGGCCTGCCGCGGGGCACGCCGGGCATCGCCCTCGCCCATCTCCGGAAGCAGGATGCGCAACAGGACCGCCTCGACGGCCTGGCCGCGCTGCTCACCGGTCATGGCCAGCAGTTGCCGGTGCATGGCATCCAGCGCCGGCTGCATGTCCATCCGATAGGGTTCATCGGCCTCCACGGGGGCGTCCAGGCGCACGCACAGACGGGGCGGGCTATCGCTTTGCAGATCGAGCAGGCACTGGCCCTCGCCCTTGCCGTTCCACTGCGCGCCCGGAAGGATGCGCACCAGGGCGGCGTAGCGCAACAGGCTGCGATGATAGTGGTCGGCCATGCCGTCAGGTAAGTGAAAGGGATCGCACAGGGACAGCAGCAGGGCCGCGTGATAATGGCCGCTCAGGTTCACGCCGCTGGCGTCCGCTGGCACCTCCAGCCAGCCCCGGGCACGGACCAGGCGATAGAGCTGATGCATTTCCAGGAAGACGAAGGGCGGCACCGGGCGGTGGTAACGATAGCTGTGCACCAGGGCCAGGGCCAGTTGCTCCATGGCCCCCTGCAGGCTGCGCAGCAGGGCATCCGCCTGATTGCCTGTTTCCCGATGCAAGGCCCTGACCAGGATCTTGTAACCGCCGGCCAGGGTCAGGCACAGGCGTTCCAGGTCCTCGATGGCCTGCACCCGTTCCGTCTTGCCCATGGGCAGCTGGCGCAGTCCGGCGGGGCCACCGGTCATGAACAGCTTGCGTACCGTGACCCGGTAGGCGTCCAGCAGCGCCAGGCGCTCCAGGGGTGGCACCCGCTGCTCGTTGAGGGGTTCGAGGGCATCGCCGACCAGCCGTACCGATGCCAGCAGGTTCATGATCGGCAGTTCGTCGAGCCAGCGCTGCAGGCGACGCGGGTTGCGCTCGACGGTGGGGTCGGCGAGGTCGTGCTGTTCCGGAACGGTGAGAATGAGGCTTGTGGTCATCGTTTGCTGCCGGTTGCGCTTACCAGCTGCCTTCCTGCACGAAGCGGTAGGCATTGCCGACCCGCGCCAGGCCCATGGACTGCAGCCAGTTGGCCAGTTGCGGCTGGCGCGGGGTGAGCAGGCTCTCGGTGCGATAGCCCGCGGCCGTGGTGGACAGTTGGCCCCGCAGTTCCAGGTCGGGACCCGCGGCCTGGTAGACGCCCTGGATACCCGCATCCCCATCCGCGGTCTGCAGCTCCACCTCGGCCGCGCCGATGACGAAGGGCATGGGGCTGGTGAGCACGGCCTCGAGCCAGCGTACCTGGCCGTGCGCGGCTACCGGAAGGCCCTGGCGCAGGTGCAGGGTAACGGCATCGAGCACCAGGTCCCCGGCCAGGCCCGGCCGCATGGGCAACAACGGGCCGATGCGCCGGGCGGCCAGCTTGCCCGACAGCTCGCGCAGTTCCAGCCGCCCGCCGGGTCCGATGGCCAGCCGGCCGATGGCGGCGCCGTCGGCATCGCGGAAGGACAGGTCCCAGGCCAGGCGGCCACGCAGCAGGGCCGTGGGCGCGAAGGACCAGTTGGGATTGCCCAGGCTGAAGCCCGCCACCACCAGCCGCAGGGCCTCGCCGCGCCACAGGGTGCCGGTCTCGCCCTGCAGCTGCAGCGCCACGCCGGCCTCCCGGGCGCCCTGCACCAGCGGCGCCAGGGGCAGGGTCGCCAGCAGCCAGCCCAGGTAGGCCAGCACGGCATACAGCCACCACCCGGCGCGGATCCTCAACCGGCCGTCTCCAGGGTCAGCTGGGCATGCACCCGACCGGGCTCCGACTGGCGTTCCAGGGTGATGAGCTTCACCTGCACCTGGAACTCCCGGTCCAGTCGCCCCAGCCATTCCACCAGGGCATCGAAGGGCACGCCCTCGAACCAGACCCGCACCGCCAGGGCACCGTCGGGGCGTACCCGACTCAGGGCGCCACCCAGTCCCGCCTCGCGCGCCGAGCCGTCCACCACCGCCAGCAGGGAGCGATCACCCAGTCCCGCGCCCCGGGCGCCGCCACTGGCCTGCAACTGCTGGATGCGGGCCGCGGTCTGCTGCATCCACACCAGGTCGGCCCGCTGTCGTTCCACCCGGCTGGCCCGTTCCCCATAGGCGGACAGCAGGGGATCGACGACCAGCACATACACCAGCAACAGACCCAGCACCAGACCGCCGGCCAGCACCAGGCGCCGCTCGCGCGGATCCAGTCCCGCCAGCCACTCCCTCATGAGCCGGCCCCCGCGATGCGCAGGCGGCTTTTCACGCGCTGCTCGCCGTCCGCCGTGGCCGACTCGATCTCGGCCACCAGCCCCCCCGCCTGGGCCAGTTGCTGCTTGAGCTGGT
Organism: Gammaproteobacteria bacterium; assembly: GCA_026197075.1. Lineage (GTDB taxonomy): Bacteria > Pseudomonadota > Gammaproteobacteria > DSM-19610 > DSM-19610 > JAIVHA01. The sequence continues at coordinate 11,005 of JAPHQV010000006.1, read as the reverse complement.
CCAGCACCTGCAGGTTCGCCACCGTGAGTTCGAGGTCCAGGGTGCCATCGCGGAAATTGGCGCCGCGCAGATCCAGGCCGGCGGTGCCGCGCAGCACCGGGCCAGCCTGCCGCAGCAGGGCGAGGAAATCCGCCTGGCCGCCACCCGGGCCGCGCTCCAGGGCCGCCAGTCGCTGCTCCAGCTGGACGCGCGGGTTCACCATGCGAGTGGCCCCGGGCAGGGCCTGGCGGAACACCTCCGCGATGGCCAGCTCCAGCCGGGTCTGTTCCTGGCCCATGCGGTAGTAATCGATGCCCAGGTAGACCCCGCCCAACACCAGGCCAGCGAGCAACAGGGCGGCCGTGGCGCGCCAGGGCCGCCACAGGCGGCCGAGCTGCTCGGAACGACTGTAGCGGCCCTGCAGCAGGTTGAGGGGCAGGCCGCCGGCCAGGCTGTCGGCCATGGCCAGCAGGGGCTCGCGGGGATCCCCCGCGCGCGGTTCGAAGCCTTCTTTTGCCAGTTCCGGGTCCGCCGCCCCCAGCAGGTGCAGCGGCGGTACCTCGCCCTCCTCGCGCAGGCGCAGCAGCAGGGGCAGATTGGCGCGTTCGCAGCCGAAACCTTCCTGGGCGCCGGTGCGCACGGCGGCCTGCCCGCCTTCCAGGTACAGGGTCCACTGCTGTTCCGCCAGGGGCAGGGCCAGGGCATCGGGCAGCAGGGCATCGGGTTGCAGGCCGGCGGCGGCGCAGGCCGCCAGCCAGGCATCCATGCGGGCCTGGGCCACCACGGCCACGGGATGATCCTCGCCGCGCACGGGACCGAGGGCGAAATGGAGGCTGTCGAGATCCCCGGCGAGCTGTTCCTCCAGTGCGAACGGCACGGCCTTCAGCACCCGCTGGCGATTGCGGCTGGGCACCCGTGCCTGGGTCAGCAACAGTTCCGTGGCGGGCACCAGCAGCACCACCCGGCGGCCGCCGGCCGCACCGGCGGCGTCTTCCAGGCCGCCGGTGCGGACCCCTTCCGGGGCGGCCCCGCCGGCATCGAACGCCACCCAGCGCACCGTGCGCAGGTCCGGGTCGGTCGCCTCTATCAACAGGGTATTACGCATCATGCCATCCGGCCGGAAAATCGTGTGTCATCGTAGCGGAAAAGCCCCGGGGCGGAAACCGCAAGCCCGGCAATGGCCCGGCTAAAAGGCCGGCAGGATACGATTGCGCGCCACCAGCCGCACCTGGTGGTCGGGACCCCGCTGCAGCAGGCTGCTCAACCATACCTCCGCGTCGCCCACGACCACCTGGCCCAGGAGGCGGAAATACTCGCTGCGCAGGGTCAGCGGAACCTGCAGCATCTCCCGGCCGGCGAAGGCGGGCTGGGCGGTGAACTGCTCCAGGCTCGGGAAGGGCTCCTCGTCGCGCACCTGCACCAGGGCCTCCGCCTCCACCAGGCCCATGCCCTCCACCAGGGTTGCCAGCAGCAGGGTCGGGGCGGTGTTCACGTTCAACGCGGTGGCCTGGGGCAGGGCCGTTACATAGGGTCGCAGGCGCTCCACCACCCCGGGCTCGTAGCCGGCCACCAGGCGCAATTCACTGACATGGGCGAGCAGCCCGTTGCCGGCCCGGTACGGCGGTTCGCGGTTGAGATAGGCGTCATCCTCGGCGCCCTCGGGGAAACGTGCGTTGATGTCGGGATCGAGCCAGTCCAGCAAGGCATTGGCCAGCTGCTCATCCAGCTCCAGCAGGAGCAGCAGGCGCTGGAACTGGAGCAGCGCATTGGCATTCACCGTGGCGCCTTCGACGAGGTTGTTGAGATTGAAGCGGCCTTGCTCGTCGCGGATCCGGCCCTGCAGGCCACCGCCCTCGATCAACATGGGCGGCAGCGGCTGGGCCCAGTCCTGGTCCAGGGCATCGAAACCGTTCTCCTGGCCGGCGCGACGCAACAACACCCGCGCCCAGGCCTCGGCCCCCACCGCGTAGTCCTCCACCTGGATGCCATGCAGCAGGCCGCCGGTGCGGTGCAGGCTGTGCTGCTGACTGACCACCATGGCGGTGGCCGCCACCGCCGCCATGGCCACCACCATCACGGCGGTGATCAGCGCCAGGCCGCCCTGGGGCCGTCGGGCAGGATGGCTCAGATGGCGAGGCGGAACAGCCATCGCAATTCTCCAAGATCGTCCAGTTCCAGAATCACCTCGGCGGCCCGCGGCGCGGCAGGCAGCGGCTGGCCGGGCAGCAGGGCCTCGGGCGGCCATTGCTCGTGCCATTCATTGTTCTCGTCCAGCAGGCGCACCCGCAGTTCGCGCACCTCCTCGAGCAGGCGCTGTTCCACGGGCTCGCTGTCCTGGGCCCGGTCCAGCACCTGCCAGGAAAAGCGCAGCAGGCGGTCCTGGTCGAGCACATAGCGCACCCGCTGCAGCACCGCCCGTGGCCGCTCGGCGGGATTGAGCCAGCCGCCATGGGTGAACTCCAGCCCCGGCTGCTGGCCACCCAGCTGCAGGGCCGGTTGCGGGTCGCCATGGATATCGCGGATGCCGCGGGTGGAGATCTGGGCCAGTTCCCGTCCCAGCAGCCGGTAGGTGAGCTGGAGGGCCTGCAGGCGCTCCGCCTGCTGTTCCACGGCGGCACGCTGGCCGAGGATGTTCAGCAGCCCGCCATAGGTGGTGGTGGCCAGCACGGCGAAGATGGCCAGGGCCACCAGCAGTTCCAGCAGGGTGAAGCCGCGGTTGCGCATCAGGGCCGCTCCAGGAAACCGGTCAGACGCGCCAGGGGCTCACCCTCCGCGCCGGACAGCCATACCTCCAGGTCGAGGCGGCGCATGTCCGCTTCCGGGGTCTGGGTGATACGCAGGCGCCAGCGCCAGTCGCGCGCGGCGTATTCGGCCGTGTCCGTGCTCTGGCCGGGCTGCGGCCAGTTCCCCTCGAGTTGCGCTTCCAGCAGCTGGTTGCGGGCCAGCCAGGTGGCCAGGGTACGGTCGCGCAAATAACTTTCGTTCATCGTGAGCTGGTTGACGGCGGTGAGCGCCGCCAGCAGGCCCACGGCCAGCACGGCCATGGCCACCAGGATCTCCACCAGGGTAAAACCCCTCACAGTGGCCCCTCCCATTCCAGGCGGCCGAGCAAATCGGCGCGCAGTTCGTAGCGGTAATCCCGCTCCAGCGCGCCCAGGCGCAGGGTGAAGGGGGTCATTTCGCCACTGGAGAGGATATAGACCTGGGGAGCGGCACGCTCCTGATCCTCGCCGTCGTCCCCGACCAGGATCGGGCCGCCTTCCTGGAGGCGCAGTTCCAGCTCCATGCCCGGCGGCAGGGTGCGCGGACGCAGCACGCCCTCGGCAAGCTCCCGCCACTGCCCCTCCTGCAGACGCAGGAAGTGATATCCATCCGGCTCGAAACGCACCGCCAGCTCGCGCGACTCCAGCAGGGCGTTCTCGGCGGCCAGCTCCAGCAGGGCCGCCAGACGGCGGGTCTCCTCGTGCATGCGCTCGGCCCAGGGGTCGCCGCGCAGGGAGAGACCGGCAAAGGTGACCATGACGCCGATGATGAGCAGCGCCACCAGCAGCTCCATGAGGGTGAAGCCGCTGTTGGTACGAAAGCCGGTAGTCTTACTGCAGATTCCAGTTGCCGATGTCATCGTCACTGGGAACCCCGTCCGGGCCCAGGGAGTAGATGTCGATACTGCTGTGGGTGCCGGGGCTCAGGTACTGGTACGGATTGCCCCAGGGATCCACGGGCACGCGGTCGAGATAACCGCCCTGCTTGTAATTGCGCGGCTCGGCGCCGTGGGTGGGCTTTTCCACCAGGGCCTCCAGGCCCTGGTCGGTGGTGGGGTAGTTGAAGTTGTCCAGCCGGTAGAGGTTGAGCTGGGACTCGATGACCCGGATATCCTGCTTGGCCTTGATGATCTGCGCCTGCTCGGGCCGGTCCATGATGCGCGGCACCAGGATGGCCGCCATGATGCCCAGGATCACCACCACCACCATCACTTCGATGAGGGTGAAGCCGCGGGCGCGGTGTTTGTCACTTCCGTAGGTCATGTCCGATCACCTTCCCTAATCCAGTGCCGGCATTGTACCCGTAACCGGTAACGTAAATAAGGCAGCGCCCGAAATGGGCCGGCGCCGGATCGCGGTCCTTCCCGGATACCACCGTCCCCATTCCGGGCTCAAGAATTCCCGCCGCCGCGCCGATGAATCACACCATGACAGGGAAAAGGCATCGCGGCCTGCCCAAACCAGTAACCCGGGATTTCCGGGCTTGCACAACCCGCCACAGGTGTCGTCAACATGGAATGGATTACCCGTAGTCTACGCAACAAGATCCTGCTGATCGCCGGCACCGGAACCCTGCTGGTGGTGGGTTCGGCCCTGTACGGATTCAGCGAGATCTGGCACGGCCTGCAGTCCCTGCAGACCCTGGCCGATCGCCTGGCCGGCGACGAGACGACGCGCGACACCGCCCGCTTGCTGCAGCAGGCCATCGACGAGGAGCACAGCGGTATCCTGGCCAGCCTGATTGGCATGCTGGTGGCCGTGCTGATCGCCTTTCCCGCCTTTCTCTGGTTCATCCATCATTCCATCCAGCGGCCCAGTCGGCAGCTGGTGGATGACCTGAAACGACTGGCCGACGGTGATTTCTCCCGGCCGGTGCACTGCCTGAGCCATGACGAGATCGGCCAGGTGGCAGAGAGCGCCGGTGCCATCCAGGCGCAGCTGGGGGCCATGCTGCGGGAGATTGCCGGCGCCGCCAGCCAGCTGGCCTCCGCCTCGGCGCAGCTGTCGGGCACCAGTGAACAGGCCAACCGGGATATCCTGACCCAGCAATCGGAAACCGAACAGGTGGCCACCGCCATGAACCAGATGCTGGCCACGGTCCAGGAGGTGGCGCGCAACGCCGCCGATGCCGCCGAGGCGGCGCGCGTGGCCGACGAGCAGGCGGGCAAGGGCAGCCGCGTGGTCACCGAGGTGGGCAGCGCCATCCGCGAACTGGCCAGCCGGGTGCAGGCGAATGCCGAGGCCATCCACAGCCTGGAAGCCGACAGCGCCCGCATCGGCAGCGTGGTGGACGTGATCCGGGGCATTGCCGAACAGACCAACCTGCTGGCCCTCAATGCCGCCATCGAGGCGGCGCGGGCCGGCGAACAGGGACGCGGCTTCGCCGTGGTGGCCGACGAGGTCCGTTCCCTGGCGCAACGCACCCAGCAGGCCACCACCGAGATCCAGCAGATGATCGCCCAGTTGCAGAACGGCGCCCAGTCGGCCGTGGCCGCCATGGAAGAGGGCCAGGCCAGTACCGAGCGGGCCGTGGACCGTGCCGGCCAGGCGGGCAATGCCCTGCGCGAGATCACCGGCGCGGTGTCCACCATTCACAGTATGAATACCCAGATCGCCAGCGCCGCCGAGGAACAGGGCGCGGTGGCCGAGGAGATCAATCGCAACGTGGTGGCCATCAACGACGTGACCGGCTCCACCGCGCAGCATGCCAGCCAGACCGCGGATGCCAGCGAGGAGATCGCCGAGCTGGCGTCGCGGCTGCAGCAGCGCCTGGGCGGGTTCCGGATCTAGAAAGACCGCGCTTCCTCTTCCAGGTAGATGCGGTAGGCATTGCCGCGATTGCTGGCGTCGAAGGCGGGCAGGTGCTGGTAGCGTGACCAGTCCGCATCGCGGTAGGCCTCCTCGAAGGGCACCAGGTCGCGCACCGCCGCGGCCATGACCTCGCGCACATAGAGGATGTAGTCCCGGGTCGCCGTCACTGCCTGCTGGGCATCCTCCGCCAGCTCGCCATGCCCCGGGATGATGTAGCGCAGCTGCCCCTTCAGACCGGCGATATACTCCAACCCCTCCAGCCAATGCTCGCTGTCGGTGTCCGGACTGTCCAGGAAGGGCACCCGGCCGCCATAGATCACGTCGCCGCTGAACAGCACCCCGTACTCCTCCACCAGCAGGATGGCATCTCCCGGCGCGTGGGCCGGACCCAGGTGTTTCACCTGGAAGCGAACACCGCCGAGTTCGAAGGAGGTTTCCCGGTCGAAGACCCGGTCGGGCGCCACGATATAGGTGTGCTCGTCCACCCAGGGGAACAGGGCCTCGCGGCGCTGGGCCAGGCGCCGCTCGGCGTCCTCGCCCTGACTTACCGTGGAGCCGCCCACATAGTCCAGGGTGCGCCGCTGGGCCAGCACCGTTGGCGCGCCGGCATGTTCGCGAAAGGCCTGCAGTCCATAGATATGGTCGGCATGGTAATGGCTGACCACCACCATGCGCACGGGCTGGTCGGTGACCTCGCGAATACGCTGCAGCAGGCGGTAACCCAGGGCCGGGGTGCCGAGGGCATCGAATACCACCACACCCTCCTCCGTGACCACGAAACCCGCATTGGAGGTATGTCCCTCGTTCACCGCATCGGGAACACCCGATTTGCCTACGATGTAGTAGACGGGCGCATCGGGGATCTGATGCAGGACAAAAGGCAGGCTGACGGCGCCATAGGGGGTCGATACCGATGCCGGCTCCGGCGCGGTGGATTCCTCCGCCGCACCGCATGCGGTACTCAGCAACACCAGTAGCAAGACCGGCCAGCGGCGATCAACGCATATAGGCATAACCCTCTTCCCTCTGCAGCCGCACCAGTTCGGCATCCGCCATGGGCACCATGTGCACGAAGCCATGAATGTCCCCGGGCGCATAACCATGGGCGCGAGCCGCCACGGTACACATGCGGAACTCGATGGGACCTGCCACCGTGAGGCTCTGCGCGCGCTCCATCAGGTCGCGGTCACGGACGAAGTTCTCCACCGCGAACATGGGGATCTCGTCACCGTGCAACACCACCACGATGGCGGCATCGAAGGGATCCGCGCCATAGAGGTTGTTGAGGAAACTGACCCGGTCGAGCACATTCTCCAGGGCGCCCCGTGACGTCACGGCCACGTCATAGACCACTTTCTGCGGTGCGTACTCCACCTCCTGGGCGACCGCGCGGCCCCAGGGCACATTCGCATCCTGCGCCTGCAGGGGGGCGGCAAGCCACAGCAAGGCCAGCAGCCACGGGAGATTGAATGTCATTCTCATGATTTTTTGCTCCGGCAGTGGATCAGCGGACAGGATAGCATGGGCCTCTGCCTCATTCTCCGAAGCCCTGTTGCGCCCTCAAGGCATACAGATGGCGCTCGGCATCCACCAGGTGCTGTCCCCAGTGCAGTTCGAAACTGCGGCGCCAGTACCGCAGGACCTTGTCCGGCTTCACCCGCGACAGCATTTCCAGGCCGGGCTTGAGATCGAAATAGATATCGGCGAGATCGTCGGCGAGGCTGCCGCTCATGTGCTGGGGATGAACGGAGTTGCCGTTATCGTATTCCAGCCAGTAGCTATCACGTCCGCCCAGTTCCGTGCGCAGGCGCGAGAAGAGTTCAAAGCGTTGATCGATATCAATATGCACTGGCAGCAGGGCCTCGCCCTGCGCCGGATGCACCGCCGTGATCGCGGCGTGCAGGCGTGGCAGCAGGCGAAACAACTGATCAATCCAGGCAGGATCCGAGACTTGTGCATGTTCGATGAAGGCACAATATTCCCGCGCCACCTCGAACATTGCGCCAAACTGGCCCGTCGCCTGTTCCATACCTCGCTTGCCTGTCGCCACTCCACATCAAGTGTAGACAAGGAAGGCGTGAAGAGGGTGAACGCGGACCGCGCGATTTCCGCACAGGTGGGAGTGCCGGCTTGTTCAGGCTTTTCTGAATTTGAGGTTCATCAGATCTCGACCATTTCAAAGTCTTCCTTGCCGGCACCGCATTCGGGACACACCCAGTTCAGAGGGATATCGTCCCAGCGCGTACCGGGGGCAATGCCCTCCTCGGGCAGACCCTGTTCCTCGTGATAAATAAAACCGCAAATCACGCACATATAGGATTTGTAGTCTGTATCACTCATCTGAACCTGCTCCTGTTTTCGCTTGCGACCATTGTACCGGCAGTCCCTGCAAGTCACAGGGTAGTGGTACAATTCTTTCTCCGGCTCCATCTCTCTCGAGACTACAACAGCGAACCCATCTCCCATGACCGAGCAATCCGCCCCCATACCTGTGGTAATGGTGTTTTCCGGCAATGACCCCAGCGGTGGTGCTGGCATTCAGGCCGACATCGAATCGCTGGCCAGTCACGGCTGCCACACGGCCCCGGTGGTCACCGCCCTGACCGTGCAGGACACCCAGGATGTGCTGGGCTACGTACCCCTGGATGCCAGCCTGATCATCGAGCAGGCGCGTGCCGTGCTGGAGGATATGCCCATCGCCGCGTTCAAGATCGGACTATTGGGCAGTGCGGACGTGGTCGAGGGCATCCACAGCCTGCTGGTGGATTATCCCGATGTGCCGGTGGTGCTGGACCCGGTGTTGCGCGCCGGCAACGGCGCGGAACTGGCGGACCCGGAGGTGCTGGAGGCCATGACCACCCTGCTGCTGCCCCTGACCACCGTGCTCACCCCCAACAGCCTGGAGGCCCGCCTGCTGGCCCCCGAGGCCGACAGCCTGGACGCCTGCGCCATGGCCCTGCTGGAGCGCGAGGTGGAGTTCGTGCTCATCACCGGCACCCACGAGAACACCGCCGAGGTCACCAACCGGCTGTACGGCAACCATCGCCTGCTGGAAAGCTTCACCTGGACGCGCCTGCCGGACAGTTATCACGGCTCCGGCTGCACCCTGGCTTCCAGCATCGCCGGGTTGCTGGCCCAGGGCCTGGAACCCTTCACCGCCATCCACGAAGCCCAGGAATACACCTGGGAAACCCTCAAGCACGGCTATCGCCTGGGCATGGGCCAGTACCTGCCCAATCGTCTGTTCTGGGCGCAGGTCGACGACGAGGACTGACATGGAACTGCGCGGCCTCTATGCCATCACCGACAGTGACCTGCTCCCTGCGGACCGGCTGGTGGAGACCGTCAGCCACGCCATCACCGGCGGGGCGGCACTGGTGCAGTACCGCGACAAGACGTCCCCGCCGCAGCTGCGCCGCGCCCAGGCCATCGCCCTGCAGGCCCTGTGCGAAACGCGCGGTGTGCCGCTGATCATCAACGATGACCTGGACCTGGCCGTTCATTGCGGTGCCGCCGGCATCCACCTCGGGCGCGACGACCCCGACCCGGCGACGGCCCGGGAGCGACTCGGACCCGATGCCATCATCGGCGTCTCCTGCTACGCGGACCTGGAGCGGGCCCGCGCCGCCGCGGCGGCCGGCGCCGATTACCTCGCCTTCGGCCGTTTCTTTCCGTCCAGCACCAAGCCCGGGGCCACCCCCGCCGATCCCGACCTGCTGCGCGCCGCACGGCAGGAGTTCGCCCTGCCCCTGTGCGCCATCGGCGGCATCACCCCTGCCAACGCCCCGCTGCTGCTGGAGGCCGGCGCCGACCTGCTGGCGGTGATCCACGGCCTGTTCGGCCAGCCCGATGTGCGCGCCGCGGCGGCGCGTTTCCAGGCGCTGTTCAAAGGTAAACGGGGACAGACTTAAGTCTGTCCCCCGGGCCCGTGAGTCTGTCCCCGATCACTGGCATACTTCGCCGCAACGAATCACAAGGAAACCCCATGACCCAGTCCCACGACCTCTTCGCCAAAGCCCAGCAGCATATCCCCGGTGGTGTGAACTCCCCGGTGCGGGCCTTCAAGGGCGTGGGCGGCGAGCCGGTGTTCATCGAGCGCGCCTCCGGGGCCTGCGTCTATGACGTGGACGGCAAGGAATACGTTGACTATGTCGGCTCCTGGGGGCCCATGATCCTCGGCCATGCCCATCCCGCCGTGGTGGAGGCGGTGCGCGAGGCGGCGGGCCGCGGCCTGAGCTTCGGTGCCCCCACCGCCATCGAGACCCGCGTCGCCGACCTGCTGTGCGAACTGGTGCCATCCATGGACCTGGTGCGCATGGTGAGTTCCGGCACCGAGGCCACCATGAGTGCCATCCGCCTGGCGCGCGGCTTCACCGGCCGCGACAAGATCGTCAAGTTCGAGGGCTGCTACCACGGCCATTCCGACTCATTGCTGGTGAAGGCCGGCTCCGGCGCCCTCACCCTGGGCGTGCCCACCTCGCCGGGCGTGCCGGTGGCCCTGGCCGAACACACCATCACCCTGGAGTACAACAACCTTGAGCAGGTGCGCGAGGCCTTCGCCCACGTGGGCGGCCAGGTGGCCGCCATCATCGTCGAGCCGGTGGCCGGCAACATGAACTGCATCCCGCCGGCCCCCGGTTTCCTGGAAGGCCTGCGCGCGGTGTGTGACGAATACGGCACGGTGCTGATCTTCGACGAGGTGATGACCGGCTTCCGCGTCGCCCTGGGCGGCGCCCAGGCCCACTATGGCGTACGCCCGGACCTGACCACGCTCGGCAAGGTGGTGGGCGGCGGCATGCCGGTGGGCGCCTTCGGCGGCCGGCGCGAGATCATGGAGCGGATCGCCCCGCTCGGCCCCGTCTACCAGGCCGGCACCCTGTCCGGCAATCCCATCGCCATGACCGCGGGACTCACCACCCTGGAGCTGATCCGCGCGCCGGGTTTCTTCGAAGCCCTCACCGAACGCACCGGCGCCCTGTGCGCGGGCCTTACGGAACGCGCGCAGGCGGCCGGCATCCACTTCACCACCAACCAGGTGGGCGGCATGTTCGGCCTGTTCTTCACCGACGCGCCGCAGGTGGGCAACTTCCACCAGGTGGGCCAGTGCAACCAGGACCGCTTCAAGCTGTTCTTCCACGGCATGCTCACCGAGGGCGTGTACCTGGCACCCTCGGCCTTCGAGGCCGGCTTCGTCTCCGCCGCCCATGGCGAGGAACACCTGCAGCGCACCTTTGATGCAGCGGCGCGGGTGTTCGCGCGGCTGTAGGCGCAAAACCCCTTCCTTATCCGGTTGGGGGGGGCACCCGTAGGAGCGGCCTCTGGCCGCGAACGGGCTTTTGCCACGAACGGGCTTTTGCCACGACGGTTCGCGGCCAGCGGCCGCTCCTACGGGTGCCCCCCCCAACCGGATAAGGAAGGGGTTTTGCGCCTACAGCCGCGCGAACACCCGCGCC
>JAPHQV010000005.1 GCA_026197075.1 Gammaproteobacteria bacterium | reverse complement strand
TTGTTGCGTTCAAATTTTCCCTTGGACATCGGTGATGATCTCCCCAGTCAAGTACAACGAGTCAATTGTTCCGAACCCCTCGACAGCGCGACCACACCACCAAGCGATCCACAGGTACTGATTTGGAGCCCATGACCAGAGTTGAACTGGTGACCTCATCCTTACCAAGGATGTGCTCTACCGACTGAGCTACATGGGCAAATTTCGTCTCGACCCGGACTTCTTTTCCGGAATCCCGTAACTTTTACGCTGTTGGAGCGGGTGATGGGAATCGAACCCACGTATTCAGCTTGGAAGGCTGAAGTTCTACCATTGAACTACACCCGCGCGGCCTACCTTTCCCCGGCCTGGCCCTCCGGGCTATGCCTTTATATACTCCCGGCCCGAACCGGTGCGGCATTCCTGCTACCGTGCCAGTGGCCACCGCCGGCAGAATCCACATTGTCTGGTGGAGGGGGGAGGATTCGAACCTCCGAAGGCGGAGCCGTCAGATTTACAGTCTGATCCCTTTGGCCACTCGGGAACCCCTCCGATAAACGGAAGCCGGGTATTCTGCTGCCCAAGGGAGCTCGTGTCAACTCCAAAAAGGTTCCCAAACCAGAGTTTTACTGGCCGGGCGAGGCACCCGGCGAAGCTTCCGGTCGCGATCCAGAATCCATATTTTCGCCGGGTTTGTGGTAGCATCCCGGGCGGTTGGGCCGCGCGCGTATACATGACGGGCGTATATTCCGGGAATCCGGGTGTCCACGCATAAAAAACATATAGTTAAAGAATCCCTGAACAACCCGGCATTCGCCCGAATGGCGGAATCAGACCGGATCAGTGGTTCCTTAGAAGCGAAAACCCACAGACAAGGCTGCCATCTACATGAAAGTCACCATTTACGGTTCCGGATACGTGGGCCTGGTCACGGGCACCTGCCTGGCCCAGGTCGGCAACGATGTATTGTGCGTGGATATCGACCCGGACAAGGTCGACCGCCTGAACAGCGGCGAATGCCCCATCTATGAACCCGGACTCGAGGAGATGATTCGCAGCAACCACGCCGCCGGGCGCCTGCGTTTCACCCTGGATGCCGCCGAGGGCGTGGCCCACGGGCTGTTCCAGTTCATTGCCGTCGGCACCCCGCCCGACGAGGATGGCTCGGCGGACCTGCAGCATGTACTGGCCGTGGCACGCACCATCGGCGAGCACATCAGCGACTACCGGGTGGTGGTCAACAAGTCCACGGTACCGGTGGGCACCGCCGACCGGGTCAAGGCCGCCATTCGCGCCGTGCAGGAAGAACGTGGCGATCCCAGGGAATACGACGTGGTCTCCAACCCCGAATTCCTCAAGGAAGGCGCCGCGGTGGAGGATTTCATGCGCCCCGACCGCATCATCATCGGCACCGACAACCCGCGCACCACCGAATTGCTGCGCGCCCTCTACGCCCCCTTCAACCGCAACCATGACCGACTGCTGGCCATGGATGTACGCTCCGCCGAACTGACCAAGTACGCCGCCAATGCCATGCTGGCCACCAAGATCAGCTTCATGAACGAGCTGTCCAACATCGCTGAACGCCTGGGTGCGGATATCGAGAAGGTACGTGTGGGTATCGGCTCGGATCCGCGTATCGGCTACCAGTTCATCTATCCCGGTTGCGGCTACGGCGGCTCCTGTTTCCCGAAGGACGTGCGCGCCCTGGAGCACACCGCCATCGAGAACGGCTACCACCCGGAACTGCTGCATGCGGTGGAAGCGGTGAATTTTCGCCAGAAGGAACTGCTGTTCCACAAGATCTCCGCCCACTATGGCCTGGAATTGGCCGGCAAGACCTTCGCCATCTGGGGACTGTCCTTCAAGCCCAACACCGACGATATGCGCGACGCCTCCAGCCGCACCCTCATGGAAGCCCTGTGGAAGGCCGGCGCCAAGGTCCGCGCCTTCGACCCCGAGGCCCGCGCGGAGACCCGGCGCATCTATGGCGAGCGCCCGGACTTGCTGCTATGTGACAGCGAACAGGATGCCCTGGAGGGGGCTGATGCCCTGGTGGTCGTCACCGAGTGGAACCAGTTCCGCAGCCCGGACTTCATCCACATCCGCGATACCCTCAACGAGCCCGTGATCTTCGATGGTCGCAATCTCTACAACCCCGACGACCTGGCGCGGCTGGGCTTTACCTATCACTCCATCGGGCGCGCACCGGCAGGGGGTTGATCCCCGCCCCGGGACAGACACGGCCACGGCCGCGGCCGGATGTCCGAGGCTGCCGGTTACATGGAATAGCTGAAACTGCCGCGCTGAACCTGATCCATCAGTTGCTCGAAACCCTCTCCGCTGACCCGGACCAGGGATTCATGATCGCCGCCCTCGAAATAGATTTCCGATTGCTCGGCCAGGCTGTCGTCCACGATGGTTTCAATGCCATAGGCCATGCCCACGGGAGGGATCGCCCCGAGCTCGCAATCCTCGAACAGCCCCTGCAGTTCCGCCTCCGTGGCCAGCCCCAGGTTGCGCCGCATCTGGCGATGCAATTCGCCCAGATCCACCCGGTTGCTGGCCGGCACCACCGCCATGAGATAACCCTGGTCATCCTCCAGCACCACCGTCTTGGCAATACGGCGACCGGGCACGTGGGCCAGTTCGGCTGACTCCAGGCTACTGGCCGCATGGGGGTGCGTCACCAGGTCATAGGGAATATCGTGCTCAATCAAGAAGTTTTCCAGACGATGCGCAATCATGGTCGTGTCCTCCGGCTACCCCCCCCTCACACCCAGTATAGTCAAGACTCAAGGCCCGCCCGCCTCCTCCAGCAAGCGCGTACGCACCCCGGCCAACTCATCCAGCAAGGCATCGGGAATACGGTGTTGGGGAAAGCTCATGCGGAAGTCACGGAAGCGTTTCCAGGCCTCGGCATCGTCGCCGGACTGGATCAAGGCCTGGATGGCCGCCAGCTCATGCTCCTGCGGGGACGGCTCCGTAGCATTGTCTTCCGGGGGCGCCACAGGCTCCGGAAATTCGGGTGCGGGGATGGGCGCAACCGGCTCCTCCACCGGCCCGGCCGTCGGCACCGACCAGGGATAGCTGAATTCGTCCTGGTAGCCATACCAAAGCAGCAGTGGCAGCAGGAGGGCCGCCACCAGCAGGAGGGCTGCCAGGGGCAGTGGCACCTGGTGGCCGCGCCGGGTCTGGCGCTGGCGAGCGACCTCATCCGCGGCCTCGCGGGCCGCGTTCAAAATGCGCTGTTCCAGACCCGGCGGTGGCTGAGGCGCCTCGGTCTGGTGGTACAGGGCGGAAAGATGCAGGTCATGTTCCTCCGGCAGGCGCAGCACCTTTCCATCCCCCCGGCCCGGCGTCATTCGCCACCTCTCATGCCCTGGCGCAGGAACCGGGTTGCCTGGCGCAGGCGGTTGCGCGCGGTCTCCGGACGCGCATCGATTACCCGCGCGATCTCCTCCAGGCCAAGCCCCGCCTCCTCGCGCAACAGGAACACCTCGCGTTGCGCCTCCGGCAGGGCGACCAACAGTTGCAACAAGCGTTCCAGTTGCTGGCGCGAGGCCGCCAGGACATCCGCCTGGGGTTCGGCGGGAAGCGGCTCAAGCAGGGTCTCGGGCTCCTGCAGGTAGGAGCGGGGCACACCGGCGGGACGATGACGGTAATGATCCATCAGCACCTGGTGGGCAAGGCGGTGAAGATAGGTGAGGAAGCGCGCCTGTGGCCGGTAGCGCTGGTGCGCGCGGATCAGGCGCAACCAGATGTCCTCGAACAGCTTCCCGGCCAGCGCGGCATCGCCGCACTGGCGCAACAGATAGCGGTACAGGCGCCCCTTGCGACGCCGGAAGAGGGCCGCAAAGGCCGCCGTGTCGCCCCCGCGATAGGCCAGCATCAGGTCTTCGTCGGCACGATTATCTTCCATTGAACGGGGAGCATATAGAAACCGCCCGCAATAGAAAACTCTGTCACTCTTCCTTCCCCGCAAGCGGCATGCGCACGGACACACGACCACCCCAGTAATGGCAGGCCAGGCCCGTGAGGATCAGCAGGGTACCCAGCCATACCTTCCAGCCCAGGTGCTCGGCGTTCAGCGCGGCGCCCAGCAGGAGGGCCAGCACCGGTGTCACCAGGGTGATCAGGGCCGTCTTGCCCGCCTCCACATGCCGCAGCAGATAGTAGTACAGCATGAATCCGAGCACCGAACCGAACACCGACAGGTAGGCGATGGATCCCAGGGTGCGCAGCGGCAGCTCCTCCGGCAACCGGCCGTCGAACAGCCACCAACAGACCAGGTAGGCCGGGGCCGCCACCAGCAGGCCGCCACCGGTCACCGCCATGGCCGGCAGATTCGCGCCCACCCGTTTCACCCATACGGCGCTGAGCGAATGCAACACCACCGAGACCAGCACCGCCACCGCCCCGAACAGGGCCTGGCCGCCCAGGGTCGCGCCACTACCGAAGAGGACCAGCAAGCCCAGCAGGCCCAACACCAGCCCCAGGATCCTGAAGGGGGTGAAGCCCTCTTCCTGCAGCCACCAGAGGGCGAAACCACCCGTCACCATGGGCGTCAATCCGAACAGCACCGAGATCCAGCCGGAGGGAATGAACTGGGCGCCCCAGTACACACAGATCATGGCGCCGAAGATGCCCATGCCCGCTGCCGCATAGGTGCGCAGGGCGTCGCGGTGCAACGGCAGCGCCACGCGCAACACCAGCATTACCAGCCCGCACAGCAACGCACCCGCCACCATGCGCGCGGTCACGCCGAACAGATAGCCGCCGCCCTGGCCACTCCACTGGATGGCCAGCGGCGTGGTGGACCAGATCAGGATCACGGCCACAAAGGCCGCCGGTATCGACATGATGCATATCCCCCAAAAGCAAAAAGGCCACAGATCGTGAAATCTGTGGCCCTGGAAAACCGCTGGTATGCGGAGTGTGTTAGCGGTACATCAACTTTTCCATGGGCCACGGGCACCGGCTGCGCGGTGCCACAGGCATACGCGCAGGACGCTGTTGGACGGCATGGAAAAATCTGTGCTCATGCTCGGGAGTCTGCCCAAATATTTTGTCCCTTGTCAATACTCACCAGCGGAAGGCTCGACTCCAGCCTGCGTGGCGCGCGGCCGATCAGGGCATCTCCTGCCCTTTCGGCACCGGCCCGTAGGGGGAATCGCGGTGTCGGTCATGGTAGTGCATGCGGTATTCGATGAAGCGGTCGAGCTGGTCGAAATGCAGGAAGGGGTTGCCTTCCACCTGCTCCTCGAGGGTGGAGCTGGCCTTCACGGAGTAGTTATGGCCGGGATGGATCAGGGCCTGGCCGGGCAGTTCGCGGGTCATGCGTTTGAGGGTCTGGTACATCTGTTCGGGATCGCCACCGCGCAGGTCACAGCGGCCGCAGCCGAATACGAACAGGGTATCGCCGGTGATCACATCATCGCCCATGCGGTAACAGGCCGAGCCCGGGGTGTGCCCGGGAGTGTGCAGCACCTCGATCTCCGTCTCTCCGAGGCGAATGAGATCACCGCCATGATGCAGGGTGGGTAATTCCAGCTCGGCCCCCCAGAAGCGGGCCTCGGGCTTGAGCAGGTGCAACTGGGCGTCGGCGCCGGCCAACAGCGCCTCCAACCCATTGATGTGGTCATGGTGGCTGTGGGTGAGCAGCACATCGGTGATGCGCACGCCCCGTTCCCGTGCCAGCTCCAGGATCGCCGGCACATCCCAGGCCGGGTCCACCACCGCGGCGCGGCCGCTGGCACGATCCTCGATGAGGTAGATGAAATTCTCCATCGGCCCCAGTTCCAGAGCATGGATGCTATGGGGTGCGGTCGGGTTCATGGGGACTCCTGTCGTTTCAATACTGTTCGTCCCATTATGGCGCTTATGCCCTGCCCTTGCAGCCGGGCGTGCACGCCGCGTAAGGTGAAGACCATGAAACCTGTCATCCACCATCCTGATCCCGATCAGGAATACTTCTTCGACGAGGGCTGCCATATCCTGGAAAGCTGGAACCAGGCCCTCGATCCCGCCTGCTCCATCGCCCGCGCGCGGGTGGCGCCCGGTGACACCACCCGCTGGCACCGGCTGCGCGACATCAGCGAGCGTTACCTGATCATCCGTGGCCAGGGCCGGGTGGAAGTGGGGGAAACCCCGCCCCGGGAAGTGGGGCCTGGAGATGTGGTGCTGATCCCGCCCGGCATGGCCCAGCGCATCACCAACACCGGCGGTAACGAACTGCTGTTCTACGCGATCTGCACGCCGCGCTTCGTGCCCGAGGCCTACCAGGACCTGGAAGAATCCGCGTCAATATCGCGGGAGGCACTCGAGGAGGATCTGCTGGCCCGCCTGGAAAGGCACCCCGAGGGCATCAGCGAATTCGAGCTGCTGCAGGCCCTGCGCGCCGAAGGCCACCCCGTCACCCATGGCTCGGACGACGAGCCGGCTGATCACCGCCTGTTCCAGCAGCATTTTCGTCTGTTCCACCTGCTTCATCGCCTGCGCGATCGCTGTCACAGCGAGGAACGCGCGCGCCTGGAGATCAATCCCCTGTGCATCCGCCTGCATCCCTACCGGCCGGGAGACAGCGCGCTGCCAGGGCGCAGCGATCCCCTGCGGGAATACTACCTGGACCTTGGCAACCTGCACGCCACCAGCGCCGCCGATGTGGATGACATGCTGGGCCGTTTCTGGGTGCGCATGCAGGGGCTGGAGCAAAAAGGCGCGGCCCTGCGGGTGCTCGGCCTGGAGGCCGATGCAGACTACGAACAGGCCCGCGAGCGCTACCGCAAGCTGGCCATGGAGCACCACCCGGACCGGGGTGGGGACACCCGCAAACTGCAGGAGATCAACAGCGCCATGGAGGCCCTGGCGCGCGCCCATGGCCGGGGGAAGGGCAGCTGATCAGCCGGGAGCCTGGGGGGTTGAAGGGAAGCAGGCGCGGAGCTTCTTGAGGGTCGCCGGACCCACACCGCGAACGGCGAGGATCTGCGCATCGCTCGCACCCGCCAACGCCGCGCCGGACAGATAACCGGCACTCACCAGGGCGCGGGCGATACGTACATTCACGCCGGCATGCCGCAAGCCGGCCAGGTAGGCACGACGCTCGGCGGCGGACAGAGTGGAAACGGGCCGGAGAGGGGCCGAGGCGGCGGAATCGGCGCGGCCCCCGGTCGCGGGCCGCGTCACTCCGGGAGCCACTAGCGGGCGAGTGGCTCCCTTTTTCGCCCGTACCCGGGACACTCCGTGGTGGGCGACATGGGGCTGCAACAGGGGCAAGGCGCAGCGGGCGAAATGACGAAACACACCCAGCGACAGCAGGGCGCTGCCCAGCGAGGCCAGGGCACTGTTCCCGGCCGCGGGGGCCAGGGCGTCGAGCAGGAAGGCGGCGCCGATGACACCGAAAAGCCCGGCCAGCAGGCCGAAGCTCCAGCCCCAGGCCCGCCGCCCCTGCAGCCAGGCGGGACGCCGCAGGCCGCGGGCCAGGGCCAGCCAGAGCTGGTCGAAAATGGTGGCTTGCCGGTAGCTGGAGTGCAATTCCATCATGGGTCAGTCCTCGTCAAATCCCTGTGACGGTGATTATCCTAGGACAGGTAGCGGCCGGATGTGAACCAGTCTGCAGTTTTGACCATCGTCCGGGCCTTGCCGCCCACCCCCGCAGCCCCTAGACTCGCCCCTCTTTACTCTCACCAACAACGGAATTTCCATGGCACTCCTGCGCTTGCGCGACGTCAGCCTCGGCTACGGCGGCCCCCTGCTCCTGAACCAGGTCCAGCTCCAGATCGAGGCCGGGGAGCGGCTGTGCCTGGTGGGCCGCAACGGCGCCGGCAAGTCCACCCTGATGAAGGTCATCGCCGGCGAGATCCAACCGGACAGCGGCACCCTGGAACGTACCCAGAACCTGCGCGTCACGCGCCTGAGCCAGGAGGTACCCCGGGGTCTGCACGGTAGTGTCTTCGACGTGGTGGCCGGCGGCCTGGGGGGCGTGGGCCAGCTGCTGCACCGCTACCATGACCTCGGCCTGCGCCTGGCCGAGGGAGGTGACACCGCCCTGCTCGATGAACTGGAACAGGTCCAGCATGAACTGGAGGCGGCGGACGGCTGGCAGCTGCAACAGCGGGTGGAGACCGTGCTGTCGCGCCTGCAGCTGGACGCCGACCTGTCCTTCGATGACCTGTCCGGCGGGCTCAAGCGCCGGGTGCTGCTGGCCCGCGCCCTGGTGGACCAGCCCGACCTGTTACTGCTGGACGAGCCCACCAACCACCTGGACATCGATTCCATCACCTGGCTGGAGGAATTCCTGCTCGGCTTCCGTGGCGCACTGCTGTTCGTCACCCATGACCGCATGTTCCTGCAGCGCCTGGCCACCCGCATCCTCGACCTGGAGCGCGGCCGGCTCACCGACTGGCCGTGCGACTACCGCAGCTACCTGGAACGCAAGCAGGCCATGCTCGACGCCGAGGAAAAACTCAACGCCGACTTCGACAAGAAACTGGCCCAGGAAGAGGTCTGGATCCGCCAGGGCATCAAGGCGCGACGCACCCGCAACGAGGGCCGGGTGCGTGCCCTCGAGGCCATGCGCCAGGAACGCCAGGCGCGCCAGGCGCGTATGGGCAATGTGCACATGCAGGCCCAGGAGGCGGAACGCTCCGGCAAACTGGTGGTGGAAGCCGAAAACGTCTCCTATCGCTACGACGATCAGTGGATCGTGCGCGACTTCTCCACCATCATCCAGCGTGGCGATCGCATCGGCATCATCGGTCCCAACGGCGTGGGCAAGACCACCCTGCTGCGCCTGCTGCTGGGCCAGCTTGCCCCTACCAGCGGCAAGATCCACCTGGGCACCAAGCTCGAAGTCGCCTACTTCGACCAGCTGCGCGCCCAGCTGGATGAGGAAAAGTCCGTGCTGGACAACCTGGCCGGCGGGCGCGAAAAGATCACCGTCAATGGCGCCGACCGCCATGTCATCAGCTACCTGCAGGATTTCCTGTTCGCCCCCGAGCGCGCCCGCACCCCGGTCAAGGCCCTGTCCGGCGGCGAACGCAACCGCCTGCTGCTGGCGCGGCTGTTCGCCAAACCCTCCAACCTGCTGGTGCTCGACGAGCCCACCAACGACCTGGACGCCGAGACCCTGGACCTGCTGGAGGAACGGCTGTTGGACTACCAGGGCACCCTGCTGCTGGTGAGCCACGACCGCGCCTTCCTCGACCAGGTGGTCACCGGTTCCCTGGTGTTCGAAGGCCAGGGCCAGGTGCGGGAATACGTCGGTGGTTACAGCGACTGGCTGCGCCAGCGGGTCACGGCGGCACCCCCCGCGATCAGTCGGCCGGCGGCCAAGGCTGGGCCGACACCGACCCCGGCCAGCAAACCACGCAAGCGCAGCTACAAGGAACAGCGCGAACTGGAAGAATTGCCGAAACGCATCGAGGCCCTGGAGGCCGAGCAGGAAACGCTGCACGCACGCCTGGCCGATCCGACGCTCTATCAGGAAGGCGCCCAGGCCGGCGGCGTCCAGGCCCGTCTTGCGGAACTGGAGACGGAACTGCAGCAGGCCTACGCCCGCTGGGACGCGCTGGAACAGGACGAGTGAGCATGACCTGATGCATCACCAACCCTGTAGGAGCGGCCTTCGGCCGCGAACGGATACCAGTGGCCCGCTCGCGGCCGAGGGCCGCTCCTAGACGGGGCACCAGTAAAACCCCGGTCAGCGCCGTGGGATCAGGCGCCATAACCGGGGTTTCTGTGTACACTATCCCGCCATACCCTTCAGAGACCATTACCCATGTCCGACGAAGAACTCACCAAGGAACAACGCATCCTGCGCATGATGAAGCGGGTGCTGACCGACGTGGCCAAGGATACCCATGTACCCAATGGCATGCGCCACCCGCTGAGCGAAAACACCATCCTGGGCATCCGCGACTGCCTGGGCCTGATCTCCGCGCGCGAGCAGGAGCTGGCCGCCGCCCTGGGCGAGGAGATGAACATGCGCCCGCGCTTCGTCGACGAACCCAAAAAGACCGTGGTGGTGCCCATCAATATCGACAGCATGCGCAAGAAGCCTGGCAGGGATCCGGAGTAGTCGGAAGCGGTCGTCGGCATCCATCGGCTTGTCGGGCTTCAGCCCGACCTGCAAAAAACCGGGGCAGTGTGCCGCTGTAGGTCGGGCTTCAGCCCGACAACACTAATAACAAGGAATCCTCCATGAACGAACCCCTCACCTTCCGACAGAGCGTCGACCACATGGTCCAGCACACCATGAGCGTACTCGATCTGGACTCGGGGTTACGCGACGTCATCCGCAGCTGCAACTCGGTCATCCAGGTGCGCTTCCCGGTCAAGCTGCGCGGCAAGATCCACACCTTCAAGGGCTGGCGCGCCACCCACAGCACCCATCGCCTGCCGGTCAAGGGCGGCATCCGCTACGTGCCCTACGCGGACCAGGACGAGGTGGAGGCCCTGGCGGCGCTGATGAGCTACAAGTGCGCCCTGGTGGACGTGCCCTTCGGCGGCTCCAAGGGTGCCCTGCAGATCGATCCCAGCCAGTACGATCGCGATGAAATGGAGATGATCACCCGGCGTTTCGCCACGGAACTGATCCGCAAGGGCTACATGAACCCGGCCACCAATGTGCCGGCACCGGACATGGGCACCGGGCAGCGCGAAATGGCCTGGATGGCCGGCACCTACAAGCACCTGTTCCCGGACGACATCAATCACCAGGCCTGTGTCACCGGCAAGCCGGTGCATCACGGCGGCATCCGCGGCCGCGTCGAGGCAACCGGCCGCGGGGTGCAATACGCCCTGCAGGAATTCTTCCGCCATCCCAGGGATGTGGCCGACACCGGCATGAGCGGCGGCCTGGAAGGCAAGACCGTCGTGATCCAGGGGCTGGGCAACGTGGGCTACCATGCGGCCAAGTTCCTCTCCGAGGAGGATGGCGTGAAGGTCATCGCGGTGATCGAGCGGGAAGGCGTGCTGCTCAATCCCGCCGGCATCCCCATCCAGCACCTGCGTGACCATATGGTGGAACACAAGACCATCCGCAGCTTTCCCGATGCCAACTTCGAGGAAGACGGCAGGAAGGCCCTGGAACTGGAGTGCGACATCCTCATCCCCGCCGCCATGGAAGCCCAGATCGACGAGGAGAACTGCGACCGCATCCAGGCGAAAATGATCGTCGAGGCGGCCAACGGCCCCGTCACCTTCGGCGCCGACCAGAAACTGCAGCAACGCGGTGTGGTCATCCTGCCCGATGTCTACGTGAACGCCGGTGGCGTGACCGTTTCCTACTTCGAATGGATCCGCAACATCTCCCACATCCGTTTCGGTCGCATGCAGCGCCGCCACGACGAGCAGCGCGCCAACCAGTACGCCACCTTGCTGCAGGAGATTACCGGTGCCCATCTGTCCGATGCCGCGCGCGATGCCGTGATCCGCGGCGCCGATGAAATCGACCTGGTGCGCTCCGGCCTGGATGACACCATGCGCCTGGCCTATCAGGAGATGCACAACACCCTGCACGGCAACGAGCAGATCCATGACCTGCGCACCGCGGCCTACGTGATCGCCATCGACAAGATCGCCCGTTCATACCATGACGTGGGGATTTATTGATGTTGCCGGGCTGAAGGCCGACCTACAGGTGGCAGCAAAGACAGGGGCGGGGGATTGTTGGTCGGACGTCAGTCCGACAGGTCCCGGTCCGACGCCCTACTCGTAGAAATACCGCACCGGCGTACCGGCCACCTGCTCCAGCCTGGTGATCAGCGCCTCGGTGGGCACCGCCTCGTGGGGATGGATATTCCAGATCTCCAGGAACCAGCGGCCGAAACCGGCGCATTGGCGCCAATCCAGCTCCGGCGCCTGCAGGGTCCGTCCGCAACCCGCACAGGGAACCGTCGCCTCGTGGTCCGAGGGCCAATCCCGCACCAGTTCCTGCCACTGCTCCAGCCGCCCACGGCATCCGGGGCAGCGTGGTTGCAGCCTGCCGGCGGAGGATCGGAACACCGGCCCTGCATCCTGCCGCTGGTAGCGCACATGGCAGAAGTGCCCGGCCTCGGCCTGCTGCGGGTCGCCCGGCTCGAATTCCACCTGCGGTGAGCAACCCAGAAAGATGACATGGGAGAGAAAGGCATCGCCGGCATACCAGGCGGCCAGCAGTCCGGGCAGGGGGGTCGCGATCAGGCCGATGTCCGCCAGTGTCGCGGCCAGGGCGTGGACATCCGGGGGCCGATGGGCCGGATCGCCCGCATGCAGAATCAGCTTGCGTGCCATGGCCGCTATGGCAAACGGAAGGGCTGTTCGTCGCGCAGGTTGAGCAGGCTGCGCGCGACGTCGATCACATCGTCGACGAAGCGCTCGAGGTCACGCCAATCATCGGAGGAGCGCACCAGTTGCGAGCCCTCCTGCATGATCAAGCGCATACCATAACGGCCATCCACACGGCTGGAGGGA
This sequence comes from Gammaproteobacteria bacterium, assembly GCA_026197075.1. Taxonomy (GTDB): domain Bacteria; phylum Pseudomonadota; class Gammaproteobacteria; order DSM-19610; family DSM-19610; genus JAIVHA01. Next base: position 28,840 of record JAPHQV010000005.1, on the reverse strand, counting down.
GGATTGCGCTCGGCGGTCAGGTAGATGCCGGGCTCCGGGTCGCCTTCGCGCAGGATGGCGGCGATGTATTCATACTGGTTGGCATCACCACTGTCGATCTCACCGAGGAACACGATATTGAATTCCCCGAAGCGATAGCGCCGTTTGGGAATGGCGGTGAGAATACTCGGTTTGTTCAAGCCGCTGGCCACGATGACAACGATAACCGCCCGTCCGACAGGCTCCTAGCGGCCGCCCGCGGCACTGGAGCCGGTGGCATCCCACATGTAGGAACAATCCAGGTGGGAACGAATACGGATGATGCCGTCAAGGCCGTCCTCCACCATAATGGAGACGGGCGTACGGCTGCGCAGCCGGCGTACCGGACGGTGCATCCACATGGAACGCATGTTGCGGCTGATGGGATAGGTGGTGCGCAGGGCATCGGCGATGTGGATCACGTGCTCGACACGTTTCAGGATGCCGGCATCGTCGGGCAGCGGGGTCTCATCCCGGTACAGGCGCAGCTTGCGCGGCGGGGTGTCCTCGGGAAAACCGAGGATGGCGAGCTGATCGCCGGCGGCGACGCCCCACTCGTCCATGATGGACACGACGGCGCGCGCCAGTTCGATACGGTCTTCGACGGAGATTTCGCTCATCATGCTGCCCATTGCCATACAGGATGACATCTAGTCTAGCATGCCTGCCGGAAGCCCGCCCTTACCCTTTAGTTTTCAATGGTTACTGGTGGCGGCGCACCCGGTCGACAAACAGGCGCGACGCGGGGAGTCCGTGGCGCAGCAGCAGGCCACGCAGGGGGGACAGCAGCGTCTCAGCGCCGTTCACGTAGACGTCATGGCCTTCCAGGGCCGGCAACTCGGCCACCACCTGGGCCGCCGCCTGCACCATGCCCCGCGCCACCGGGTCCAGGGTCTCCATGGACAGCGCCAGCTCCTCCAGCACCTCGTCCGTCCAGGGCGGTGACTCGTGACTGACCAGGGGGTGGTATTCAAAATTGTCCAGGGCATCCTGCCAGGCCCGACAGTGGTTGGCCAGGTAATGTCCGTCACGGTCGCGGGCGATCCAGTACAGCCGCATGGGCTGGTCATACTCCAGCGCGATGGCATGCTCGATCAGGCTCTTGATGGGCGCGAAACCGGTCTCGAAGGCGATGAAGATCACCGGTCGCCGGCTGTTTTCATCCCACACGAATTCTCCATGGGGACCCTCCACGCGAATCTTCTGGCGTGGTTTCAGGTGCTGAAACACATGTTCGGAAAAGGGATCCCCGGCGACCCGGCGCACATGGAACTGCAGCATCATGCCGTTGCAGGGACAGCTGGCGATGGATTTGCTGCGCGGCGCCAGGCCGTCGATGTGCAGGGTGACATACTGGCCGGCCAGGAACCGCAGGGTGCGGCTGCGCGGGGTGCGTAAATGCAGGACCATGACATCCTCCACCGGCTGTTCGAGCTTCGCCACCTGGGTGTCGATGGCCTGCTGCGGGATATCCTCCACACCATGGGCCTCGCGAGCCTCGATCACCAGGTCGGTGTCCGCATGGGTGCGGCACAGGAGCACCACACCCTGTTGGCGTGCCGTCTCGCCGAGCACATGGTCATGCGGCAGACGGCGCCCCGGCTCACCTTCCAGCACTCGTGCCTGACACTCGCCACAGCTGCCGCTGTTACAGTGATAGTTCATGTTCAGGCCGGAACGCAGCGCGCCCTCCAGCAGGGTCTCGCCTTCCTCCACGGTGAAGCGATGACCACTGGGCTGCACGGTAATATGCGCCGTCATGCGGCACCTGCCATGAAATCCAGCCCGGGAAGCCGTATCATCGCCACATCCAACCCCATGTGCCTGTCATCATGACCCTCACCGTCCTCATCCTGCTCGCCCTGCTGGTCTGGCTCTGGCAGGACACCCAGCAGGCGCGGGAACGGGCCATCCTCACCGCCCGACGTACCTGCCATGACCAGCGGCTGCAGCTCCTGGACGGCACCGTTTCCCTGCAGCGCCTGCGTCCCAGCCGCTGCAACGGCGGGCGTTTCTGCCTGCGACGGACCTTCGTCTTCGAATACAGCGCCAGTGGAGACGACCGGCAACAGGGCTTCGTGCTCATGAATGGCCCTACCGTGACCATGGTAGGGCTCGCGCCGGAAACCTAACCTGTTCTTACGGCCGCCATGCGCCCCAGCTTGAGCAGCAGCAACAGCGGCAACAGACCGTGGAACAACAGGTCGAAGACATCGATGGGACGCGCCAGCTCACCGGCCAGCAGCATGCGCAGCTTCTCCACCAGGTGCGGCTCCGGCACGAAGGGGGCGGCGCCCAGCAACAGCGCCCCGACCACCAGAGGCAGCAAGGGGATTTTATCCAGCCAGTTCCACATGGCGCACGCTCCCGGACATGAACAGGCCTGTGGGGATAACCGCCGGCCTGTATGAAGTATTGCAAAACCCCGTCATTTGTCATCGTTTCGTCACAAAGCCTGCCTATAGTGGCCCCGTCAAGTTAACCAACACCAGGGTCATCCGGCCCGGGGGAGACAAGCGCCATGAAACTGAAACAACTCTTTGCCGCGACCGCCGTCGCCGCGGCCGTCACCTTCAGCAGCCATGCGGCTGCCGACCTGGATCCCAAGCTGCCCGAGTACCAGCGCGCCTCCGGCGTGTCCGGCAACCTGTCCAGCATCGGGTCCGACACCCTGAACAACCTGATGACCCTGTGGGCCGAAGACTTCAACAAGTTCTACCCCAACGTCAACATCCAGATCCAGGGCGCCGGTTCCTCCACCGCGCCGCCGGCCCTGACCGAAGGCACCGCCAACCTGGCGCCCATGAGTCGGGCCATGAAGTCCTCGGAAATCCAGGCCTTCGAAAAGCGCCATGGCTACAAGCCCTACGCCGTGCCGGTCGCCATCGACATGCTGGCTGTGTATGTCAACAAGGACAACCCCATCGAGGGCCTGAGCATTCCCCAGGTGGACGCCATCTTCTCCGCCGGCCGTCGCTGTGGCCACTCCGAGGACATCACCCGCTGGGGCCAGCTCGGCCTGACCGGCGCCTGGGCAAACCGTGACTTCGCCCTGTACAGCCGCAATGCCGTGTCCGGCACCTACGGCTACTTCAAGGACAACGCCCTGTGCGGTGGTGACTACAAGTCCAGCATCAACGAACAGCCGGGGTCCTCCTCGGTGGTGCAGGGCGTGACCGAATCCATCAACGGCATCGGCTATTCCGGCATCGGCTACATCACCTCCGGTGTACGCGCAGTGCCGCTGGCCCGGGAAACCGGTGGTACCTTCTACGAAGCCACCGCCGAGAACGCCTCCGGCGACTACCCGCTGGCGCGCTTCCTCTACGTCTACATCAACAAGAACCCCAATCGCCCCCTGGATCCCATGGCGAAGGAGTTCGTGAAGATGGTGCTGTCCAAGGCCGGCCAGGGCGTGGTGCTGCGTGACGGCTATGTGCCGCTGCCCGCCTCCGTGACCAGCAAGACCCTGAAGGAACTGGGCATCGAATAAGCCCATCCTCACCGCTGTCGTTACACCCTTGGAGAGGCATTTGATATGCCTCTCTTTTTTTCCCAAGAGTAAAGTTGCCGGCCGCCGGTGTCACACAACTGTCATAATCCGCCATTACCCTAACGCCATCCGTGCCCAGGCGTCAGACGAGCCACTTTCATGAGCGATACAAGCCCCACCCAGGCCGTCGGTTCGGCCCGCCGACCCTCCCTGCTGCCCGCCGCGGAGGCCCGACAGAAGCTGCGGCGCAAGCGCGCACGCATGGACCGTGCCTCCCACTGGGGCATCACCGCCGCCGGCTTCGGCGTGGTCCTGGCCCTGGCCATGATCTTCGTCTACCTGTTCTACGAGGTGGCACCCGTCCTGCGCGGCGCCACCGTTACCCCCCAGGCCCAGTATGCGCTGCCGACCGGCGACGGCCGCCCGCAACACCTCCTGCTGGAACGCTACGAGAAACTGGGCATCCAGTACGACGACCAGGGTGTGGTCCGGTTCTTCTCGGCCGACGATGGCCGTCTGCACACCAAGTTCGAGCTGCCGGTGCCGGCGGGTCAGCGCGTGACCAGCTTCGCCGCGGCCGAAGCCAATGGTGGCATCACCGCCCTGGGCCTGGACAACGGCCAGGCAGTGGTGGCGCGCCATGCCTTCGACCTGAGCTTTCCCGACGACCAGCGTCAGATCACGCCCAAGGTGGAATATCCCCTGGGCACCGACCCGATCACCATCGATCCCGAAGGCCGCCCCCTGCTCCACCTGGCCATCCAGTCCGTCACCCGCGGCAGCGGCGGCACCAATATCGCCGCCATCACCGAGGATGGCCGCCTGCTGCTGACCCGCCTGGACACCCGCGAAAACCTGTTCACCGGGGAAGTGGAAATCAGCACGCGCGGTATCGAACTGCCCATGGCCACCGACACACCGGTTCGCCTGCTGCTCGACAAGACCTTGCAGAGCCTGTACGTGGCCGATCGGGATGGCCTGGTGCACTACTACGATATCGCCGACCTGGGCGCCGCGCGCCTGGTGGAATCCGTGGATGCCGGCCGGGGTGATGCCATCACCGCCATGGAATTCCTGGTGGGTACCGTGTCGCTGATCGTCGGCACCGAGGGCGGCGAACTGAGCCAGTGGTTCCTGTTACGGGATGAGCACAACCAGTTTCACCTGAACCGGATTCGGGATTTCACCGCCCATTCGGCCGCCATCACGACCATCGCGCCCGAGTACAACCGCAAGGGCTTCCTGGTGGGGGATGCCGCCGGCCACCTCGGCATCCATTACGGCACCTCGGCCCGCACTCTCTACCTCGACCAGCTCAGCGAACGCCCCCTCCGCATGGTGGCGATCTCGCCCATCAATGGCCGGCTCCTGGCCCTGGATGACCAGGGCATGGTGCAGGTGGCGGGGGTCTGGAACCAGCATCCGCAGCTGTCTTTCTCCGCCCTGTGGAACAAGGTCTGGTACGAGGGTCGCAGCGAGCCCGACTACATCTGGCAGTCCTCTTCCGCTTCCGACGAGTTTGAATCCAAGTTCAGCCTGGTGCCCCTGTCCGTCGGCACCCTGAAGGCGGCCTTCTATGCCATGCTGTTCGCCATCCCGCTGGCCATCGCCGGGGCCATCTATACCGCGTATTTCATGACGCCCAAGCTGCGCGGCATCGTCAAACCCAGCATCGAGATCATGGAGGCCCTGCCCACCGTCATCCTGGGCTTCCTGGCCGGCCTGTGGCTGGCCCCCTTCGCCGAGGAAAACCTCCCGGCCATCTTCAGCTTCCTGCTGCTGATGCCGGTGATGATGCTGTTGTTCGCCTACGCCTGGTCACGGCTCCCCGCCGCCCTGCGTTCCCGCATCCCCGAGGGCTGGGAGGCGGCACTGCTTACACCGGTGATTCTGCTGTTCGGCTGGGCGTGCCTGGTGGCCAGCCCCCATATCGAGGTGTGGCTCTTCGACGGCAGCATGCGCCAGTGGTTCACCGACGTGGGCATCACCTACGACCAGCGCAACGCCATGATCGTCGGCATCGCCATGGGCTTCGCGGTCATCCCCACCATCTTCTCCATCGCCGAGGACGCCGTCTTCACTGTGCCCCGCCACCTGACCCAGGGTTCGCTGGCCCTCGGCGCCACGCGCTGGCAGACGGTGCTGGGCGTGGTGCTGCCCACCGCCAGCCCGGGCATCTTCTCCGCGGTGATGATGGGCTTCGGCCGCGCCGTGGGCGAGACCATGATCGTGCTCATGGCCACCGGCAACAGCCCGGTGGTCAATTTCAATATCTTCGAGGGCATGCGCACCCTGTCGGCCAACATCGCCGTGGAGCTGCCGGAGACGGCCGTGGGCTCGACCCATTTCCGGGTACTGTTCCTCGCCGCCCTGGTGCTGCTGGCATTGACCTTCGTGGTCAATACCGTGGCCGAGATCATTCGCCAGCGCCTGCGTACGCGCTACAGCAACCTGTAATCCCGGAACTGGGGACGTGACATGAAAGACTGGTTCAAAAGCGGCTCGCCCTGGATCTGGCTCAACGGCGGCGCCGTCGCCATCAGCATGATCATGGTGATCGGCCTCATCGGCCTCATTGCCGTGCGCGGCTTCGGCCACTTCTGGGCCGCCGATGTGGCGCTCATCAAGACCACCGATCATGAGGGCAAGACCAGCGTGATGCTGGGAGAGCTGGTGCGTTCCCAGACCATACCGACGACCGTGGCCCGGGACGCGGGCTACCATGTGCCCGAGGGCATCGACCTGGTGACCCGGCACCTGATCAAGCAGGGCAACCGTGACCAGTTCGGTCGCGACTTCATCTGGCTCCTGGGACTGGGCATGGCGCCCTTCGAATACCCGGAAGACGTCTATGTGATCGAGCGTCGCGAGTGGGGCAACTTCTACGGCCAGCCGGTCGCCCTGCTGCGCAGTGGCGAAACCGTCGCCAGCGCCGCGGAGACGGATTTCCGGGAACAGCTGCAGGCCGCCGTAACGCGCAGTCTGGAACTGCACAAGCGCATCAAGCGCCTGGAAAAGCGCGACATCGGCCGCATCAACCGCGACCTGGAGCGTCTGCGTCTGGACGAGCGCAGCCTGGAGCTGCAGGACCCGCCCGCGGCGGTGCGCAACGCCGAGGAGCAGCGCATCGAGGAGCGACGCGCCGTACTCGACGCCGAGTACGCTGTATTACGCCAGGAACTCGACCTGCTCTACACCGAGACCAAGCGTGACAGCCTGCGCATGCGCATGAGTAATGACCAGGAAGTGGACATCAACCTGGCGACCATCGTGCGCGTCACCGCGCCCAATGCCATGTCCGTGCCGGCCAAGCTGGGCCAGTACGTTGAACGCCTTTGGGAATTCCTCAGCGATGATCCGCGCGAGGCCAATACCGAGGGCGGCATCTTCCCGGCCATCTTCGGCACCATCTCCATGGTGTTCGTCATGTCCATCATGGTAACCCCATTCGGTATCCTCGCCGCCATCTACCTGCGTGAATACGCCCGGCAGGGGCCGGTGCTCAAACTCATCCGTATTTCGGTCTACAACCTGGCCGGCGTGCCCTCCATCGTCTACGGCGTATTCGGCCTGGGCTTCTTCGTCTACTTTCTGGGCGGCAACATCGACCGCCTGTTCTACGAGGCCGCCCTGCCCTCGCCTACCTTCGGCACCCCGGGGCTGTTCTGGGCCTCGCTGACACTGGCCCTGTTGACCCTGCCCATCGTCATCGTGTCCACCGAGGAAGGCCTGGCGCGCATCCCATCCACCATCCGTCAGGGCAGCCTGGCGCTGGGTGCCACCAAGGCGGAAACCCTCTGGAAGGTGGTGGTGCCGCTGGCCACGCCGGCCATGATGACCGGCCTGATCCTGGCCATCGCCCGCGCCGCCGGAGAGGTGGCACCGCTGATGCTGGTGGGCGTGGTCAAGCTCGCCCCCACCCTGCCCGTGGACGGCACCTTCCCCTTCGTGCACCTGGAGCGCAAGATCATGCACTTGGGCTTCCACATCTACGACGTGGGCTTCCAGAGCCCCAACGTGGAGGCGGCGCGGCCGTTGGTCTATGCCACGGCGCTGATCCTGGTGATCCTGATCGTGATCCTCAACCTGACCGCCATCAGCATCCGCAACCACCTGCGTGAACGCTACCGCAGCGCTTCCGATTGAAGAGATGGAATTGCATATTAGTAATAGAGGGTACGTTATCCGGTATCCCCTCATGGGACACGCTGTGAATACATCCCTGTACGCTCGACGGCCGCATCCCTGCGGCCGACGGTCCCACAAGGGGATACCGGACAACTCAGGAACACTTTGGCTTTATGAATCTCAACGATCAATGGTGAGTGAATACGCATGAACGAACAGTCCACCGAATCGCAACGCCCCGGCGTGGCCATCTCCGCCAGCCAGGCGCGCGGCAACATTGCCCTCAAGACCCTGTCGCTGGCGGAGGAAAAGACCAAGATCGCCGTCCAAAACCTGAATCTCTATTACGGCAATGACCGGGCCCTGAACGATATCAACCTGGCGATCCCCGAAAAGCGGGTCACCGCCTTCATCGGCCCCTCCGGCTGCGGCAAGTCCACCCTGCTGCGCTGCTTCAACCGCATGAACGACCTGGTGGACATCTGCCGCATCGAGGGCCGGATCCTCATCGATGGCAATGATATCTACGCACGTGGCGTGGACGTGGCCGAATTGCGCCGCAACGTGGGCATGGTGTTCCAGAAGCCGAATCCCTTTCCAAAATCCATCTACGAGAACGTGGCCTATGGCCTGCGCCTGCAGGGAGTCAATTCCAAGCGTTTGCTGGACGAAGTGGTGGAACGCTCGTTGCGCGCGGCGGCCCTGTGGGACGAGGTTAAGGACCGCCTGCACGACAACGCCTTCGGCCTGTCCGGCGGCCAGCAGCAACGCCTGGTCATCGCTCGCGCCATCGCCATCGAGCCGGAGGTGATCCTGCTGGACGAACCGGCCTCGGCCCTGGACCCCATCTCGACCCTGAAGATCGAGGAACTGATCAACGAACTCAAGGACCAGTACACCATCATCATCGTCACCCACAACATGCAGCAGGCGGCGCGCGTATCCGACTACACCGCCTTCATGTACATGGGGGACCTGATCGAGTACGGCGACACGGATACCCTGTTCACCAACCCGTCGAAAAAACAGACCGAGGACTACATCACCGGGCGGTACGGATAAAAAAACCGGGGACAGACCACGGTTTTCCGCGGGAAAAACCGTGGTCTGTCCCCGAAAGAAAAAAGCCCCGCCTGGTGCGGGGCTCTTTGTTCAGGCGGAGTACACTAGCTCACCACCATCACGTTCGAGGCCTGCAGGCCCTTGGGGCCACGCTCCACCTCGAACTGGACCTGCTGGCCCTCGACCAGGGAACGGAAACCGTCCGCCTGAATGGCCGTGTGATGGACGAACACATCCTCCTGCCCGTCCGTCATTTCGATAAATCCGAATCCCTTGGAATCGTTGAACCACTTTACTGTTCCTGTTGCCATCTAACTCAACCCCTGTCGCGTGATTTGTTGTTGCGGAATTGTTATGCGAGCGGGCCTGGAGGGCGTCGAAGCCGCCCCGTGGCCCATCCCAACCTCTTGGGCAGGCTCAGTATAGACCCTGAACAGGGCCGACACCAAGGCGCCGGGGCATCACCCGCCCGGGCACACCCAAACACCCAACCGACACATGGAAACCGTCCTGCAGTCGTGCTGGTATACTCATTCCGGAACCGGCACCGCCGATCCTCCTCATCAACCGCCAGGAACAGAACATGCCGTACTTTATCTACGCGATTCAGCAGGGACCTACCGCGCTGGTCAAGCACCTGGAGCGAATCGATACCTTCGAGAAGTTCAAGGATGCCAAGAACCGGGCACGGGAATTGCGCGCCGCGACTCCCCCGGACGACAACCGGGTGATCAAGGTGATCTTCGCCGAATCGGAACTGGAAGCCGAGGAGAAGCTCCAGGAACACCGCGAGGCGCCCATCCTGAAGGAATGGGAAAAATAGGGCCCTCCCCGGCCGATGGACGAACAGGAATTCCGCTCCACCTACCACGCCGTCAACGGCCTGCGGTGTGTGTTCGAGAAATCCATCCTGAGCCGGCGCAGCCAGTGTTCCCTCTGCACCCGTTTCCACCTCGCGGACCGCGAAGGTGCCGCCTGCTCCTCGCCCAGCGCGCAGAAGCGTTGTCTTGAACTGCTGACCCGCTTGCGGGAAAAGGCCATCTTCGCCCTGCGCATCACCCATATCGAAGGGGAGCTGCCCCACGCCAAGGAGATCCGCGTGCAGACCGGCGGCCTGCTCGGCCTGCAGCAGGACCTCACGCCTGGCACCACCCCGGACGCCATCGAGGATATCGATGCCCTGATCCGCGCCGTCCTGTTGCGTCACGGCGACCTGGAGTCCCTGCCCTACCCGGAGATCATGCAGGCGGTGGTCCGCTTCGAGGGACGGCCGCGCCGCAAGCGCCGCGACTGATCCGGCGGCGGGTCGGTTGGCAAGCCCGGAGACATCGGTCAAACTAGGCGTCTCGGGGGCAGCCCCGCTCACCTCGGGGCACGCAGGGTTCCACCATGGACCAACAAGAAAACCTGGAAAGTCTGCACATCCGGCTTGCGGAGCTGCGCATGGAACACCGCGACCTGGACGAGATCATCAGCCAGTTACACGCCAATCCCTACCAGAACCAGTTGCAGCTGCAGCGCCTGAAGAAACGCAAGCTGCGCCTGAAAGACATGATCAAGCGTATCGAGAGCCTGCTCATCCCCGATATGGATGCCTGAGCTCGCCCTTACGTCATCTGCCCGTCATCGCACCGTCATAAAACCGCAACCGGGGCGCGTTGTAATGCGTCCTGTAGCCAGAGACGAATGACGAGGTATTCGATGGACGAACCCTACAGCACCGATTGGTGGCGCTGGAAACTCTACCGCCAGATCGCCGACTACCTGCACCAGCCCAGTGTGGCGGGACAGGCGGACGTGCAGGCACTGTTGCAGGCCTACCGTGACCAGCAACTGTCACGGCAACCCCAGCCCCCGCATCGGGACGAACATGAATGGGTCATGGACTGGCGCTAGGAGCCTGTCGGACTTGAGACTGATCTACTGCGCCGGTGGGAGAGCGGCCCATTTTCCCGATCCTTTTCGTCGAATAGCGACGGCTATTCTCCTCAAACGATCGAAAAAATGACCTCACTCTCCCACCTTGCTCGCTACGATCGCTCAAGTCCGACAGGCTCCTAGGCGTAACCGATCATTCGCCCACGGAGTGGGCGCCAACCGGACGAACCTGGCCGGCGGCGGTCTTGGCACGCGTGCGCGCCGCTTCCACCGTATCTGCCCAGGCCAGCGCCACGCCCATGCGCCGGCGTCGGAAGGATTCCGGCTTGCCGAACAGTCGCAGCTCCACCTGCGGGTCCGCCAGGGCCTGCTCCAGCCCCTCGAAGGCAATCCCCTTCTCATCCAGGCCACCGTAGATCACCGCGCTGGCGCCCGGACTCGCCAGGGCCACGGACACCGGCAGGCCCAGGATGGCGCGGGCATGTAACTCGAATTCGTTCTGGCGCTGGGTGACCATGGTGACCATACCCGTATCATGGGGACGCGGGCTCACCTCGCTGAACCAGACCTCGTCGCCACGCACGAACAGCTCCACCCCGAACAGGCCGCGCCCGCCAAGGCTGTCGGTGATGCGCCGCGCCACTTCCCGCGCCCGCTCCAGGGCCGTGGCGCTCATGGGCTGGGGTTGCCAGCTTTCCACGTAATCACCCTGCTCCTGCACATGACCGATGGGTGCGCAGAAGTGTGTCTCCAGTACACCGGCCGCATTCAGGGCCCGCACCGTGAGCTGGGTGATCTCGTACTCGAAATCGATCATCTCCTCCACAATCACCCGGGCGCGCTTGACCCGGCCACCGCTCAGGGCATGATCCCAGGCGGCCTCCAGGTCAGCGGGGCCGCGCAGGGTGGACTGACCCTTGCCCGAGGAGGACATCACCGGCTTGACGATGCAGGGATAGCCGATGCCGGTGTCGATGGCGGCCGCCAGTTCCTCCCGGCTTTCCGCGAAGGCATAGCGCGAGGTGGGCAGCCCCAGTTCCTCGGCCGCCAGCCGGCGGATGCCCTCGCGGTTCATGGTGAGCTGGGCGGCGCGGGCCGTGGGAATGACTTCGGCCAGGCCCTCGGCCTCGATCGCCGCCAGGGTATCGGTGGCGATGGCCTCGATCTCGGGTACCACCAACCGCGGCCGTTCCTGTTCGATGAGGCCGCGCAGGGCGGCACCGTCGGCCATGTCGATGACGTGGGCACGGTGTGCGACCTGGTGGCCCGGGGCATGGGCATAGCGGTCCACGGCGATCACCTCCACGCCGAGACGCTGCAGGGCAATGATCACCTCCTTGCCCAGCTCGCCGCTGCCCAGCAGCATGACCCGGGTGGCCCCGGGGGATAATGGGGTGCCGATCTTCATGGAAACCACCTTCTGTTAGTCAAAGAATTTTACAGTCGTGCCGCCGGGTTATTTCACGGAAAAGATTAACCTATTAATTTAGAACTACAAATCGAAACTGGCACGATGCCTGCAAAACATCCCGCAAACCCGTGCAAACGGGCAATTTCCATGCAGAGCACCAGGAGCCATTAACATGAAACTAAAACAACTCTTCACCTCCGCCGCCATGGCCGCCGCGCTGATCGGCTTCGGCAACCCGGCCCAGTCCGCCATCATGACCGACATCGTCTTTTTGGTCGACGAGTCCGGCTCCATGGGCACCGTGCAGGCCAACCTGCGCAACAACATCGGCCTGTTCGCCTCCATCCTGTCCGCCGGCGGCGTAGACGCCCAGTACGGCCTGGTGGGCTATGGCGCCAGTGCCGCACAGCCGCGCATGATCTCCGACCTGACCGATCCCGCCAGCCTGGCCACCGCGGCCCAGGGTCTGCAGATCAGCGGTGGCTTCGAGTCCGGCTTCTCCGCCACCGCCTTCGCCCTGAACGCCATCGACAACCAGAGCGACCTGTTCTCCTACCGGCCCAACGCGGTGAAGAACATCATCATCTTCACCGACGAGGATAACGACTCCTCCTCCGCCGCGGGCTTTGCCGTGAACGGCCTGGCGCCGAGCTACGCCGTGGTGGATGGCCTGCTCAAGCAGAACAATGCGCTCTTCAACGCCGTGGTGAGCTTTGGTGGTGCCTGCCTGACGGCCGATGCCAGCTGCTATGTGCCCCTGGCCCTGGCCAACAACGGCCAACAGTTCGACCTGAACAGCCTGAACACCAACAACCAGCAGGTGGTCGAGGACTTCGTGACGGCCTTCGCCAACGCCAAGCTGCAGGAAACCATCGACTTCTGCGATGAAAACCCAAATGCACCCGGCTGCAACGATAATGGCGGAGATCCCTCGGTGTCCGAGCCCTCCATCCTGGCCCTGTTCGGCCTGGGTCTGCTGGGCCTGCAGCTGGTCCGTCGCCGGGCCTGAGCTGTGCAAAAGGGGATGTAAAAACCCCTGACAAAAACGGCGGCCCGAGGGCCGCCGTTTTTGTTTCCCGCTTCTAGCTGCGGGACATGAACTTGCCCGTCGCGGTATTGACCCGCACCACCTCCCCCGTCGCCAGGTACTCGGGCACCTGTACCTCCAGCCCGGTGGACAACACAGCGGTCTTGGTACGCGCCGAGGCACTGGCGCCCTTGATGGCCGGCGCCGTCTCGAGGATTTCAAGGTCCACGGACTGGGGCAGTTCCAGGGCGATCACCGCGCCATCCACCAGCAGCAGGGCAATGCCCTCCAGGCTCTCGGTCAGGTAGGGACGCTGGTCCTCCAGGCTCTCGGCATCGAGTCCGTACTGGGTGTAGTCCTCGTTGTCCATGAAGTAGAAGATATCGCCGTCCTGGTAGGAGAACTGCACCGCCCGCTTCTCGAAGGCCACGTTCTGCACCGTGTCGTCGCCGCGGAAGGTCTCGTCGCGCTTCTGCTTGCTGCGCACGTTCTGGAAACGCACCTTGTACAGGGTCACGGCACCGCGCGAGGAGGGACTCTTGGTCTCCAACTGGCGCACCACGTAGACCTCACCGTCCATCTCCACCACGGCACCTTTCTTCAGCTCACTGGCCTTGGGCATGTTGTCTCCTGAACAAGCAAATTGATTAAGAGTCACGGGGCTTGGTTGATTTCCCATCGCGGGACCGTTGGCCGCAGGGATGCGGCCATCGAGCGTACAGGGATGTATTCACAGCGAGTCCCGCAATGGGAAATCAACCAAGCCCTCCTGCAGGCTTATCCGTGGCGCGGCCGCACCCCCCGCCGCGCCTCCGCCTGGCGCGGATCATCGGGCCAGGAATGCTTCGGGTACCGCCCCTTGAGGTCCTTCTTCACCTCGGCATAGGCCTTGTCCCAGAAGCTGGCCAGGTCGCGGGTCACCTGCACCGGGCGCCGCGCCGGTGACAGCAGGTGCAACAGCACCGGCACCCGTCCGCCGGCAATGCGCGGCGTGTCCGCGCAGCCGAACATCTCCTGCAACCGCACCGCCAGCACCGGGATCTCGCCGGCGGCATAGTCTACCCGCAGGCGTGAACCGCTGGGTACGGAAATATGGGTGGGAGCCCAGTCCTCAAGGCGCTGGCGCAGGTTCCAGTCGAGGCGGTTTTCCAGCAGCAAGGCGGCCAGGTCCAGGCGTTGCACCTGGTCCCAGCGGTGCAGGCCCTGTAGCCAGGGCAAGAGCCAATCCTCCAGGGTGGCTTCCAGTGTCGAATCGGACAGGTCCGGCCAGTCGCCGGTTTCATCCACGTCGCGCAGGAAGGCAAGTCGCGCCTGCAACTGGCGCGCCGCCTCGCTCCAGGGCAGCGCCACCAGTCCCTGCTGGCGCACCCCTTCCAGCAGAGCACGGGCCTGGGCGGCGGGATCCGGTCGGGCCAGCGGCGCATCCTTCAGCACCAGTGCGCCAAGTCGCAGCTGGCGACGCGCCGTCACCCGCAGGGCAACCGCGTCCCACCGCACCTGCTCTACCACATGGACCTGGTCGGCGAAGACCCGCTCCAGATCCTCCCGGGCCAGCCGCGCGGCCAGAAAGATGCGTGCCTCGCGCCGGTCCCCGTCGAGGGCGGCGATGGCGAGATACTCGGCATCCCCGAGGGCATCCCCCGGATCCAGGAAGGCACCCTGGCCACCGCTCAGCCGGTAGCGGCCCGGCTGGCCGTCCCGGGTACGGGCGATGCGATCGGGATAGGCCAGGGCCACCAGCAGGCCGGTATTCCCGGCGGGGTCGTCCTGGGCCTTGATTCCGAGGCCACGCCGCAGCTGTGTCACCACCTGCAGTACCCGCTGGCGGGCCGCCCGGTCGAGAGACCCGTCCCGACCCGCCTGACGCAGCAGTTCCACCCGATGCTGCAGGTCCAGGTCCCGCTCCCGGCCGCGCAGGATATCGCGCTCGCTCAACAGGGCCGCGAGCTCGCAGGCCAGCCCACCCAGACCCACTTCGTGGCCACGCAATACCATGTGCGCGAGGCGCGGATGCAGGGGCAGCTCCGCCATGCGCCGGCCGTGGGGGGTGATGCCGCCCTCGGCATCGAGGGCCTGCAACGCCTGCAACAGGGTCACGGCGCGGGCATAGGCGCCCGCCGGTGGGGCATCGAGCCAGCGCAGGCTGGCGGGATCGCGGGTACCCCAGCGCGCCAGCTCCAGGGCCAGGGGGGCGAGGTCTGCGGCCAGGATCTCCGCCGGGGTCTGTGCCAGCAGGCCCGCCTGGGTGCCTTGGTCCCAGAGCCGATAGCAGCTGCCCGGGGCCGTGCGGCCGGCGCGGCCGCACCGCTGGGTCGCCGCCGCCTTCGAGACCCGCTGGGTCACCAGCCGGGTCATGCCGCTGGCGGGATCGAAGCGCGCCACCCGCGCGCGTCCCGCATCCACCACCACGCGCACGCCTTCGATGGTGAGACTGGTCTCGGCAATGGCCGTCGCCAGCACCAGCTTGCGCCGACCGGCCGGTGCCGGCTGGATGGCCGCATCCTGGGCAGCGGCTTCCAAATCGCCGTAGAGGGGACAGAGCAGGATGGAAGGATCCAGGCGGGCCTGCTCCAGACCCCCCAGCACGCGGCGGATCTCGCCGGTACC
This sequence comes from Gammaproteobacteria bacterium, assembly GCA_026197075.1. Taxonomy (GTDB): domain Bacteria; phylum Pseudomonadota; class Gammaproteobacteria; order DSM-19610; family DSM-19610; genus JAIVHA01. Next base: position 13,216 of record JAPHQV010000005.1, on the reverse strand, counting down.
GGGCAGGAACACCAGGATGTCTCCCTCCTGCTCCTCCAGTGCCCGCAGCACCGTGCGCACCACCTGGGTGATGGGGGTGCGATCCGCGGCCTCGCCACAGGCCTGGTAGTGCACGCTCACCGGGTAACTGCGCCCGGTACTGCACAGCACCGGCGCGTCCAGGTAGTCCTCCAGGGGAATGCCTTCGAGGGTGGCGGACATCACCAGCAGGCGCAGGTCCTCGCGCAGGGCGGCCTGGGATTCCAGGCTCAGGGCGAGGCCCAGGTCCGCCTGCAGGCTGCGCTCGTGGAATTCATCGAACAGCACGGCGCCGACACCCTCCAGGGCCGGGTCCTGCTGCAGCATGCGCGTGAGGATGCCCTCGGTGACCACCTCGATGCGGGTGCGCGGACCCACTTTGGTATCCAGGCGGGTGCGATAGCCGATGGTCTCGCCCACCGCCTCACCCCGTTCCGCGGCCATGCGCCGCGCCGCCGCCCGCGTGGCCAGCCGACGTGGCTCCAGCAGGAGGATGCGTCGTTCGCCCAGCCAGTCCGTGTCCAGCAGGGCCGGCGGGACGCGGGTGGTCTTGCCGGCACCGGGCGCGGCCTGGATGACCAGCCGGTTGTGGACCTGTAGCACGCGCCGGATCTCGGGCAACAGGGGATCGATGGGCAGGGAAATCATAGAGACGGGGAAGCGCATCGCGGACGGGGACCGGGGCCGTCCACGGGCTAGTGCCGCACGCCCTCCCGAGGGTGGACGAAGGCATGACCGGCGGCGATCTCTGCCTCCGTGGCATCACGGATGTCCAGCACCTCCAGGACAAAGCGCAACTGCCGCCCCGCCAGGGGATGATTGCCATCCACCGTGAGCCGGTCGCCCTCCAGTTTCACCACCCGGAAGGGTACGCTGCGACCATCAGGCGTTTCGCCCTCCAGTCGCGCGCCAAGCTCGCGGGCCTCGGGCGGGAATTCCTCCAGCGGAGCCGTGATCAGGAGGGCAGGATCGTAAGGTCCATAGCCATCCTCCGGTTCCAGTTCCACCTCGGTCTTGGCGTGGATGTCCATGCCCTCCAGGGCCGCCTCGATCTTGGGAAAGGCGCCACCGTAGCCACCATGCAGGTAGTAGAGGTCATCACGGAATTCCAGGGCATGCTCGCCCTGGCGGTCGAACACGGCGTAGCGCAGCCGCACCACCTTGTCCTTGCGGATGCGGCCATAGTTGGGCTTGCTGATGAAATGCAGTTTTTGTTCGCTCATGAGGCCCCGTACATGACTGGTGGCAAACACATGGATTCCCGCCTGCGCGGGAATGACGGGATTCATTGTAACGATACCTTCCGACCCCGGTGAAATTCCTGCAAGTCCCAGGGGTTGAAGCCGTCCGGAACGCTGCCCATCATCGCTTCCATGCCCAGCCTCGAACAACTGCAGTACAGCAACAGTTTCGGACGCCTGCCGGAGGACTTTCACGGCCGCCTGCAACCCACCCCGTTGCTGGCCGCCCACCTGGCCAGCTTCAACGAGGCGGCGGCCGCGCTCATCGACCTGGACCCGGGTGACGCGGGGCGTGCCGAGTTCGTGGACTATCTCAATGGCAGCCGCCCCCTGCCCGGCGCCGACCCCATCGCCATGCTCTATGCCGGCCACCAGTTCGGCCACTACGTGGAGCAGCTCGGCGATGGCCGCGCCATCCTCCTCGGCGAGGTGCTGAACCAGCGCGGCGAGCGTTGGGAGCTGCAACTCAAGGGCGCCGGCCCTACTCCCTATTCACGCCGGGGTGACGGCCGTGCCGTGTTGCGCTCCACGGTACGCGAATACCTCTGCTCCGAGGCCATGCACGGCCTGGGCATACCCACCACCCGCGCCCTGTGCATGCTGGGCAGCGAGGAAGAAGTGTACCGTGAACAGATCGAGGTCGGCGCCCTGTTGCTGCGCATGGCGCCGAGCCATGTGCGCTTCGGCTCCTTCGAGGTATTCTTCTACCGCGGCCAGCATGACCGGCTGCGGCAGCTGACCGACTATGTCATCGAACACCACTATCCCGAACTCCGGGAGCGGGAGGATCGCTACCTGGCCTTGTACCAGGAAGTGGTGGCACGCACCGCCCGCCTGATCGCCCAATGGCAGCTGGTGGGTTTCGCCCACGGGGTGATGAACACGGACAACATGTCCATCCTGGGCCTTACACTGGACTATGGTCCCTTCGGTTTCCTGGATGACTACCAGCCCGGATTCATCTGCAACCACTCCGATCATCACGGCCGCTACGCCTTCGATCGTCAGCCGGACATCGGCCTGTGGAACATCAGCTGCCTGGCCCAGGCCCTGTTGCCCCTGTTGCACCCCGAACCGGACGCCGCGGTGGAGCTGGCCAAGGCCGGTTTCGATCTTTACCAGGAACAGTTCCGCCAGGCCCATGACCAGGGCATGGCCACCAAGCTGGGGCTGTGGGAACGGCAGCCGGACGATGCCGCATTGGCGCAGGGCTGGCTGGACCTGCTGGCCGCCAATCACTGCGACTACACCAACAGCTTCCGCGCCCTGGCGCACTTCGACGACCCGGGCTGTCCGCTGCGCGATTCCTTCGTGGATCGAGACGGCTTCGATAGCTGGGCGCAGGACTACCGCCAACGACTGGCACAGGAAGGCGTGGACGCCTCCGAACGACAGGCGCGCATGCAAGCCGTGAATCCCAAGTACATACTGCGCAACTACCTGGCCGAGCAGGCCATCCGTGCCGCGCAAGGCGGGGATTACCGTGAAATCGACCGCCTGCTGGCGCTGTTGCAACGGCCTTTTGACGAACAACCGGAGATGGCCGCCTACGCGGCGCCGCCGCCGGACTGGGGACGGCGGCTGGAGGTGAGTTGTTCGTCCTGACGGACATGGGCAGCTGGTGAAGGATCCTGCCTGCTGGCGGGACGCCGTGAATACATGCCCCAGGGCACCTTATCGACCGCTATGCGGTCTCACCTTGTCCCTGTAGGCTTGACGGCCGCGTCCATGCGGCCGACACCCGCCAGCAGGCAGGATCCTTCACCAGCCACTACCCTTGCATTCATTCACAAACCACGGAGGAAGCTTATGGACATTCAAACCGACGGCGAAGGCTTTTTGACGAACCGCGACGACTGGAACGAGGAAGTGGCCCGCGAGCTGGCGCGTCGCGACGAGTTCGAGATCGACGACCAGATCATGAAATTCATCCTCGACGCGCGCCAGATGTACGAAACCGACGGAGTCGTGCCTCCCATCCGCCGTTTTGCCAAGGCCCAGGGCGTCAGCACCAAGGATTTATACGACATCTTCCAGAAGGGTCCCATGAAGCTGATCTGCAAGTGGGGCGGCCTGCCGAAGCCAACCGGATGTGTGTGATTCCGTGACCGGGTTCGCGGAACCCTGGCCAGGTCCCCGCTACCCTGCCGGTGATGGCAGCGGTCCTGCGCCTGTCCGGCTGGATATCCTTTCCAGCCATTAAAGTCATGGGCAGGGCGGGCCGCTACCGGTGGTACCGGAGGACCCATGGCCAAAACCCTGCAAAAACCCGTTTCCCACAGCTCGCCCGCGGCCACCAGGCCTGTGGCGGATGCGCGTGCGCGGGCCTTGCAGGAACAGATCCGGGCCTTGCGCGAGCAGGCCCGGCAGGCCGGAGACCGACTGCTGCAGGCCAATGACCGTAACCGGGAGAGCCTGCTGCAGGAATGGGAACGGGCGGAACGGGCCTGTCGCCAAGCGGAACAGGACATGGCACGGCTGCGGGCCCGGTCGCTGGGCGCCACAACGGACGAGGGTCCCGCCGACCGGGCCATGCACAACACCCGGAAAACGGAACCCATGGGCGATCCGGACCGGGGCCTGGATCGCCGCCATGCCGCCGCGGCGGCGCTGAACCTGCTGGAGCGGGCCTCGCAGCCCCTGCTGCAGAACAGTCCGATCCTGGAACAAGGCCTGACCCACCCATCGGATACTGCCACCGTGACGGCGGCCGGTATCGATTTCGGCCCCCTGGTGGAAGAGGTCACGCAGCCTGCCGTGGCGAGAAAATCGGCACAGACGACGAAAACCGCTGTTTCAGTGCCACGTGCCGCCGCCAGCTTCACGACGGCTGCGAAAACGCCCGTTGCCACACCTGCGCGGCGCGCGACTGGCCACCCCCACAAGACCGCACCCGCCCGGGAACCGGCCCCGGTACACAACCGTTCCCGCTTCGGTATCGCCCTGCTGTGCGGCGCGCTGCTCGGCGCGGGAGGCATGCTGCTGGCAGCGGCCTTGACGCACCAGTTACCGGCCGGGTTCCCCGGCGTGCAGCAGGTACAGCAGGTGCAGCAAACGGGGGGGAATGTCCTGCGCTCCCTGCGCCAGCGTCTGGCGGAATGACCGGCACCGGGATTCACACCTTGACAGGTCCCAGGCCGGCCTGATCCAGGATTATTCGAGAAGAAACAGGCACCAATGCTGTGCTTGTGAGGTTTTTTGTGTTTTCATTGGCGCCGGACCCGAAAAGTGGAGCAACTGCAACAGTATGTGGGGATGCAGCAACGCTTTATTGGGGTCGGGCCGATGGCAGCTCCGGCAGTGAACAATTCTGAACAACGCGAGGGATCATCTATGAAAACCAGGTTACGTACCACCAGCGCCGCGGTACTGCTGGCGCTTGGCGCGACGCCGGTCATGGCCGTGGACAATATCGTCCTCAATGGCTTCATGACCGCCGGCGCCACCTACACCGATTCGGACACCCAGTGGTACAACGGCAACATCCGCGATGAAATCGGATTTGAACAGGACAGCCGCGTGGGATTGCAGGTGGCCGCCCAGATCAACCCGAAGATGAATGTCACCGTCCAGGTCCTGGGCCGCGCCCGTGAGGAAGACTACGATGCCTTCTTCGACTGGGGCTTCGTCAGCTATACCGCCAGCGATGCCTGGGAGCTGCGTGCCGGCAAGATCAAGTTCCCCACCTTCCTGATCTCCGACTACATCGAGGTGGGCTACGCCTACCCCTGGATCCGTCCGCCCCAGGAGGTCTATACCAGCAACCCGCTGACCGCCATTGCCGGCGCCGATGCCCTGTTCCGTACGCGCCTGGGTAACGCCGACCTGCTGGTGCAACCCTACGTGGGCACAAGCCGCGGCCAGAGCACGGTGGTGCCGCAGGGTGCACTGGAGATCAACCAAACCTTCCCGCCCAATCAGCAATTCGCTTTTGGCTTGCCTGGCTCAGTCGAGTTCGTCGATTTCGAGGCCCAGAACCTCATCGGCATCAACAGCAGCATGAACTGGGACCACTTCTCCGTGCGCGCCGGCTACCTCAGCATCGAGGTGAGCGCCGATGCTCTCGGCGTCTCGCAGGAAGACGCCGAGTTCTGGAGCGTGGGCGGCACCATGGACCTGAACAACTTCATTGGTTATGCCGAGTATTTCGAGCGCGAGATCGAGGGCGGCGCCAACCTGGGCTTCCCCAACCAGAAGGGCTACTACGCCACCCTCGGGTATCGCTTCGGCAAGTGGATGCCCCACATCACCTACGCCAAGCTGGATGAAAACGGCAACCCCAACAGCTGCGGGGGCGCTAATCCCTTCCCCTGCGGCGAAGCGCTGAAACAGGACTCCATCACCCTCGGCGTGCGTTACGAGCTGGGCGCCGGTGCGGCCCTCAAGGCAGAGGCGCAGCGGGTCGATCCAGAAGGGCGTGGCCTGTTCACCGGCTATGACGCGGATGGTAACTCGGTACTCGACGATGCTGCCATGATCTACAGCGTCGCCATCGACGTCGTGTTTTAAGGGGGGCTGCCATGAAAACCTTACGCACGTACGCAACCCGCACCCTGTTGGCCGCCGGCCTGCTGTTCGGGGCCGTCTGCGCCCAGGCGGAACTGGCCATCATCGCCCATCCCGGCAATTCCCTGGAAAGCATCGACCAGGCGGAAGTGGAACGCATCTACCTGGGGCGTTCCCGTTCCTTTCCCGGCGGCGGCAGTGTGAAGCCGCTCGACCAGGCACCGGGCAATGACATGCGCGACAAGTTCTTCGCCAGCGTGTTGAACATGACAGAGGCCCAGGTGACCGGCTACTGGTCGCGGCGCATGTTCTCCGGCAAGGGCACCCCGCCGGACACCCTGGCCGACGACCTGGCAGTCAAGGCCCGGGTGGCCAGTGACCCCAACAGCCTCGGCTATGTCCGCGAGGACGTGGTGGACAGCTCGGTGAAGGTATTGCTGCTGATCCCCTGAGGCGGGGGATACCCCGGCAACTAAAAAGCCCGGCCATTGGCCGGGCTTTTTTTGGTCCCGAATGATCGGCCTCAGCGGCAGGTGGACAGGAAACGCGCCGACGGACCCTTGCAGGGATCGGCGCTGAATTCCGCCTCCGTTTCCTCTACCGCCGCACCGGCCCGGGTCTCGCCGGGGCGGGCCTGGCGAAAGGCCGCCACCGGATCCTGGGTATCGACCGGTGCCGTCTCCACGACCGGGGCGGGATCGGGTTCAACCGTCGGGGTTTCCTCGACCACCGGGGCCACGGCTTCCTGTTGCAGGGCCGCCCGGGCCTCGGCTTCCCGCTGGATCTCGGCCTGGCGAGCCACCTCGGCGGCCCTGGCGGCTTCGGCCTCCTGTTCCCGCTGGGCCGCCAACGCCGCCTGGCGCTGTCTCTCTGCCCGGGCCGCCCGCTCCTCCGCCTCACGACGTGCCTGGGCCTGGCGGGCCTCCAGGGCCTCGCGCTGGCTGGTCTCCCTTTCCGCGGCCAGGGCCGCAGCCTGTTCCTGTGCCTCACGACGGGCCTGTTCCTCCTCCCGGGCCCGCTGTGCCGCCTGCTCCGCCTCCAGGGCTGCACGGCGTTCCCGGGCCTGGCGTGCAGCCTCCTCGGCGGCCCGCACCCGTTCCCGGGCCTCACGGGCGGCCTCCAGGGCCAGGGAGGCGCGTTCCTGCTCCTCCATCACCTGCGCGGCGGGCTCCGGCTCCTGTGTTGCCACGGGCTCGCCGCCACCACTGGACAACATCCAGATGGCGGCCCCCAGGATGATCACGCCAACGCCGATGAACAAGGGCTTCAGGCTCAAGGACTGTTCCGGCAGGGGTTCCGGCGTGGCCGACAGCAGCTCCTCGCGGGCCGCCCGCAGGTGTTCCGTGACACTGGCTGCCCGGGCCTCCCGGCTCGGCGCCTTATCCGTGTGTTTGCGCTCATCAGTCATGACATTGGACCCTTGGTTACCCTATTCGCACTCAGCGGATCGCCCGGCAGCCGCGCGGGCCGCCCTGAATCCTCGATCCACAGTGTATCCCTGTTGTCATCGGCTGTCCGGGCCGGGTCTTGACCCCTCAGGGCTGGCCCCGGTGCGGCAGGGACAGGTAGCGGTGCGTGCGCATCTCCGCCAGCCGGCTGGCGGTACGGGCAAACAGCCCCGCCAGGCGCCCCCCCGGGTACAGGGCCTCCGGCTCCACGTCCGCGGTGAGTACCAGCTTGACCCGGTGCTCGTAGAGGGTGTCGATCAGGTGAATGAAGCGTCGTGCCGCCTCGTCCGAGCCCTCCTGGAAGCCGGGCACACCCTCCAGCAGCAGGGTATGGAACAGGCGCGCCAGTTCCAGGTAATCACGGGTCGAGCGCGGCTCGCGGCACAAGGGGTCGAAATGAAACCAGGCCACCCCTTCCGCCAGCGCCCGGGCCGGCAAGGCGCGACCATTGACGCCCAGGGCTTCGTCACGCCGCAGGCGGCGCGGGGCCAGGGCCTGCAGGTGTGTCTCCAGCCAGTCCCGGGCAATCCCGTTCGCGGCGACCCGGTAGGTACCGCCACGTTCCAGGGTGCGGGTGCGATAGTCGGTGGCGGAGGCCAGTTCCACCACCACCATGTGCCGCTGGATGCGCTCGATGGCCTGCAGGAAACGGTCCCGCTGCAGGCCATCCCGGTACAGCTGATCCGGCGCGCTGTTGGACGTGGTGACCAGACTGATGCCCTGTTCGAACAGGGCCTTGAGCAGACCATCCAGCAACATGGCATCGGCGATGTCGTGGACATGGAATTCATCCAGGCACAGTACCCGCAGCTCCGCGGCCAGGCGGTGCGCAATGATGACCAGGGGATTGGGGGTCTTGGGCAGTTCCCCCAGCTGCTGGTGCACGGACAGCATGAAGCGGTGAAAATGCACACGACGCTTTTCCGGGAAGGGCAGGCAGTCGAAGAAGCTGTCCACCAGGTGGCTCTTGCCGCCCCCCGGACCGCCCCAGAGGTACAGACCGCGTACCGGCCGGGGCGCCAGGCCCGGCAGCCGGCGCCACCAGCCGCGCTCATGGCTGGCGTGCAGCAGGTCTTCGTAGAGCCGTTGGGTATGTTCCACCACCTCTGCCTGCGCCGGATCCGGCAGGAAGCTTTCCCGACGCAGGTCGGCCTGGTAACGCACCCGCGGTGTCACGGCCGTCCCGCCCCGACAGATGCGCCACGCATGCTGGCGACTCGCCCGATCATGACGTGCCGTTACCGTCCCGGTCTGGTATCCGCATATAGAAACCCTCGGTTTTCAACCTTTCCTGCAGCCCATCCTCCCCTTCCCGGGGTGGCATCTGCAGGTAATAGCCCTGTTCCTGGAGCTGGGCCCGCACCTGGTCCACATCGGCACGGGCCAGGGTCCGCTGCGGGCCGAGTTCCAGCGTCAACACCGGCTCCAGCGGCCCCAACAATGCCAGCAGGGCCGGCGGCACGCGGCTGAAATCGCCCTCGCGCTCCAGGTACAGGTAGGTATCGGCCTTCTTGCGGCCTTTATAAATTACGCATTGCATGACAGGGTCCCCCGGGGCGGCGCCGACGCGGCGCGCAGTGTAGTACAGCGACCGTCCCTGCGCACCTGACGGGTCGGCGCCGGTCCGTTAGAATGCGGTATTCATGCCCCAGGATGCCAGCAAGGTGATACCCGCCAACGGCCACACGCTGCTGAATCTCAACCGAAAGCGAGTCCACCCATGAAAATCGTATCCTTCAACACCAACGGCATCCGCGCCCGCCCCCACCAGCTGGAGGCCCTGACGCTGCGCCACGCGCCCGACATCATCGGCATCCAGGAAACCAAGGTGGCCGATGAGGTGTTCCCTCTGCCCATGGTGGAAGCAATGGGCTATCGCGCCCATTTTCACGGGCAGAAGAGTCATTACGGTGTCGCCCTGCTGTCGCGCCTGGAACCTCTGCGGGTGCAACGGGGTTATCCCTTCGACGGCGAGGATTCCCAGCGGCGCCTGATCACCGGGGTCTACCCCACGCCTGGCGGCGAGGAGATCACCGTCATCAACGGCTATTTCCCCCAGGGCGAGAGCCGCGACCACGAATGGAAATTTCCCGCCAAGCGGAAATTCTATGCGGACCTGCTGCGCTACCTGCGGGAGAACTTCCGGCCCGACCAGCTGCTGGTGGTCATGGGCGATTTCAATATCGCGCCCCTGGACCTGGACATCGGCATCGGTGCGGACAACGCAAAACGCTGGCTGAAGTCCGGCAAATGCAGTTTCCTGCCGGAGGAACGGGAGTGGTTGCAAACCATCACCGCCTGGGGCCTGGACGATACCTTCCGCAAACTGTATCCGGAGGAGAACGACCTGTTCAGCTGGTTCGACTACCGCAGCCGCGGTTTCGAGCGCGAGCCGCGCCGCGGCCTGCGCATCGACGCCTTGCTGGCCAGCGCCCCATTGCTGGAACGCTGCACCGGGGCGGGAATCGACTACGACATCCGCGCCATGGAGAAACCCTCGGATCACTGCCCGGTGTGGGCGGAGTTCGATCTGTAGGAGCGGCCAGAGACCGCTCCTACAAGTAGCTGCTCGCCACTGGAGCCCGCGCGCCTACAGGTTGTGAATCTCCAGCCCCAGGCCTTTGCACAACTCCAGCTGCCCGCCATTGGTGATCACCGCCACGCTGGCGCGATCCGGTTTCAGGTAGGACTCGCCCACGCGCCGGATATCCTCTGCCCGCACCTCCAGCACCCGCTGGCGATAACGCTTGCGCTGTTCCGGTGTGCGTCCGAACAGGTTGTTGAAGAAGGCATCGCGCGCCTCGCCGGCCGGTGAGCCCGGCTTGTCGATGGAACCGATGACGCCGAGGATGGCCTCCTCCACCAGGCGCCAGGACAGGGTTTCGCCCAACAGCCAATCGATGGAGCGGTCGAAGTCGGCCAGGGTCTCCACCAGGCGCGGGTCACGGTAGGAATAGAAACGCAGAGCGGCCGCATCGGTATCGTGGCTGGCGCCGCCGCCATAGGCACCACCCTGTTCGCGCACGGCACGGTGCAGGAAGCCGTTGCGCAGCACCCCGGCCAGCACCGCCAGCACCGGTGCGTCGGGATGATCGGCGGGCACGGTGGGATAGGCCTTGGCGCAGAAGTTCACCTGGGTGCTGGTGAGCCAGGCCTGGCGTACCTGGCCGCGCAGCGGTGGCAGGGCGAGGGGTTGGTAGCCGCTGCCGCCGGCCACGGCGGCCTGCCATTGCTGTTCCAGTTCCTGCTGCAGGCGGGCACGCTGTTCCTCCTCCCCGATGAGCAGGAACTGGCGCGGCGCGGCCAGCACCGCCTGGTGGATCTGCTGCAGTTGCCCGGCCAGTCGCTCCAGGGCATCGCCCTGCTCCAGGCCGTCATCCAGGGCCTTGATGCGGTGGATACCCGCCAGACCGCGCTGTCGATGCAGCAGCGCAGCGGTGGGACTCATGCCCGAGGCCGCCGCCTGCATGGCCAGGCCGTGGCCATTGCCGGTCACGCTCTGCTCGCGGCGCGCACGCTGCTGGGCGACGAGATCGCGGATGCGCTCGTGCTCATCGAAGCGCACCTCTTCCAGGGTCACACGCATGAGCTCGGTCATGGCCGCGTGGTTGCGGACCAGGGCCTTGCTGGACAGCACGAGAATGCCCTGGGTAGCCTGTTCGTCGTGGATCGCGGCACGTACCGAGGTGGTGGCGGAAATCCCGCCACTGACACTGGACTGCCAGGCCTGCATGGTCAGGTAGTCGCGCTCCCCGCAGCCCAGTTCCACCAGGCAACTGGTGTACTGGGGCAGCAGTTCCAGCAGCTCCGGCGCCAGTCCCGGCAGGTCGATGACGGCCTGCTGGTAGGCCAGGCCGTTGGTGCCCTGGGCATAGAAATGGGCCGGCCGGCCCGCCAGTTCCAGGGCCTCGCCCCGGGCGATGGGCAGGTCGAGGGGAATGTCCTCCAGCCCGACCTTGGGCAGCATGTCCGGGTTGTCTTCCTGCTGCTGGCGCGCGGCCAGGGCCGCCGCCTGCTCCAGTACCCGGATGCGTTCCGCCTCGTCCATGGCCGCCTTCCTGGCGGCGAGGCGCGCGGCCTCGGCGGCCTGGCGGCGCGCGCTGATGGCCGGTTCGGGACGCAGGGTCAGGCGTACGCGGTGGGGATTGTCGAGCAACCAGGTCCGCACCAGGCCGGGAATGAACGCCGGGTCCTGGATGGCGACCCGCAGGCGTGCCAGCACCGGGTCCAGGTCCATGGCCGCCACCGGGTCACCGCGATGGATGGCGGCGGACAGGCCTTCGAGAATCAGCTGCAGACCATAGGGATAGCCATCGCCCGCCACTTCCCGCTGGCTGAGTTCCAGCTGGTGCAGCACCGCTTCCACCCGCTCCAGCGGCACGCCGTCCCGCGCCACCTGTTCCAGCACCTCCAGCACCAGCTGCTCGAAGGCGCGCGCGTGTTCGGGACGACTGCCCTCCAGGCCGCACATGAAACTCATTTCAAAGTTGGAGGACTCCAGCCCGCACAGGGGCGAGGGCGCGGAGCCCAGGTCGGTACGTTCCAGGGCCTGGCGCAAGGGCGAGGCGCTGTCATCGAGCAAGACCCCCTCCAGCAGTTGACCCTTCATCTGTTCCTCGAGGTCGGTGCTGTTGCCCAGTAGCCAGCCCATCACCAGGTGGGTCTTGTCCTCCACCCGCTGGTCATCGTCGAGCGCGTAGGCTTCTTCCACGTAGACCGGCGCGTAGTAGCGCTTCTCCTCCGCCACGGCAATGTGCACATCCAGGGGCTCGAAGCGCGCCAGCGCCCGTTCCTCGAAACGCGCCTGGTGTTCGTGGGCGGGGATATCGCCATAGGTCATGAACACCGCGTTGGAGGGGTGGTAGTGGGTGCGATAGAAATCCCGCAAAGCCTCATAGCTGAGATCGGGGATATCATCGGGCTCGCCGCCACTGTTGTAGTGGTAGGTGGTGGTGGGAAACAGGTATTTGGTCAGGGTCTGCCACAGGGTGCTCACCGGTGAACTCATGGCACCCTTCATTTCATTGAACACCACGCCCTTGAACACCAGGTCGGAATCCGGGTTGCCCGCCTCGGCGAACTCGACGCGATGGCCTTCCTGGGCGAAGTCGAGGGGATCGAGGCGCGAGAAGAACACCGCGTCCAGGTACACGTCCAGGAGGTTGTCGAAGTCCTTGCGGTTCTGGCTGGCAAAGGGATAGGCCGTCCAGTCACTGCTGGTGAAGGCATTCATGAAGGTATTCAGGGAACGTCGGATCATCATGAAGAAGGGATCGCGCACGGGATAGCGTTCACTGCCACACAGGGCGGTGTGCTCCAGGATATGGGCCACGCCGGAGGAGTCGGTGGGCACGGTGCGCAGCGCCACCAGGAAGACGTTCTCGGTATTGTCCGCGGCGAGGTGATAGTGCAACGCGCCGGTCTTGCCGTGGCGGTATTCCTCCACCACCAGGTTGAGGGCGTCGATGCGCTGGCTGCGCCGCCATTCGAAGGCGGGGTGCACCCGGGCCGGCGACTCGGGGGAAGGGCTTTCCTGCAATACCGTGCTCATCAAGGATTCCTTGCGGTTGGCAACTGGCTTTCATTGTAACCCGCCCGGAGGGCACGCCGGCAAAGACCGGACGAACTAGGAGCCTATCGGCTCAGCGGCAGGTGGACAGGTAGCGCGCCGCCGGACCCCGGCAGGGATCGGTGGTGAAAGGCTGCGGCTCGGCCGTCGCCGGTGCGGCGTCCGCCGTGCTGGAATCCTCTTCGACCGCGGATGGGCGCGGAAGTGCCTCCACCCGCTCGGCACTGGACTCGTTCCGGACCGAGGGTGCGGGCGGCAACGGCTCGGGATCGAGCTCCGGCGCAACCCGGACCGGCTTCGGGACGGGCGCCGCGGCGGGCTTGGAGACCAACGCAGGCTGGGGCGGGTCGCTTGCCACTGGCTCGGGTGCCGGTACCGGCGCTGGTGTCGGCGCTGGTGTCGGCGCTGGTGTCGGCGCTGGTGTCGGCGCTGGT